>JAHFDS010000133.1 GCA_023248855.1 Myxococcales bacterium
GATCCCGTGCGCGGCCAGCCCATCGCGTGGCGCGGCAGCGTGCCGTCCCTCGCCGCGCCGGGCGTCCTCTGGGTGGGCGAGGCCGCCGGCCTGACCAGCGCCGCCACGGGCGAGGGCATCTGGCACGCGCTCCGCAGCGGCCGCGAGGCGGCCCTGGCCATCGCCGAGGCCCCGGACGCCGATGGGCTCGCCGAACGCTATCGAAGGCGCATCCGCCGCACCTTCGCAGGTCCGCTCCTGGGCGCCGCCGCGTTCTCGCACGCCGCCAGCACCGGCATCTTCCCGGCGCTCGTGCGCCTCGCCTATCGCCCGCCCTTCGGCGTCCTCTCCCGCCTGCTGCTCGAGCGGATCTGACCCAGCGGGCCCGCGCGCGCGCCAGCCGATCGCCCCAGGCGCGAGCCTCAGGCGGCCAGGGCCGCCGCCGGCGGCGCGCCTTCGCCGAGCGACTGCAGAAGCGCGATCGAGGGTTGCAGCTCGCGCTCGTGCAGCCGCCACACGGCGTCCACGAGGCGGGCGTTGAGCGGCGCGTCCACGCCGAGCCGTCTGGCCCGCGCGACGATCTCGCCGTTGAGGAAGTCGATCTCGGGGAGGCGACCGCGCTCGAGCGCCAGGCCCATCGACGAGCGCATGCGACGGTACTTGACGCCGATGGCGAGCAAGATGGCGTGCTTGAGGGCAAGCCGTGGCGAGCCGAAAGAGGCGCGCTTCTCCTCGGGCGAGAGCGCCAGCCAAGGGATCTGAAGGCCCGTCACGGGCGCCATCTTGACGCCCTGCCGCGCGGCCACTTGCGAGATCTCGCTCCACAGCTCGAGCACCATGCGGCGCACGAAGCGACGCCCGAGCAGCGGACCGAGACGCTCTCCGCCGATGGCGCCGAGGGTGCTGGTCGCGCAGTTGATCGCGAGCTTGCCCCAGCGTACCCCCACCAGGTTGTCGACGATCTCGACCGGCGCCGCAGCCTCGAGAAGGGCGGCGATGGGCGCGAGCTCGGGCCCTCGCTCGTCGAGGCGCCCGAGCTGGAAGCGACCACGTGACGTGCGCACGTAGCGTCCGGGCTCCTCCATGCTCGCGCCCCACACCACGACCGCCCCGGCCACGCGATGCGCGCCCACGACGCGCGCGGCGAGCTCTTCGGGCAGGCCGTTCTGGCAGGTCACGACGGGCGCGGTGGGAGACAGGTGCGGCAGCGCGTCGCGCAGGGCCGCCTCGAGCGTGGTGGCCTTGGTGGCGACGATGCACAGGTCGAAGGGCCCGCCCGAGGCGTCCTCCGCCAGCGAGACGCGCGGAGCGCGCGCCGGTGCCGCGGACCAGGTCTGGCCGTCGAACTCGCGCACCTCGAAGCCGCGTACGCCGATCGCGTCCGCGATGGTGCGGTTGCCTGTCACGGGCGTGACGTCGTGACCCGCCTTCGCCAGCCGACCGGCGATCACGCCGCCGATGCCACCGCAGCCAACCACCAGGACTCTCGACTTCATGCGTGCTCCCTCAGACAAGAAACACGCACCTTTACCATGCTCTGCCGTCCCATCGCCAGATCGGCGTCGACAGGTCAGGGCAGCCGGAACACCTCGACCTCGCCGAAGGGGTGCTCCATGCGGTCGTAGTAGAGGTCGCTCACCCAGAACATGCCGCCATCGTTCACGAGCCGCGCGAAGAAGCCATTGCCGATGCGCCCGGTCTTGAGCTCGGAGCGCATCCACATCGTGCCCATGCGCTTGGCCATGAGGAGGTCCACGGCGCGCTGGTCCTGGTAGACGATGCGCACGTCGTCGCCCGCGAGCGCGATCGTCGCGTCCGCCCCCACGAGGTGCACGCCGTCCATGCGCATGCCATCGTCCACCACCTCCCGCGGCCCGGCCATCGCGCCCATGACCTTCTTGTAGAGTAGCTGGCCCTTGGCGAGGTCCTGGTAGGCGACGTGCAGCGCGCCGTCCGCGCCCACGGCCACCGACGCGAACGCCCCCACGTCACCGCCCATGTCGAGGACGCTGGTCGCCCACATGGCGCCGTTCTGCGTCGCCATCTTCAGCTGCCCCACCGCCTTGCCGTCGTTGTCGCGCGCGTAGTAGACAACCACGGCCTTGCCATCCATGCCGAACACGACCGCGGGCCACAGACCCACGCCGTGCGGGATGTCCATCGAACCGGGCGTGGCGACCTTGGCCTGACAGGCCTTGGCCATCCCCGCCATCACGCACTCCTGCGTGTCCGCCGCGCAGGCCGGCATGCAGCCGGTCGCCTTGGGCTTGCAGGTCGATCCGCCGGTCGGCATGTTCATCATGCCGAGGTCGGAGATGCACGCCTCGGCCGAGGCGCACAGGCCCGCGCAGGGGATCGAGACCGTCTCGATCTTGCTCACCGTCCAGTCGCCCTGGGCGGCGGGGCTCGCCGAGCTGGCCCGCGCGTAGCGGAGCTCGGCGGTGTACTTGCCGGCCATGCCCTTGAGACCGCTGACGAGGTACGCCACGGAGGGCACGCCCTGCGCGTCGAGCGCGAGCGAGGTCATCATCACCGTGGTCCCGAAGCGCACGTCGCCGCCCGAGGGCAGGACCGCACCCGCCGGCGGTGCGTCCACGGTGTGGGTGGCCCACATCGTGTTGGCGCCGTCCATCGCCTGCGCGATCTTGAGGGCGCCGTGCGTGACGTCGAGGTAGGAGATGATCGCCTTGCCGTCCGCGCCCAGCGCGAGCGACGTGTACTGGCCGACGTCGTCGCCCTCGCCGCGGATGCCGCCGCGATAGCCGGTCGCGGGGAACACCGGCATCTCACTCGGCACGCCGTCCACGAAGCGCCAGGCGACCTTGCCGTCCGCGCCCGGCTCACCGACGAGGAGGTCGCCGAACTTGGCCTCGTAGCCCGACACCAGCACCTTGCCGCGGGCCGCCGCGAGGTCCGAGTAGCGGCCCTGCGCGCCGGGCGTGTTGAACATCGGGGGCGCGTCCGGCGTCGGCGCGACCGGGCCGTCTGGTGGCGACGTGGCTCCACCCGTGCCGCCCGCGCCACCCCGGCCCGCGCCGCCGTCGAACGTCGCGCCGCTGATGGTGTCGTCCGAGCACGCCGCGAGCGGGAGCACCACGGCGATCGCCACCGCCACGAGCGCGCCGCGACGCCGCAGCATGACCGCGAGCGCCGAAAGCGCGAGCATCGCCAGGCCGCCCGAGCTCGAGCCCGAGCCACCGGATGCGCACCCGGTGCCTCGCGCCGCGGGGACTTGGTGACCCGCCTCACCCGGCGCGGGCTCCGCCCCCGGCGCCGGCGCGCGCGCGGTCAGCCACAGCGACGACACGTTGCCCGCTTCGTCTGCCACGTAGGCCGCGAGCGCGCCTTCGGGCACGCGGGCCTCGCGCGCCCACGCGGTGGTGGTGCCGTCCGGCATGCGGAACGCCCAGCGCAGCTCCGCCACCGCGGTGACGCCGTCGAGCGCGACCAGCGCACCGTCCGCCTCCAGGCGCACGCGCGGTGGCAGCACGTCGACCAGCACCGGCACCGTGACGATCTCGCCGAGCGAGCGGGTCTCGCCCACCCGGCGAGCGCGCAGGTCCACGAGGTGCCTGGCCTGCCAGAACAGCGACGGGTCGCGCAGGGTCAGCTGCTCGGCGTCCTGGAACACCGACCACGGCCCACCGTCGAAGCGGTACTGCCACTCGAACGCGCCCGCAGCCAGCGCGCCCTCGTCGCCCGACGCACGCACGCGCAGCGTCAGAGCCGGCGCCTTCGCCGGGTCACGCAGGGACGCTGCCCAGTCGGCCGCCTTCGGCAGCGCGAGCGAGACCACCTGCGGGTCCACCTGGATCGGACGAACGATGGGCGTCGCCGCGGCCAGGTTGGTGAAGATGCCGAGGAAGGTGTTCATGTCGGTGGACGTGATGCCGCCCGCCGGAATGTCGAGCTTGAGCCCCATGAGATTCGGCAGCGCGAAGCCAGCGAGGCCCTGCGTCAGGAGCGGCAGCGCGACACCGAGCAGCGCCGGCAGCGTGTCCGCCACCTGCATCGGGTCGTCGGAGAGCAGGTCGAGGTCGCTGACCACGATGTTCTGGAACGCCGTCCGCGCGTCGCCGAGGATCGGAATGAGCTTGCCCGCCGCGTCCACATCGAGGCCGATCGGCAGCGTGAGGTCCGTCGTGACCTTGAACAGGCGCACGTAGCGGTCTTGCACGAGGCCATAGAATTCGAGGATGAGGCCCTCGAGCTTGAGCTTGAGCAGCGGCTCGCCGAGCGTCCGGTTGCCGGCCATGTCGCGACGGATCTCGTTCTTGCCGAGCGTCACCTGCGGCGGTTTCTGCGGCAAGAGCTTGAGCGACAGCGGCACCGGCCAGTCACCCAGCAGATCCGGCAGCGACGGCACGAGCAGGTTGAAGGTCTCCGAGTTGAGCTGCGCGACCGTGGCGCCGCCGACGTTGAGGCAGAGCGCCCCGCCCTTCCAGATCGCGAACAGCGCGCGCTCAAGGTAGGACTTGTGGACGCCGATGCCGACGTGGTGCGCGACCGGCGCCATCGTCATGCCCTGGAACGTGGCCGAGCGCGGCGCGGGCGTGAGCGCGGGAGCGGCCGTCTGGGGCACGCAGCTCGAGCCCGCCGCCGGGTTCGGCTCGGCGCCACCGAGCAGGCCGAGGTTCAGGCCCATCGCGTTGCTCTCCGCGTAGCCGCCGGCGACGGCGTAGATGTCCATGCCGGCCTGCAGGCCTGGCGCGAACGACGCGAGCAACGTGCCGAGGTCGACCTGGCCCTCCGCGCCCAGCTTCTGCACGCACTCGCTGCCCATGCCCGACGACGCCGCCTTCATGCAGACGCCCATCGTGCAGGCGTTGGCAAAGGTGCCGCACTCCTGCGCCAGCGGGGCCATGCCCGTGCACTTGGCGCACAGCTGGTCGTTGATGGTTCCGCCGATCGTCCCGGTGAACTGCGAGGTCAGCGTGCCAATGAAGAGCGGCTTGATGAGATCGGCGATCGTGCAGAGTGCGCCGCCCGAGAGCGTGATGTCGCCGTTGTCGAGATCAGTTACGTTGACGTTCGTCACCGACATGCGCGTGGTGTTCGTGCGCGGATCGATCGTCATCGAGAGCCGGCCCGCGAGCGAGAGATCCGGCACGCCCGACGCCATCGTGTTGATGCTGACGTCACAGTCGACGGTGATGCCGATGAACGTGGCGTGCACCGGCATGGTGTTGCCGCTCGCGGAGCTCGTCCGCAGCGTTGCGCGGATGTTGAAGTCGAGCGCGTTCATGCCCTCCTGCGGCGAGAGCATCGCGCCCGTCACGCTGGCGGTGGCGTGACACATGGGATCCGGGTTGGGCGGGCTCACCCCGCCCGGGCAGCAGATCTGCGTGGAGCCTGAGCACGTCGGCGGGATGGCGAAGCTCAGGCCGCCCGGGATCAGCCCGCCGATCAGCGTGCCGATGTTGGACTGCAGGAACTGGATGCCCTGCGGCGAGACCCGCGCCTGGATCGCGTTCGGAGCGCGCTTCTCCGCGGGAAAGCCGTTCGGTAGTGGCTTGAGGCAGGAGCACGACTGGCCGCCTCCGCACGCAGCGACGATCGCCATGATCCAGGTGCCGACCAGCAGCCGACCGACACTGGTCAGACCAGCGCCACGATTCTCCAGGGATTTCCGCATGATGTGCCTCCCGCCGAGCGCGGAGGTTAGCGTCTTCGCTTTCGATACGTCAAGCATGCCAGCGTACGTAGTGGAAGAACCTGCCAGGCGCGCAGCGACGGCGGCCGGCCGCGAACCGGCCCCATGTGACAGTACCCGCTGTAATCCCGCGAGGAACCACAGCCTCGCCGGAGACCTCTCGCCCCGTCCCCGTGACACATGGGGCATCCGATGGGTGCGGCCCGATCGTGGCGGCCAGGACCGACATCGGCGCGGAGCATGACGAAGGTCACATCCGCGGGACACCGGCTCGAACCGGTTGTCGAACGGTGGGCGCTACCTCAAGATCATCCGAGGTCGCGCTCGCGATCGACGTGGTGCAACGAAGGAGGACCCTCGATGCGGCTCGGCCTGCTTCTCGTCTCCCTGACCTCCCTGTGCGCGCGCACGCCTGCCGCGCCTCTGCAGCCCACCAGCGCCGATCGCGGCGCCATGCTCGAACGGCTGAACGCCATGGCGGCCGAGCACCAGCGCGCCGTGTGCGCCTGCTCCGACGAGGAGTGCGTCGGCAGAGCAGACGCGAGGCACCGCGACGCCGGCTACCCCGCCCTCATGAAAGCCTTCCGGGCGGGCGGTCCGCACCCAGGGCCGAACACCTGGGCTGCCGACAGCTGGAGCGGCTGGGCCTGCGGCGACCGCATCCACCACGGCCGCCCCGACGCGGAAGAGAAGTCGTTCTACTGACCGATCGTAGCCCTGGTCAAACCTTCGCGAGAAACCGGCCGAGGGCCTCTTCCACCAGGTCACGGCGCTCGAGCGGCGCGGTGTGCGAGCCGTCCTTGATCACGAGAAGCTCGCTGCCTGGGATACGCTGGTTCATCTCGTGCGAGAGCCAGGCGGGTGTAAACCCGTCGCGGTCGCCGGCGACGATGAGCGTCGGCACGTCGATCTGCTCGAGCAGATCGCCCGCGCTGTGGCGCCCCGCGTAGGCGAGCATCTCCACGAAGATCTTCGGCTCCACGTGCGAAATGCCGTAGAGGTACGGAAAGAAGTCCTCCTTCTTGAGCAGATCGGCGTTCACCTCGAGCTTCGACGCCAGGAGGTACGCGAGATCGGTCGGCGTCACCGCACGCACGAGGTAGCGCGCGAGCGTCGGCGTCGCGCCCACGAGCGTGCGCAGCGCGGGAAGCACCTGCTCGAGGGTCTTCTTGCCCTTGAAGGTGCGCAGCGGGTTGCCATAGCTGCCGCACATGAGCACGAGCCCGCCGAGGCGATGGCGGAAGCGTCGGAACGCCTCGAGACACACCTGCACGCCCATCGAGTGGCCGAACAGGACCGCGCGGCGTGCGTCCGGCCCGGCCTCGTCCACCTCGCCCAGCACGAGCTCGAGATCATCCGCCAGATCGGTGATCGAGAGCCGATCGGCCTCGCGTGGCGGCGGCGTCTGGCCGTGCCCCCGGTAGTGCCAGTGGACCACATCGAAGCGACCGGTCGCGAGGAGCAGCGGCTCGATGTACTTCCACACGTACCCGTCGCACCCGATGCCATCGCACAGCACGGCAGGCCGGCCACCGCTGCCGGTCACCCGGTAGTGGATCGGGGTGCCGTCGCGACCATAGGCGAAGCCGTCACGGCCGGCAGCGGCGCAGCCGTCACCGCCCAGAACCGGCGTGAGGGGAGACCTCACTCGTCCTGAGCGCCGCGCTCGTCTTCTTCGCCCGGGAACTCGTTCACGGAGGGATACTTCATGATCTCCTTCCGCGCGATCTTCCAGGCCTTCTGCACGATCCACGAGAGCGAGCGGTCCTGTCGGGCCGCCTCCTCCTGGATCTCCTTGAGCATCTCCTCGGGGAAGTACAGGCTCTGCTTGCGCTTGTCCGAACCGGCCATGGAGTCTCCTGGGTCCTCGAGAGATCGAATGATCTCAACACGGGGTGTAGGCTTTTGTATTCCGCGCTACGTGTGGGTGTCAAGCTTCACCGCGATGGCTTCGTCACCGGCGGCGGTGGCGATGTCCGACCTCGGTGGTAACGTGCTCGTGACGAACCGATGGCTGCCTCACACGCACCCGCGCGCGACGGGCGAATCCTGCGGGCCGAGCGCATTCGTGCCGAACGGCGCAAGCAGGTGCTCGACTGCGCGCGGCGCGTCTTCGCGGAGCGCGGCTATCACGAGACGTCGATCGATGACCTGATCCGCGACGCCGCCATCGCGCGCGGGACCTTCTACCTCTACTTCCCGTCCAAGCGGGCGCTGTTCGAGGAGCTGCTCGACACGTTCCTGGTCGAGCTCCGGAGCGCGATCCGGCCCATCGAGGTGGACGGCCCGGTGCCGCCGCCCGTCGTACAGCTGCAGGAGAACGTGCTGCGCCTGCTCGCCAGCCTCGAGGATCATCGCCACATGACGCGGATCCTCTTGCGCGAGGCGGCCGGCCTCGACGACGAGTTCGATCGCAAGCTGCGCGACTTCTATGATCAACTGCATGGCCTCATCAAGGGCGGGCTGGAGCTCGGGATCTCGATGGGGCTCATCCGGCCGTGCGATCCGGACATCGTCGGCCGCTGCGTGCTCGGCAGCATCCGGGAGGTCGTGGCCAGCGTGATCCTCCCGCCGCAGGGGGACGCGGGGCGGCTGCCCACCACGCCGCGCGACGTGCTGGCGCGCGAGATCGTGAGCTATCTGGTGTGGGGCACCTTCCGGCCTGGTTGACCGAGGGTACAGACTCCTAGACTGCGAGAACCCTTGACGATTCGTGCAGTATGTGGATAGAGTGCCCGTTCTGCCTTCCAAAGGCGGTATCCTGTTTTTTCGCGGCGAGAGGGACCAAGAATGGCCAACGCGGTGCTCAAGAAGAAGGATCTCAAGCGATTCCGGGAGATCCTCGAGGCGAAGAAAGCTGAGATCCTCAAGGTAGCGCAGAAGACCCTCGACGAGGGCATGACGCTCGACAGCGACGACCTCGCTGACGAGATGGACCTCGCCTCGAGCGAGTATCTGCAGTCCTTCAACCTGCGCCTGCGCGGCCGCGAGAAGACGTTCCTCAAGAAGATCGATCTCGCCCTCGCCAAGATCGACAACGAGACGTTCGGCGTGTGCGAGGAGTGCGAGGAGCCAATCTCCCTCAAGCGGCTCGAGGCCAGGCCCGAGACGGCGCTCTGCATCCGCTGCAAAGAAGATCAGGAGCGGATCGAAAAGGCGTACGGCTGACCGGGCCGCGCCGCTGCCGACCCAGCTCCCGCACGTACTGGTTGACCGCGAACGCGGTCGTGGTACGGATTCGCTAGCCCGATGCGCCCGCTACTCCTCGAGATCCCAGCCAAGCCTGCCTTCGTGATCCTGCTCGTCGCCGGAGCGCTGCTCGCGCTCGGCGGCCTGGTGGTGCCGTTCATCAAACGCAAGAAGGAGATCAAGTCGCTCGGACCCACGCTCCTCGTGGCCGCGCTGGTGGCCGCGCGCGTGGGCACCGGCCGCTGGGACTTCTGGGCCGAGGGCGGCTTCGGCAAGGTCTGGGACCCGGTCCCGATCTTCTCCTATGGCGTGATGCTGGGGATCTCGCTCGTGGTGGGCTGGTACCTCGCGATGTGGCTGTCCGACAAGGATGGCCTGTCGCGCCAGGGGGTCGCCCAGATCTACGTGTGGACGGCCGTGTGCGCGGTCATCGGCGCGCGCGTCCTCTACGTGCTCACGAACCTCGACCACTTCAAAAACCCCATCGACTGGATCAAGGTCAACGAGGGCGGGCTCGTCGCCTACGGGGGCTTTCTCGGCGGGTTCTTCGCGAGCTGGTACTGGTGCCGGAAGAATGGCTGGAGCCTGCTTCGCTGGGCCGACGTGGGCGTGATCCCCGTGGCGCTCGGCCTATCCATCACGCGCATCGGCTGCCTCCTGTACGGCTGCGACTTCGGCGGGATCTCGAAGCACGGCTGGGCGATCCAGTTCCCGGGGCCGACCGCGCTCAACAAGATGCGCGGCAGCCCTGCGTGGCAGCGCCACGTGCACGACCTCAAGCTCCTGCCCGATACCGCGACGCAGTCCCTGCCGGTGCACCCGACGCAGATCTACGAGGTGCTGCTGGGCGTCTTCATCGTGGCGGTGCTGCTGGTGGTGCGGAAGAAGCGCCGCTTCTCGGGCGAGGCCTTCGTCGCCTTCACGATGACCTACGGCATCGCGCGCTTCTTCATCGAGTTCCTGCGGGACGACGCGGAGCGCGGGGAGATCCTCGGGCTGTCGACGTCGCAGGCGATTGGCCTCGTGTCGAGCACGGCGGCGCTCGCGCTCTGGATTGCCCTGTGGAACCGCTGGAAGCAGAACCGCGAGGGCTTCACCTACCGCCCGCTGGCGCAGAAGGCCTGACCTCATGGCCGAGACCAGCCGGCGCGGGGCGCTGTCGGGGCTGGCCAAGGCGCTGGCCGGGCTGCTCGGCCTCGGCGCGCTCGCGCCGCTCGCAGGGGCGTTCCTGCACCCGCTGCGAAGGGGCGTCCAGAGCCTGCGAAAGCCCGTGAAGGTGGCGAGCCTCGCGGACTTCCCTGCGCAGGGGCCGCTTCGCGCCGAGGTGGTGGACGAGCATCACGACGCCTGGATGCGCACCGAGCAGGACCGCGTGGGCGCGTGCTGGCTGCGCAAGGACGGCGCCGAGGTGCGCGCGCTGTCGGTGGTGTGCCCGCACCTCGGCTGCGCGGTCGACTGGTCGCCCGAAGAGCAGCGCTACAGGTGCCCGTGCCACGACGCGCGCTTCGACGCTGCGGGCAAGCGGCTGTCGGGGCCAGCGCCGAGGAACATGGACGAGCTCGAGACCCGGGTCGACGGCGACGGTAGCGTCTGGGTGACCTACCGCCGGTTCCCGGTCGGCACGGCGCGCAAGGGCTGAGCGGCACATGCGCCTTCGCGAATGGATCGAGGCGCGCACCGGGCTCGAGGCCGCGCTCGAGGCGGCCGCGACCGCGCCCGTCCGTGGCGGCGCGCGCTGGGCGTACACGCTCGGATGGGTGCTCGCGTTCCTGATTGGCCTGCAGGCGCTGACCGGGATCGTGCTCTCGCACTACTACGCGGCCAGCGTGCCGAGCGCGTGGGCCTCGGTGGCCTTCGTGCAGGACCAGGTGACGCTCGGCTGGCTCGTGCGCGGCGTGCACTCGTTCGGCGCGTCGCTGACCATCGTGGTCCTGGGCCTGCACCTCGTGCAGGTGATCGCGTTCGGGGCCTACCGGGCGCCCCGCGAGCTGACCTACTGGTCGGGCCTGGTGGCGATGGGCCTCGTCGTCCTGACGGCCGCGACGGGCTACCAGCTGCCCTGGGACCAGAAGGGGTACTGGTCGAACCAGGTCGTCACCGGGATCACGAGCCGCGTGCCCGTGGTGGGGCCGTGGCTGGTGCCGCTCCTGCGCGGGGGCGCCGAGCCAGGCAACCTCACGCTGGCCCGGGTCTTCGCCACGCACACGATGGTGCTGCCGCTGGGACTACTGCTCCTCGGGGGCCTGCACGTCAAGTTGTACCGGCGCAGCGGGCCGAGCGCGCCGGGCGTGCGCAGCGACGAGGAGCTCGATCGCAAGGCCGTACCAGCGGTACGGCAGCTCGAACGAGGTCTCGGCGCGTGCCTCCTGGTGCTGTCGTGCCTGATCGGCGTGGTGGTGTGGCAGCGCGGCGCGGAGCTCGGGGCGCCGGCGGATCCGTCGGCGCCCTTCATCGCGCGGCCGGAGTGGTACTTCCTGCCGCTGTTCCAGCTGCTCAAGTGGTTCGAGGGCGGCCTCGACGTGATCGCCACGGTCATCGTGCCTGGGCTGGCGGCGGGCGTGCTGTTCGCGCTGCCGCTCCTCGACCGGCAACCGGCGCGCCGGCTGCGCGAGCGCAAGCTGGCGCTCGGCGTGCTCGTGGTGCTCGGCGCCGGGTGGATCGGGCTCGGGGGCGCGGCGGTGATCGAGGACGAGCGCAACCCGGCGCTGCAGAAGCAGAAGGGTCAGGCGGCGGTCCAGGCTTTCGAGGCGCGCAAGCTGGCGCGCGCGGGGGTCCTGCCCGAGGGCGGCGTCGCGGTGTGGAAGAACGATCCACGCTGGAAGTCGCTGTCGCTGTGGAAGGAGCACTGCGACAAGTGCCACACGCGTGACGGCCGCGGCGCGGACGATGCGACGGCGCCGGATCTGAAGGGCTTTCTGGGGCGGGCGTGGCTGGCCGACTTCCTGCGCGATCCGGAGCACCCGACCAAGTACGGCAAGAGCAAGCTCGAAAAGCGCATGAAGCCGGTCAAGGGCTCGGACGGGGAGCGCGCGGCGCTGGTCGAGCACGTCATCGCGCTCGGCGGCGCCAAGGTGGACGAGGCCAAGGCCAAACGTGGCGCCGAGCTGTTCGAGGCCAAGGAGTGCGACGGGTGCCACGAGACCGACGGCAAGACCGACGGCGACGCCCCCAACCTGGGCGGACGGGGCACGCGCGCCTGGGTGCGAGCGGTCATCGCCGATGGGAGCGCGGACGTGCTGTTCGGCGAGCGCAACCGGATGCCGAAGTTCGGCAAGAAGCTGACCGACGAGGAGCTCGATCGGCTGGTGGAGCTGGTGCTGGAGGACGGGGCGAAGTAGCGGGGCTCGCTCAGCCGCCGGGCGGCGCGCAGAAGCCGGCCACGACGGTGAGCAGGCGCGGGATGTCGAGCGGCTTTTTCATGACCTGCTCGGCATCGAGGGGCTCGATGAGCACGTCGGCGGCCGCGGAGATGACGACCACCGGCACGGCAGCCAGCCGAGGATCCCGGAGCTGCGCCTGTCGGAACTCCCAGCCGTCCATGAGGGGTAGGTACAGGTCGAGCAGGATCACGCCGGGCAGCGGGTCAGCCGCCAGCAACTGCAGCGCCGCCTCGCCGTGGGGAGCCTCCATCACGGAATAGCCGTGCCTGAGCAGCACCGTGTGGAGGAGCCGCCGGATCTCGGGATCGTCCTCCACGATGAGGACGGACTTGCGCTGCGGCTCCGCTTCGCTCATGGCTGCCACCAGCATACCGCGCCTTTTGCCCGCGTCGTCATGGCAGCTTCTGGCCGAAGCGGCGCTCGTAGGCGATCGACAGCGTCCGCAGGCCGGCCTTGTCGCGCTTTCCGCGGTGGAGCTCGGCCAGGGTGAGCCAGGCTTGGCGAAAGGCGGGTTCGAGCTCGATGACCCGCTGGAGGTGGGCGATGGCAGGCCGCGGCTTGCCCTGCCGCGCGGCCGCGGCGGCGGCGTAGAAGTGCGCGGCCGGCAGCTCGTCCTGCATCGTGAGCGCCTCGATGCAAGGCTTGAACGCGCCCGGCTTGCCCTGGCGCCCGAGGGTCTCGCAACGCAAGAGAGCCGCGCCCGCAAGCCTCGGGTACTCCCGGGCGAGCTGCGCGGCGAGGCGCTCGGCCGTGTCGGGCTTGCCTTGATCGAGGGCGACGAGGGCCATTTCCATCACGGCGATGTATTCGCGTTCGCGAATAGATTCGAGCCCGAGCGCGGCCGCATCGGCGGGGACCGCGAAGCGCCGGCGCAGCGGCGCCGCCCACGCGAGGGTGCGTTGCTCGACCTCGGGACCGGCCCGGCGCGCGACCGCGAGCGCTGCGGTCGGAGACCGCAGACGCACGTGGAGATCGACCAGATGGCGCAGCGCATCGCCCGGCGGGGCCGGGGCCCGCGCGAGCAGGTCCCCGGCGCGGGCGGCATCCGCGGCCGCCTTGGTCTCGAAGCGCTCGCCGAGGTGCACGTCCGAAAGGTCGAGGAGCGGCGCCACGTCGCTGGGCGCGAGGCGCGCGGCCGCCAGGCACGTGGCCTCCGCGGCGGCGAGGCGCATCGCGCCGGGCGACAGCTGCACCGTCACGCGGCACGCGAGGGCCTGCACCCTGGCGTCGGTGGGCGATCGGCGCGCCAGGGGCTCGACCGCCGCCCAGGCCTCGGCGAAGACGCGCGCGTTGTAGCGGTCGACGGCGCGGTTGAAGTCCTCCACGTCCCGGGGCGACATCATCGAGGCGGTCGCGGCGGCGCCGAAGATCTCCTCGTCCGGGCGGCCAGCCCGACGTGACGAAAGGACGCGCAGGACCAGGCGCGCGTTGCCCTCGTCGAGCTGCGACTGGGCCCGATCGAAGCGCGGGTTCATCACACACGCGGGATGCGTGACATGGTCGGCGCCGAGGGTGTGCAGCCACTCGTGGATGAAGCCCACCTCCTCCTTGTGGCTCTTGCGCGCGGCCACGATCTCGTCGCGCAGCGATTCGTCGACGGCAGCGAAGGCCTGCCGAATCGCCGCGTACTCGGCCACGTCGTGCAGGCTCCGCAGGACGAAGTGCCGGCCCGGGAGGCGCGCGAGGCCGAGCCGGTCGAGCTGATCCGACAGCGCCGGCAGGGCGACCGCGAGGCCGACCACGAGATCGACGTCCGTGGCGGGATCGATGCGCACCAGCTCGCCGAGCAGCTCCTCGAGCGTGGCATCCGCGGAGTCGCGGCCCCAGCTCTTGACCTCGACGACCTCGAAGCGCACGGCCGGCCAGAGCTCCGTGTGGCGGTTGACGCGCTCCACGAGGCGCCGCAGCTGACCCTGCCAGCCGAACGTCTGCGCGCGATAGTCCCGCGTGGCATACACGCGCACGCGCAGCGGGTGGACAGGCCCCGAGGCGGGGGCCTCGCGCAGCCGGATCGGCTCGGGCCGCAGCTTGTTGGCCGCGTCCTTGTCGCGCCCGCGGTCGGTGGAGTAGAGCTGCGCCCTCGCCTGCCCCGCCCAAAGGAGGCAGAGGATCGCCCCGGCGATCACCGAACCGCGTCGCACACCGGCGATCTTCCTCGTGGCGAGCCGCGCGGTCAATCGGAGGGCGACGCTGGCTACTGGTTCGAGGGCTTCTTGAAGAGCTCGGACTTGACGCCGGTGTTGACCTTGAGGTCGGTCAGCTTGAGCTCGATCTTCTGCTGGCCGTCGACCTGGATGGTGCAGGGCACCACGAAACCGCCCATCGCCTTGTAGTCCGACAGCTTCGCCGTGGTCTTGTCGCTCACCGACTTGATGACGCGGTGGGTCTGCGGGTCGACGAACATCGTGGAGGCGTCGCCGTCGGCGTCGATCACCTCGAGCAGGTCCACCTTCTTGCCGTCGACCTCGCCGCCGGCGGGCTTTCCGACCAGCTTGTGCTTCTTGTCGAGGGCCTCGAGCAGCTTGAGGCCCGGGATGCTGCCGCCGGAGCCCTTGCGCTGCTTCTTGGCCATCTCGGGCGGCAGCTCCTGGAGCTGTCCCATCGCCATCGCGAACCCGCCGTCCTCGGTGAGGACGATCGTCTGCATCTGCCCCATCGCGCCGATCTCCATGCGGGTCTTGCCGGGAAGGATCTGCGAGATGGTCATGGAGATCGGGATCTCCTGGCCCTGGATCTGGAGCTTGCCGTCCATCTTGGCGACCACGTCCTTGACCTTGCGCAGCTCCGCCTCGCCGCCAGCCGCGACGAGCATCGCGGAGACCAGCTTGTGCGTGGCGTCCGCGGTGGCGCTGTCGACCTTGACGCCCGCCTTCTCCTTGCGTTCGCTGACCGCGAGCGCCCGCGTCTTTGCGGACACCGGCTCCGAGTACGCGACGCGATCGAACGACAGGTTGGCGGCCGCGAGCACGGGCGCGAGCGCCTTGCCGTCGCCCACCAGCACGATGACGAGGTGCTTGGGGTCGAGGCGCCTGTCCGCCGCCGCCTTGGCCTGCTCTCGCGTGACCGCGTCGAGCTCGAGCGTGTACTTCTTGACGTACTGGATGGTCTTGCCGCGCATGAGGGCGCCGACGACGGCGTCTGCCAGCGCATTCGGGCTCTCGATGCGCTGCGGGTAGGAGCCGGTGACGTTGCCCTTGGCGTGGACGAGCTCGTCGTCGCTCGGCCCTTCGGCGCGGTATTTCTCGATGACGCCGAGCACGTCACTGATGGTGCGGCCGACCTCCTCGGTGCGCGTGAACGTCGAGACGGAAAAGCCGCCCTTGCCGAGCAACGGCTCGTCGAAGCGCGTGTTGATGCCGTAGGTCTTGCCCTTCTCCGAGCGGATGACCTTCATCAGGCGCGACGAGAACCCGCCGCCGCCGAGCGTGTAGTTCATCAGCTTGACCGCGAGCCGATCCTCGTCGCCGAACGACACGCCCGCGTGCGCGAGCCGGATCTGCGTCTGATTCAGCCCCGGCTTATCGACCAGGAGCACGCGCATCGCGGCGATGGCGGGCAGCTCAGGCGTCTTGCGCGCCTCCACCTTGCCCTTCTTCCAGCCGCCGAAGCGCTTCTCGAGCGACTTGCGTACGGCCTTGGCGTCGAACTGCCCGGCCACCGAGAGCCACGCGTTGTTGGGCACGAACCACTTGCCCCAGAACGCCTTCATGTCCTTTTCGGTCACGCTCTTGACCGACTCCTCGGTCATCGGGCGGCCGCGCGGGTGGTCGTCGCCGAAGAGCTGGTTCGCGAGGTGCAGCTCCGCGAGCTGCGCCGGCTGGTCGAGCGCCTGCTTGACTCCGCCGAGCAGCTGCTGCTGGACCTCGTCCATCTCCTTCGGGTCGAACTTCGGGTGGAGCGAGACGTCGGCGAGCAACTCGAGGCACGTCTCGAGGTCCTTGGCCAGCGCGCCGCACCCGACCTCGAGGGTCTCGCCGCCCGCCGTCGCCCCGAGCGAGCCGCCGAGCTGCTCGATGGTCGAGCTGATGTCGTCCGCGGAGCGCGTCTTCGTGCCCTTGGTGAGCATCGACGCCGTCCACTGCGCGAGCGACTCCTTGCCGGCCGGGTCGTCCTGCTTGCCCGCGCGGATCGTCAGGCCGAGGTCCACCTTGGGCAGATCGGCGCGCGGCACGAGCACCACGGAAAGGCCGTTTCTGAGCTTGAAGATCTCGACCTTGCCGACGTCGATCTCCTTGGCCGGCGCGGGCGTCGGCTGCGCGATGAGATCGGTGCGGCCCGCCCAGGGGTCCACCGTGGCCGCTCTTGGCGCCGCGGGCGCCGGCTCGGGTTGCACCCGCTCGGCAGTCGCGACCGGCGGCAGCTTCGGCGCCTCCTTCTTCACCTCCTGCGCCGGCCCCCCACACCCCAGCGTCAGGATCAGGCCGTAGCCCATGGCTCGTAGCCCATAGCCCATCGTCTTGCGGATCACTTGCCACCTCCCTTCGCCGCCGGGGCGCCCGGCTCGAGGGTCACGAGCGTGAGGTTCGACTTGTCGAGGTACTGCTGCGCCACGCGCTTGACGTCAGCGGCCGTCACCTTGAGGTAGCGGTCCTGGGCGTCCGGGAAGCGCTGCCAGCCGCCCTCGATGTACTGCGACGTGCCGAGCGCCATCGCGATGCCAGCGGCCGACGCCAGCTTCGAGACGTACTGCATGGTGAGCTGGTTCCTGGCCTTCTCGAGCTCCTTTTCGGTGAGCTCCTCCTTGCGCACGCGCTCGATCTCCTCGAGCAGCAGCCCCTTGATCTTCGCCTGGTCCTTGCCGGGCAGGTGCGCCGCGAAGATGAGGAAGAGGCCCGGCTGCTCCATCGCCTCGGCGAAGCCGCCGGCGCCGAGGACCATCTTCTCCTTGCGCACGAGGCGCTGGTGCATGCGCGAGCTCTCGCCGCCGGAGAGCACCATCTGCAGCACCTCGAGCGCGGCCGTGTCGGGGCTCGACGCGGGCGGCATGTGGTAGCCGCCGATCAGCACCGGGATCTGCGCCTCCATGCGCAAGGTCTCCTCGCGCATCGCCGTCTGTTTGGGCTCCTCCACGGTCACGCGCGGGACGTCCTTGCCGCGCGGGATGACGCCGAAGTGCTGCTCGGCGAGCTTTCTGACGTCGTCCTCCGACACGTCGCCGACCACGATCAGCGTCGCGTTGTTGGGCACGTAGAAGATGTCGTAGAAGTCCTGGCAGTCCTTCGGCGTCACGCGATCGAGATCCTCGAGGAACCCGGCGGGCGTCCACGAGTAGGGGTGCTTGGTGAACGTGATTTGCCGGAAGCGCTCGAGCGTGCGACCGATCGGGTTCGAGTCGATGCGCAGGCGCTTCTCCTCCTTGACCACCTCGCGCTCGGACGACACCGTGCCCTGCGTGAGCAAGAGGTTGCGCATGCGCTCGGCCTCGAGCTGCATCGCGAACCCGAGCTGCTCCCTGGGCAGCGTGTCGTGGTAGCCGGTGATGTCTTCCATCGTGAAGGCGTTGACCGTGCCTCCGACGCGATCGAGGTAGCGCGCGTGGTCCTCGGCGCGCAGGTTCTTCGAGCCCTTGAACATCATGTGCTCGAACATGTGCGCGATGCCGCGCAGGCCCGGCTTCTCGTCCTTCGAACCGGTGTGGTAGTAGACCTGCACGGTCACCACCGGGGCGCGGCGGTCCGCGAGGAAGAGCGCCTCGAGGCCGTTTGCCAGCGTCCAGTGCTTGATGTCGGGGCGGGGCGTCGCGGTCGCCGCGGTCGGCTTGGCCTTGGTCGGTGGCTTCGCGTGGGCGGCGTTCGATGCCAGCGCCGCGCACAGACCGAGCCCGATCGCGATGGGGGAGCGAGCGTTCATGGAATCCTCCTGATTGGCGCGCGGACCATAGCCGAACGCATCCAGCTGGAATAGCCGCTTTTCCTTTGACGCACCGCGCCTGCCGCGGGTGCGCAACCGCACGTCGCCGCGCGTTGCAGCGACGCGCCGGGGGCGCCATCATGGGGCCATGAGACGGAGCTTCTGGGGCGCGCTGGTCGGCCTGGCCGTCACCGGTTGCGGGGCGCACGTCCAGGTGGGCGCGACCTACATGCCCGACGGCTATGGGGGTTACCACGTGCGCTGGGATCCCCCTCGGCCGAGACACGAGCACCAGCCCCCGGCGCGCAAGGGCTACGAGTGGGCCGCGGGATACTGGCGCGTCGTGGGATCGCAGTGGCAGTGGGTGTCGGGCCACCACGTGCCCGCCCGGCCAGGCCTCGCGTGGGCGCACGCGACCTGGGAGCTCGATCCCGACGGGGTGTGGGCCTTCGTGCCCGGACACTACGTCCATCTGGCGCCCCCCGGCCCCGCAGCGCCGGCGTTCGAGGAGGGTCTGCCGCCACCCCCGATGGGGAGGCCGCCGGCGGGCACGCCTCCACCCGCGCACCCGAATCCACCGCCGCCGCCTTCTGCGCCCCCGAAACCCCCCGCATGATCGGGTGATCCGTGCGTGATGGCCATCATTGCGGCCGTCGGGTGCGCGGAGTACCTTGCCCCGAAACAGGCGCGCGTTTTCGCGCCCGATCTCAGGGGGGAACCATGAAAAACTCGATGAACCATCTCGGATTGCTGGTGGTGGCGGGAGCGTTCGCGCTGACGCTCGCCGGCTGTGGCAGCGACACCAAGGGCGGCGCAGGCAGTGCAGGCTCGGCCGGCAGCGCCGGAGGAGCGGGCAGCGCGGGCTCGGCCGGCAGCGCCGGAGGAGCGGGCAGCGCGGGCTCGGCCGGCGGCGCAGGCTCGGC
>JAHFDS010000529.1 GCA_023248855.1 Myxococcales bacterium
CCGCCCGTCAGCGCCGTGATGGACTTCCTGTTCGCGATCCTCGGGGTCACGGGCATCCCCTTCGATGCCGTGCTGCCGTTCGCGCTGGTCTTCGAGCTCAACGGCGCCGCTGCGCTCGCGGGCGTCGATCGCCTCATGGGCGTCCTGCCGCACGAGTGGTTCCACCGCTTCCGCTATGGCCTGTGGGACGACGTCACGGGTCTGTCGCTCGGCGACGTGGCGCCGCGCGCGGTGATCTTCCAGGCCGACGGCGACGGGGGGCCGTCGATCGCGCTGCCCGCGCACGAGTTCGGCCACACCTACCGGCTCTCGACGGATCCCACGATCAAGAACTCGTGGGCCTGCTCGGTGAGCGGCGACGTCGGCACGCTGCTCTGCGGGGCTGCGCACGGCTTCGACGAGTACGTGAGCGACGATCACCCGAACGGCGTCGATACCTGGGGCTACTGGGTGCCGCAGGGCGGCGAGCCCGCGTGGATGGCGCCGATGATGCGTGAGCAGTGCAGCTCGCACTGCGTCATGGGCCCGTCGCCCTCGAGCGCGGTCGCGGACCTGCCGGCGCACTGGGGCTCGCAGAAGAAGTGGATCGACGCCGCTGATTACGACCAGCTGCTTGCGCGCATGAAGACCAGCAGCGGCGTGCCGTTCGAGGCGCCTCCGGCCGCCGCCGCGCCCGACGTGGCCTACGCCGTCGCGCTCCCCCGCTTCGTGTACGTGTCCGGCATGATCGCCAGCGACGACCGTATCCTGCTCGGCAAGAGCTACGAGCTGCCAGCGCGGCCGAGCCCGGTGGACTTCCTGCGAAACGAGGAGAAGACCCCGTACGCGCTGCGCTTCTACTCGAGCACAGGCGGCCTGCTCTCCGAGATCGGCCTGCGCGCGAACTGGAACTACGGCGAGTACGTCGGCCAGATCCCGATCACGATGTTCGCCGGGGCCACGCTGCTGCCGGGCGGTACCCAGCGCATCGAGATCTGGAACCGCCACGCGGGCCGTCGCCTCGCTCTGCGCATGGTGTCGCGCAACTACCCCGTGCTCACGTCCGGCCGCGCCACCGTCTCCGGCACGAGCGCCGCCCGCAAGGTGCGCTTCGACTGGAGCGCGACGGATCTCGACGGCGATCGCCTCACGCACTTCGTGCAGGTGCGCCCGGCCGGCACGACGACCTGGGCGCCCGCCGTGCACGAGGCGACGGCTCCGGGCGTCAGCATCGACGCGACGGGGCTCGCCGCGGGCCGCTACGAGGCGCGCCTGCTGTCCTCCGACGGCGTCCACCTCGGCTCCACCACCATCACCTTCGACATTGCCGCGGCCCTGACCAACCTCTCCGAAGACTCCGGCGCACTGTAACCGCACGCTTGGCGGTCCGCCGTCACCGCGTACGTGGCACGTGAGGCTCGCTCAGCTGAGTCGAGTCACTCCATCGCGTCGTTGCGCCTGTCCCAGGGCTTCCTCTTCCGCACGTTCGTGGACCGATTCATTCCAAGGTCTCGAAGCTCTCCGGCCGCAGCGCTCGAGATGGCACCAGCCTCCGCGGCGAGCCCCGCCTCGACGCCGCTCGCAGAAGCGCGAGCAATTCCGATGGCTTCCGCTCTGCGCGAAGGATTCCGCCCGGCCGGGTCACTCACCTCCAGAATGCACGTGGCGGCCCTTCCCGTTCCGCGCGACGCTCGGCTGGTGTCCGAACGCGACTCGCGCGATGCCCTGGCGAAAGGCGATCGGGCAGCGGTGACCGCGTTCTATCGCGAGCACCTCGACGCCGTGTACGCGTTCGTGCTCTGGCGCGTCGGCGGCGACCGGGCAGATGCCGAGGACGTCACGCAGGACACCTTCCTCACGGCGCTGCGCGGCGTGCACGAGTTCCGCGGTGACTCCGCCCTGCGCACCTGGATCCTCGGCATCGCCAAGAACAAGGCGCACGAGAAGCTGCGCGAGCGTGGCCGCCTCGAGGCGACACCCGACGAGGCGCTCGCGCGGGCGCTCGGCTCGCTGGACGCGGTCGCGCTGCTCGACGAGGTCGCCCGGGCCGAGGAGACGCGCCGCCTGGTCGCCGCCACGATGGCGGCCCTGCCGTCGCACTACAGAAAGGCGCTCGAGGACAAGTACGTGGCGAGCCGCTCGCTCGCCGAGATGGCCGCAGACGAGGGCCGCTCGGCCAAGGCCGTGGAATCCACCGTGCAGCGAGCGCGTGTCGCGTTCGCCGAGACCGTGCGCCGCCTGCTCGGCGCCGAGCCCGGAGCCGCCCCATGAGCGACGATTCGCTGGAGCAGAACGTCGCGCGCCTGCTCGAGGGCACGACTCCGCACGATCGCGGAGCAACGCGCCCCGATGAGGCCTTTCGTGCACGCCTCGAGGCGCGCCTCTTGGCCGAGGTCGCGCCCGCACCGGCCGCTCGTGCGGCGGAGGCCCGCACGGTCGTGCGCCCCGGGCGGTTTCGCCGCGCGCTCTCGTACACGGCGCTCGCGCTGGCGTCGGCCGCGGTGATCGTGCTCGCCCTCGGAGCGCCGCGCGCGCTGCGCGTGGAGGCCAGCTCGCCGCACACGCTCACGGTTCCGACCGGTACGCGCAGCTGGATCGAGATCGGCGCCCCTGGGCGACCGCCCCTGCTACGCGCGGAGCTGCGTGGGCCCGCCGAGGCCACCTGGCAGCCCGCCCCGCCCGTGCTGCGCGTCGAGCACGGCTGGATCCGCGCCGAAGCGAACGCCCCGCTCGCGGTACGCGCCGCCGACGTCGAGGTCGCACTCACCCAAGGAGCCGAGCTCGAGCTCGAGCTCACCCGAGGAGGAACGAACATGGCACCGAAGTGGCTTCTCCCTGCGTCCACGGCGATCGCGTCGGGCGCGCTGGTCGGGCTCGTGGTCCACCGTGGCAACGCCGAGGTCCGCAGCGCCGACGGCAGCAAGGCGGCCCCGAACGGCCAGCTGGTCGTGGTCGACGGCGCGCGTGGCGACGATCGGCTGGTCGACGCGCAACGGCACGTGGCGATGCTCGAGCGCAAGGTCTCGGGCCTGCGCGGCGAGAACGAGCGCCTCGCGGCGCAGCTCGCCGACAAGAAGGGCGTGACGGTGTCGAGCGTGATGGCGCGCCTGGGCGAGCTCAAGCAGGGCTCGCAGCTGGCGGCCCTCGCGTCGCCCGGCAAGCTGATGGAGCTCGAGACCGATCTGAAGGGCCTCGGTGCCCAGGGCGTGCAGGCGATGGTCGATCTGCTCAAGTCCAAGGACGACAAGGACCGCTTCCTCGCCGCCAAGATCCTCGAGGATCTCGACAGCCCGACCGCTATCCCGGCCCTGCGCGAGGTGGCGCTCGGCGACACCGATCCGCTGGCAGCCCGGATGGCCTCGCACGCGCTCGCGCTCATGGAGTCCCCGGGGACGACCGATGCGCTGCGCGAGCTGGTCAAGAAGAAGCCGTCTTGGGAGGCGGAGGTCAACGCGATCTGGGGGCTGTGCAGGCAGGGCGATCCCGACGGCATCGCGCAGGCGATGACGTTCCTCAAGGACAAGGAGGGACGTAGCGAGCAGATGCGCGCGGCGCTCGGCATCAACCTGCTCCTGCTTCGGGGCGAGGAACTCTTGCCCCTCGTGGACGAGGTGGTGACGCAGTGGAAGACGGCCCCGCAGACCGTGGCCTTTGCCGCCGAGTACTACAAGAACCTCGGCGCCGCCGGCCGGTCCCGCCTCGAGGCCCTGGCGAACGACCCGGCCCTGAGCGAGGAGCAGCGCAGTGGCGTCAAGAAGCTGCTCGGCCGCTGACCGCGCTGACCGCCGCCGTCCATTGCCTGGGCGAGCCGGTTCTGCGAATCTCCGCGCGTGCGCTCCCTCTTCCTCGTCCTGGTGGTCGTGCTGGCCGGGTGCGGCAAGACCATCGTCATCGAGATCGGCGGCTCGGCCGACGGGCCTCGCCCCGCCGACGCGCCCCTCCAGGCCGACGCACGCCGGGTGACGGCCGACGCCAACCACTGTCCGGCGATCGGCTCGACCGGGGTTCGTTGCGCGCTGGTGACCGAGTGCGGCTACGGCCAGCAGCGTTGCTGCAACCGCATCGTGCCGCGGCAGTTGTGCCAGTGCACGAACGGCTTTCTGATGTGTGCGCCCCTCGTGTGCCCGCCGATGTGCATGGATGCGGGCGTGAGCGACGGCGGCTCGGGCGACGGTGGCCCGAGGTCCGACGGCGGCGGGCTGCCCGCCGACGCCGGCGGACGTCGCGATGCATCTGCCTTTCCAGATGCGTCCGTGCCTGCCGACGCGGCCCGCCCGACCCTGTCCGATGCGGCCCGCCCGACCATGACGGACGCGGTCGGTTCGCCCCGCGGTTGACCGGCTTGCGGCCTGGACCCTGCATCGTGGGGCCGCGCCATCCCGCCGGACTCCATGTCATTGCGGCCACATGCCGCGCGCATGCAGCTTGCACAGAAGCTCGCCATGCGCTGGTCGAGTCTGTTGCTTGGCGCCCTTTTCCTTGGCGCCTGCATGGGGGGAGCGGACTCGCTGTCCGCCCCGGGTGAGACGATGGGCCGGGTCGGTTCCGGCGGCGCTGGTGGCGCCGCTGCGGGTCCCTCGGTGGTGCAAGATCCGAACGGCGGACTCTCGCTGGTGCCGGGAGCAGCCGGGCAGGGCGGATCGCCCCTGCCGCCGCCGCCGCCAGCGGGTGGCGGAGGGCAGGGCGCCGCGGGCACGCATGGAGGCGCCGGAGCGGGCGGCGGAGCCGGGGCGGCCGGTGCCGGG
>JAHFDS010000530.1 GCA_023248855.1 Myxococcales bacterium
CTGCGTGCCGGCGTCGGCCTTGCGGTCGGCCTCCATGCGTTCGCGCTCCGCGCGCCGCGCCGCCAGCCGGCCGTCGGGATCGAGCACGATCTCGCCGCTTCCGCAGCCGAGGGCCAGCAGGGCCGCCAGCCACGCGCGGCGCAGGCCGAAAAGGGCGAACAGGCCGAGCAGGCCTGCGAGCGCGCTGCCGCCGCTCGGCGCGGCCGCGCACCCCAGCTCCTTGCGTCTGGCCGTCGGCAGGCTCGAGTCCATCCGCATCGGTGCCGGCGCCTCCCCCGTGCCCGACATCGGATCGGGCGGCAGCTCCGGGGCCTCACTCACCTCGGGCATGCCGACCT
Source organism: Myxococcales bacterium (assembly GCA_023248855.1). GTDB lineage: Bacteria > Myxococcota_A > Polyangia > JAHFDS01 > JAHFDS01 > JAHFDS01. The sequence continues at coordinate 339 of JAHFDS010000530.1, forward strand.
CGCCGGCGCCGCTCGTCGGATCGAACGGCGGCAGCGGCTTGCCTGGCGTGTGGCCAGCCAGGATGCCCAGAAACAGCGCGTTCTTGGGCTCGCTCGGCTTGCGACCGGTGTAGGGCGCGAGGAACAGCGTCTTCGCCTCGGGCATGAATCCGCCCGTGACACCGAAGCCCGGGTTCGGGACGTCGCCGAGGCAACGCATGAACTCGCGCCCCTGCTTGGCGGGGTTGCCGCCGTAGATGTTCGCCATGTAGCCGGCATCGCCGTCGTGCGCGCCGACCACGCGCGGGTCGAGCACCAGCTTCTTGCCCTGCGCCTCGTAGCTCGTGAACGTCACCATCGCCAGGCCGCTGCCGGTGATCGACGCGTCGAAGACGCCGGTCATCACCGCGCCGTCCGGCCCGTACGCGCCCGAGCACACGGCCGAGTGCGCCTGGTAGGGCCCGAGGTTCGCCACCTTGTAGAGGAGGTTCGGCGCGACGTCGGTCGGAAACAGGGTGTAAAGGTGCGTCTTCGATCGGCCCTTGGTGTTCTTGCGGCGACCGCCGCCGTCGGATTCGATCACCTGCAGCGCCACCCGACCACCCGCGAGGGCAGCCAGGCTCGGCTGGTTCATGAAGACCTTGTGCTCCTTGTCGGAGGCGGCGATCAGGCGGCGCCAGATCACGCGACCGCCCGTGACGTCGAGCATCCCGCACGCGACGCCGTCCTCGGGCGGCCGCTGGTCTCCCCGGGCGGCGCACAGCAGCGTGCGGTCGCCGGGCATGGCCAGGAGGGCCGGCCGACCGATGTTGGACGGCCGGACGACCACCTGGGCCCAGCGCTTGGCGAGCACCACCTTGCCGGAGCTCGCGTCGGCGTCGATGCCGACCGCCGTCGAGCGCTCGTCCTCGCCGCCGGTGGAGAGATAGCCGGCGGTGAAGCGCCCGCCGCCGTTCCAGACCAGGTCGGGCGCGCCCTCGTTGTTGCGATCGTCGTCGCTGATGCGGATGCGATCGGCCACCGGGTTGCACATCTCGTCGACGGCGGTGACGTAGGTACGCGTGTTGCCCCCGCGCCTTTCGTTCTGGCCGTAGGTCCAGAGGATGACCTTGCCGTCTGTGGCGGCCTTGGGGTGATTGCATGGGCGGTTGCTCTTGTGATTGGTCAGCTGCACAGCGTTGGCGACGATGCGCGGCGGCGCCGTCGCCGAGAGCGCCACGCTCGTGCACTTGCACTGCCACGGGGCCTCTTGCTCGGTGACCGCCGAGGACATGAAGATCGTGACCACGTAGCGCGTGCCGTTCTTGTCGAGGTGGACCACGGTCGGTTGCTCGTTGCCCGGACCCCCGTTCTGCTCGCCGCCTTCGGTGACCGGGCCGCCCACGCCCGGCGCGAGCTCGACCACCTCGGCGCGGGCCAGCGCGGGGGTCGCGGCCAGCGCCATCACGGAAAGCAGCCCGAAGCGCCTGCGAGAAGTGCTCATCGGAGGCCTCCATGCTCAAGTTCCGTGCCCTGGGGACAGGACATCCAATTTCAATGACTTGTAGAGATTTCGCGCGCGATCGATGTATGGCCTCCCACGTCCGAGGGTGGGGCTCGAGACCCCGATCCTGGGGTCTTGGCTCTCAGGGGTGGAGGTCGGCGAAGGTGCGGCGACGGGTGCCTTCAGAGCAGGCTGACAGCGACTTACCGGAAAAGCTTTCAGGGCTGTTCGCGGGGCTGCCACCGCGCTAGCGTGCCCGGCCGTGCTGCGCGCATTCATCGTGTGGGCGGGCGTGCTCCTGGCTTCCCGAGCCGCCGCCGAGGAGGTCTTGATCCGGGCGGGCACGGTGTGGACCGTGACCGGCAAGGTGTATTCGCCAGGGGAGGTGCTGGTGCGCGACGGGCGCATCGTCGCGGTCGGGGATCGGGTCGAGGCGCCCGCGGGGGTCAAGGTCGTCGAGGCGCCGAAGGCGCATCTGACGCCAGGGATCATCGACACGCACTCGCACATCGGCGTGTATCCGGCGCCGGATCTCCACGGCAACCAGGACGGCAACGAGATGACCGCGCCGGTCACGGCGGAGATCGACGCCAAGGACGGCTTCTGGCCGCAGGACCCGCAGATCCGCCACGCGCTGGCGGGCGGCGTGACCACCGCGCAGATCCTGCCCGGCTCGGCCAACCTGGTGGGCGGGCGCGGGGTGACGATCAAGCTGTGGCCCGGGCGCTCGTCGCGCGAGATGCGCTTTGTCGGCGCGCCGCAGGGGGTCAAGCTCGCGTGCGGCGAGAACCCGAAGCGAGTGTACGGCGGCGAGCGCAAGGCCGCGCCGATGTCGCGCATGGGCAACGTGGCCGGCTACCGCGCGGCGTTCCAGCGCGCCCGCGAGTACCGCGAGCGGTGGGCCCGCTACCGCGAGCGCTCCGCGGAGTGGGAGCAGAAGCGGCGCGCGCAGCCTGGCGGAAAGGCGCAGGTGCCGCCGCCCGATCCCCCCGACCGGAACCTGCAGCTCGAGACGCTCGCGGGTGCGCTCGACGGCTCGCTGCTCGTCCACTGGCACTGCTATCGCGCGGACGAGATGCTCACGGTGCTCGAGATCGCCGAGGAGTTCGGCTTTGCCGTGCGCTCCTTCCATCACGCGCTCGAGGCCTACAAGATCCGCGACGTGCTCGCCAAGGCGCGGGTCGGCGTCTCCACCTGGGCCGACTGGTGGGGTTTCAAGATCGAGGCCTACGATGGCGTACCCGAGAACGCGGCCCTGCTGTCGGCCGCGGGGGCGATCGCGATCATCCACTCGGACTCGGCCGTCGGCATCCAGCGCCTGAACCAGGAGGCGTCGAAGGCCTACTGGAAGGGGCGCGCGATGGGCCTTCGGATGCCCGAGGAGGAGGCGCTGCGCTGGGTCACCGCAAACGCGGCCTGGGCGCTCGGGATCGAGCGGCTGGTGGGCACGATCGAGGTGGGCAAGATGGCGGACCTCGTGCTGTGGAGCGCGCACCCGCTGTCGGTGTACGCGCACGCCGACGTGGTGTGGATCGACGGGCGCGTGGCGTTCGATCGGCAGAAGGGGCCGCGGCGCAGTGATTTCGAGCTGGGCGTGGTGGACGAGGGCTCGCTGTGAGGGGCTCGAGAACAGGCGACTGGCGACTGGCGCTGGTGGTGGGGGTAGTCGTGGCGCTGGTGGCACCGCGGCAGGCACGCGCGGAGGAGGCGATCGCGCTGGTGGGGGGGCGCGTGATCACGCTCTCGGGGAGGGCGCTCGAGGTGGGGACCGTGGTCATGCGCGGGGGGCGCGTGGTGGCGGTGGCCGCCGGCAAGGTCGTGCCCGCGGGGGCGCGCGCGATCGACGTCAGCGGCAAGGTCGTCACCCCGGGGCTCGTCGTCGTGGATTCGCCGGTGGGCGCCGCGGACATCGACCTCGAGCCGTCGACGCGCGACGACGCGATCTCCGAGCGCGACGACGATGGCAACCACGCGGCCCTGCGCCTCGCGGACGCGCTCTCGCTGCGCACGCCGATGATCGCCGTTCTGCGCGACCAGGGCGTGACCAGCGCCGTGGTGGCGCCCTGGGGCGGCCTGGTCTCGGGCCAAGCCGCCTGGCTCGACCTCGGCGAGGGCGGGCCAGAGCAGGTGGTGCGCGCGTCGGTGGCGATGGTGGCCAACCTCGGCAACGCGGGGGCGTCTGCGGCGGGCGGCTCGCGCGCCTACGCGGTGACGCGCCTAAAGGAGATGCTCGACGACGCGCGCGCCTTCGCCAGGGGAGCGCGCCACGACAAGAGCGCGTTCCGGCCGCTCTCGGGCAGCCGGCTCGATCTGCAGGCGCTCCAGGGCGTGCTTTCGGGCAAGCAGCCGCTCTACGTCCGCGCGTCGCGTGAAGCGGATCTGCGCGCGGCCCTGGCGGTGGCCAGGGAGCAGAAGCTGCGACTCGTCGTCGGCGGCGGAGCGGAGGCCTGGCGCCTCGCGAGCGAGCTCGCCGCGGCCCGGGTGCCGGTGCTCGTGGATCCGTTCGAGAACCTGCCCGAAAGCTTCGATGCGCTCGGCAGCCGACTCGACAACGCTGCGCGGCTCGCCAAGACCGGCGTGCGGCTGGGCTTCGCGCTGCGGGGCGAGAACCACAACGCGCCCACGCTGCGCCAGCGTGCGGGTGTCGCGTGTGCGAACGGGCTTCCGCACGACGAGGCCCTCGCGGCCGCATCGCGCAATCTCGCCGAGGCCTTCGGGCTTTCGGACCACGGAACCCTGGCGGCAGGCAAGATCGCCAACGTGGTCGTGTGGTCCGGGGATCCGCTCGAGCTGTCCACGCAGGTGGAGCGCGTGTTCGTGCACGGCGTGGAGCAGCCGCGGCGCTCGCGGCAAGCCGAGCTGCGCGACCGCTACCGCTAGTGCTGCCCGCCAGTAGTTGGACGGCATTTGAGCTC
>JAHFDS010000531.1 GCA_023248855.1 Myxococcales bacterium
GCCTGCGGGGGGTGCGGCAGGCCTCGGGGGCTCGGGGGGCGCCGGCGGTGCGGCCGGCGCGTGCGCTAAGCCGCCCTGTGCGCCGCGCATCGCGGTCGCGCGCGCGCTCGCGTTCCAGACCGAGATGGCGGGCGTCTCGCGTGGCTTCGATCTCGACGGCCGCGTCAGCAGCGACGCCGACCCGGCCTCGTGCGGGCAGACCGACTTCACGAGCCCCGAAGGAACGCCCGGCATCGACAACCAGTTCTCGGTCCTCGCCAACACGCTGGCACGTATCGCCGGGGACGCGGTGCAGGGCCTGATCCGCGGCGCGATCAACGACGGCACGCTGCTCGTCTTGTTGCGCGTCGACGGCGTCGATTCCCTCGCCGACGATCCGTGCGTCGACGTGACCGTGCTGCCGGGCGTCGGAAAGCCGCTCCTTGGCACCGACGGCATGCTGCAGGCGGGCCAGACCTTCGATCCCGACCCCGCGACGCCGGTGAGCCCGGTCCATTGCGCCACCATCAAGGATGGCGTCCTGGAGGCGGGGCCCTTCGAGGCGCTCTTGCCGTTCCAGGTGCTTCAGGTGCGCGGCGTGCTGCGCACCCACAACTCTCGGTTGCGCGCGGAGATGGCCGAGGACGGCAGCGTGCACGCGCTGCTCGGCGCCAACATCGAGATCGCCCAGGTGAGCGAGCTCGCCCACACGGACGGCGCTTTTGCGGCCTCGAACGTGGAGCTCATCGACGTCTTGCTCGCGAGCATCGCCGATGCCGCACCCGACGCCGCCGGCAAGTGCCAGCAGGTCTCCGTGGCGATCACGCTCGAGCTCGCTCGCGCGTTCCTCTATGAGTAGGCGCGCGCTGGTCCTTCTGGTCGCGCTCGGCTGTGGCAGTGGCAGTGGCGCCACGGGACGAGCGTCACCGCCTCTGGACGCAAGTGCATCCTCGGATGGCCCGCCCGCGCCGGCCGACGTCGCCGAGCGCGGCCCCTTCCACATTGGCCACCGCGTCCAGCAGATCGTCTATCGCCCGGTGGGGGCGACCAAGGATCGCACGATCCCCTACGATATCTGGTATCCCACGAACGACACCACCGGCGCCGAGGTGGTGTACTTCGACATCTTTCGCGACGCCGGGGCGTTCGAGGGCGCGAGCCCGGCGCCGCCCCTCGACGGCGCAGGGTACCCCGTGCACGTGCATTCGCACGGCGCGCACGGCTTCGGCGCCACGAGCTGGAACGTCATGTACCACTTCGCCTCGCACGGCTGGGTGGTGGTCGCGCCGACGCACACCGACAACACCCTGAGCGACGTCGGCGAGCCGCCACCCGTCCACCGCTCGCACCGCGCGCAGGACATCTCGCGCACGCTCGACGCCACCGCGAAGCTGCATGAGGCCGGCCTCTTGCCCGCGCCCGCTCGCACGGATCGCGTGCTCCTGTCCGGGCACAGCTTCGGCACCTTCACGGCGTGGGCGAGCGCCGGCGCGACGCTCGATCCGGCCGTGGTGCGCCGGCAGTGTGCCGCCGGCACGCCGCCCTGCAACGAAGCCGAGATTGCATCCTTTACCGGCCTGCATGATCCGCGCGTCGTCGCTGCCGTCCCGATGGCGGGCGGCGCCAGCGACTGGATCGCGAGCTACCAGAGCGTCACCGTGCCGATGTTCCTCATGACCGGCACCGCGGACGACGTGGGCGCGCCTGCGCTGTGGGACCACACCGCCGGGGTGAACCTGACCTGGATCGAGATCACGGGTGGCTGTCATCAGCTGTTCGCGTTCGGCGGGTGCGCGTCGGTACCGGACCAGGAGGGCTTTGCGATCGTCAGCACCTACGCGCTCGCATTCGCCCGGCGCCACCTCGAGGGCGACGCCAGCGCCCGCGTGGCTGGCATCCTCGACGGCACGGTCGCGGTGTCTGCACGCGTGAAGCTCCAGCGGCGGTAGGCGCAGCCTCGATCGACACTCGGACCTTGACAGGCGACCCCGTTACGGGCTTTCCTGCCATCGACAACTGAATAGTCGCTCCGGGTGCCCGCGAGGGCGTAACAGGGAAGTCCGGTGCGAGGCCAGCATGGCTCGCTTGATTCCGGCGCGGTTCCCGCCACTGTAGGTGCGTAGCAGTCTCCTTCAATCACCACTCGGCGAATTGTCGTCGGGGAAGGCAGGAGACGGCGCTGAAGGCTCATCCCTTCTGAATGCACGAGCCAGGAGACCTACCCGAAGCATTGAGCGCTCTTTCCGCGTGGCAACGGAAGGGTCGTCTGAGCGCATCGCTCCGAGACCCCTCGTTTCCCTGTGGAACGAGGGGTTTTCTAATTTTTTCTGGAGGGCGGCAGACATGAGCATGAAGACGGCAGGGACGCTGGTGGCAGCGGTCGCGTTGGCAGGTCTCGTGGGCTGTGGTGCCGGCGGAATGGGACCGGCCGGCCCAGGTGCAGGTGCTGGAGGTGCGGCAGGCCCTCAGCCAGGGGAGCTCTCGCTCGAGCGGCGAGCCTACATCGTCAGCCTGGAGTCGGACGAGCTGACCGTCATCGACCTGGATCGGCTCGAGATCGTGGGCCGCGTGGCGACCGCGGGTCGCGGAAATCACATGGTGGAGCTCAACGCGGACTTCACCAAGGCATACGTGTCTTCGCCGCAGACCAACGAGGCGATCGTGGTCGACACGCGGGCGCTCGAGGTCGCAAAGCGCATCACGGTGGCGCGCCATCCGACCCACGTCAGCGCGAGCCGAGACGGGCGGCTCCTGGCGCTGGTGGACGAGGAGGCCAACGCCGTGTCCTTCATCGATCCGCTCACCGACGTCGAGACCAAGCGGCTCGAGGGCTTCTACACGCCGCACTTCGTGCGCTGGGCGGCGGACGGACGGCACGCCTACGTGGCCAACCTCGGCGCGCACCACCTCACGCAGGTCGACCTCGCGACGATGACCATCTCCGGGCACATCGTCCTCGATGGATTCACCGGTCCGCCGAGCGCAGTCGAGGCGCCCGACGAGGGCGGCTTCGCCGACGCCCAGATCGATCGCGACGGCATCCTCTACGCGGCACACCGCAGCACGGGTCGCGTCCTCGTCTACGACACCAGGACGCAGACCAAGCTCCCCGAGCTGACGGTGGGTCCGAAGCCGTGGATCGTCTACGCGGAGCACCCGTTCGCGAACGTGACCGTCCGGGTGGTGCCCAACTGGGGCGACATGACCGTCTCCCTGATCGACGCCAAGCAATCGATGATGCGGGTCGCCGACGCAGGGGACCACGACTCGAATGGCGTGAACTATTCGTCGCTGGCGCCCGATCGCGCCTGGGTGATGAACCGCCTGCGCAACGACATCGCGGTGATCGACACCACGCGCGGCGTCATCGCCAAGCGCATCGACGTGGGCGGCAATACGGAGACCGCTTCCACCACGCCGGACGGCAAATGGATCGTGGCGACCGTTTCGAGCGCCAACCGGGTCGTCGTGATCGACGCGCGGACCAGCGAGATCGTCAAGACGTTCGAGAACGTGGGGAAGTACCCCTGGAGCGTCACGATCCCGCGCGGCCAGAACTACTGCCACTAAGTCATTGATGACCCTGCTGCTCCGCCTGACTGCGCTCGCGGTGGCGCTCTCGATTGCCTGTCGAGGGACGGCGGAGCCTGGCCGGCGTGGGGCCCAGCCGCGCGTGGTGAGCCTGCACGACGTGCCGACCGAGATGATGGTGGCCCTCGGCGCCACGGCGCGCCTCGTCGGCGTGGGTGATCCGGTGGACCTGGCGACCGACGCGCGCGCGGCGATCGCAGGGGTCCCGAGGGTCGGTGGTCTCGAGAGCATCCTGGCCGTCAGGCCGACCGTGGTGCTCGGAATGGCGACCATCGCCGAGCGTGATCCCGAGCTCGTCAGCGCGCTCAGGGGCGCGGGCATCGACGTTTACCTGCCGGGCCCCGCGGTGCTCGACGACGTCTACACCATCGTGCAGCAGGTCGCGCGCCGCGCCGACGTAGTCGCGGCAGGCGAGTCCCTCGTTGCCGCCACCAAGGGGCGGATCGGCAGCGCGGTGCCGGCTCGGTCGCCGCTTCGGGTGTTCGTCTATGACTGCTGCGATCCACCGTTCACGGCGGGCGGCCAGACGGTGCTGTCCGATCTGATCCGTCATGCGGGGGGCAAGAACGTCTTTGCCGACCAGGCAACGGACTGGACCCACGTCTCGTGGGAAGAGGTGGTGGCGCGGCGCCCCGAGCTCGTCGTCGTCGATTCCTACACGTACGACGGCCAGGGCGACACGGACGACAAGGTCAAGGCCCTGCGCGCCATCCCGACCCTGGAGAAGGTCCCCGTCGCCGTGATGCCGCTCGGCTGCGCGCTGGGCGGGTTGCGCAGCGTCGAAGGCCTGGGGCGTCTCGAGCGGGCCATCCGCGAGGAGCGACCGTGAGCGCCCGAGGCGTCGTGCTCGGGCTCGTCGCGCTTTGCGTGGGAGCCACCGCGCTGGCCTTGTGTGCAGGGTCCGCCGGCTGGCGGCCCCTCTGGGACGCGCTCGGTGGGGGCGACGCCATCTTCGCGTTGCGGGCGCCGCGCGTGGTCCTTGCGGCGCTGATGGGTGCCTCGCTCGCGCTGGCGGGTACGGGCATGCAGACGCTGCTGCGCAATGACCTCGCCGATCCCTATGTGCTCGGACTCTCGGGGGGCGCTGCGCTCGGCGCCATCGGGTCACTGCTGCTCTGGCCGGGCGTGGCCCCGG
>JAHFDS010000532.1 GCA_023248855.1 Myxococcales bacterium
GCAGACCCATCGCCACGGCGCCGAGCCCGGGCAGCCCGACCAGCGTCGCCGAGGTGGCCAGCGCGCGGCCATCGATGCGGTCGGGCTCGAGCGCCGCCTCGCGGACCTTCTGCGGCAAGAGGTCCTCACCCTCGAGCTTGACCTCGCGCTTCTCGACGGAAGGCGCACGCGGCGCCGCGGCCGCCGCACCGGCCGCAGCTCGCACGTGCAGGCGGATGGGCGCTTTCGCGCCGGCGGTCTCGAAACGACCGGTGGCCGCGTCGAGGTAGATCAGCGCGGGCGCGGGGATCTCGAGGTCTCCCGGCTGCGAGGGCACGAGCGCGGTCTTGAAGATACGCGCGCCGGCGGCGTCGCCCTCCCCCGCCTGCTCGACGGGCTTGTCCTCGTAGGCGCGCACGCCCGCGGGGAGCGCCAGCCGAGGCGCCGGGATCTGCGCCGGCGCTCCAGGCGCGCGCACGGTCACGGTGAGCGTGGCCGACTCGCCGACCTGCAGGTCCACGGGGGTCACCTGCGCCTCGAGCGCGACCGCGCCCACCAGGCCCGAGAACCCCGGTGGGGCCTTCGGCATCGGCTGCACGTCGAGCTCGACCGTCGGGCCGCGCACGGTGACCCGCTTGCCGCGCCCGCCGCCGAAGATCGGGTCGTCGAGGAACGGATCGCCGCTGCGCAGCAGGACCGTGCACGACAGCGCCGGCCCGGGGATGGTCAGCTTGCCGGCGCGGGTGGGCACGATGGCCTTGCGGATCTCGGTGACCACCCAGCGCTCCCCCCCCATCACCCGTTCGCCCTCCCGCTGGCCGAGGTCTCGCGCCGGCAGGCCCTCGAACGTGGGCGGTTCGAGGCGCGCGTTCGCGATCTGCACGCGCCGCAGGACCTGCACCGTGTAGACGAGCTGCTGGCCGACGAAGGCCCGCGGCTGGTCGAGCTCGGCGCGCACGACGACGGGGCCCTCGCCCGCGGGGGCCTTGCCGGCCGGCGTCACGTGCACGGTGATGGGCGCGCTCTGCAGCAGGCCCGCGCCGACGGTCACGCGTGCAGGACCGATCGTCAGGGTGCCGGGGTGCTTGGGGCCAAGGGTGTAGTTGCGCTCGATGCGCACCGACATCGCGCCGTTGATGATCTGCACGTTCTGGCTCGAGCCCGCCGAGGTCACGTCGAAGTCCGGCAGGGGCGGCAGGATCGGCGGCGGGGCGTTCTGCACGCCCTCGACGGCCAGGGTGAGCACGAGCTGGTCCTCCATCGACAGCTCGCGCTTGTCGACGGTCGCGGTCAGCGTCGGCTGCGCGAACGCCCGCGTGCCGAGCGCGCCGACGATCGCGAGCGAGCCGAGCAGCCTTCCGCCAAACCCGAGCCAGCCTCTCACCAGTCGCGTCCTCCACGCGAGCCGCCGGGCGCACGCACGCGCCGCTTCTGGAATTTCGTGGGATCCTCGCGCACCTCGCGCAGGAGTCGCTCGGCGTCCTCTTTCGACATCTTGCCGGCGCGCGCCCCCTGCGCCTGCCCTGGCGGCTCGTCGGGCTTCTTCGCGTCGTCCTTCTTGCCGTCCTTGCCAGAAGCGGGCTGCGGCTCGGGCTTGGGCTCGCCGCCCTTGGGCGGGTCCTTGTCGTCGCCGGGTTTTGGCTGCGGGTCCTTGCCCTGCTGCTGCTGCTGCTGTTGCTGCTGGTCCTTCTGCCCCGGCTTCTGCCCGTCCTTCTGGTCCTGCTTTGGCGGGTCCTGCTTTGGCGGGTCCTGCTTCTGCTTCTCCTCCTGGCGCTTCTTGGCCTCCTCGATGCGGCGCTTGAGCTCGTCGCGTACGATCTCGAGGTTCTTCTTGGCGTCGCCGTCGTTCGGGTCGAGCTCGAGCGCCCGCTTGAAGCGCTCGATGGCCTCGTCGAGCTTGCCCTCCGCGTAGGCGACGTTGCCGAGGTTGTACGCCGCGCGCGCGCGCAGACCCGCGTCGGGCCCCGACAGCACCCCCTCGAGCGCCTTTTTCGCCTCGTCGTGATGCCCCAGCTTCTCGTGCACGACCCCGACGTTGTACTGGATGACCGGGTTTGCCGGGTCATCGACCTGCGCGTCGAGCAGGAGCTTGAGCGCCTCGTCGGCCTTGCCCTCGGCCAGGCGCGCGCTGGCCCGCACGACCTTCTTCGCCGTCGACTCCGCGTGCGCGCTGGTGCCGGCGAAACAGAGCGCGATCAAGACCAGCGTCGCCACGCCTTTTTCGCCCCCTCGGGCGCGCCGCCGCTCGGGCAGGAGCGCCTCGATCACCAGGAGCAGGAGCGCGAGCCCCACGAACCACTGGAAGCGCTCTTCCCAGCGCCTTTGCCGCGGGCTCTCCAGCTCGCGCGCGCTCGTGCGCCCCTTGATGTCCTTCCAGTAGAGCTGCTCGAGGTCGAGCCCGCCCGCGCCCGCGCGCACGTAGGTCCCGCCGGTCTCGAGCGCGATCTTCTGCAGCGTCGTCTCGTCGAGCCGCGACAGGATCACGTTGCCCTGCTCGTCCTTTCTGAAGCCGCCGCCGGGATCGGGGATGGGCGCGCCGTCGGGCGCCCCCATGCCAACCGCAAAGATCTTGATGCCCTCCTTCTTGGCCTCCTTGGCCGCCTCGATGGCGCCCTCCTCGAGGTCCTCGCCGTCGGTGATGAGCACCAGCGCGCGCGCGTCGTGCGCACCCGCACCGAAGGCGCCGGTGGCCGTGCGGATGGCCTCGGCGAGCGCGGTGCCGGGCACCGGGATCAGGTCGGGCGCCAGCGCGTCGAGGAAGATCTGCGCCGCGCCATAGTCGAGCGTGAGCGGGCACTGCACGAAGGCCGCCCCGGCAAAGGCCAGCAGGCCAATGCGATCGCCGTCCACCACGCGCAGAAGGTCGATCACCTCGCGCTTGGCCCTTTCGAGACGACTCGGCTTGATGTCCTCGGCCAGCATGCTCTTCGAGACGTCGATCGCGACGAGGACGTCGGCGCCCTTTCGGTGCATCTCCTCCCAGCGCCAGCCCCAGCGCGGCTCCGACAGCGAGAGCGCGAGCGCGCCCATCGCGATCACGAGGAGCGCTGCCTTGGCCCGCCGACGGCCCGGGCTCTGCGAGGGCACGAGCCGCCCGAGCACCTCGGCCGCCGCGAAGCGCAGGAGCAGCTGCCGCCGGCGCCGGAAGGCCCAGGCGAAGAACATCGCCGCCGCCGGCACGAGCCACAAGAGGAGCAGGAGCTCGGCGCGTCCGAACTTCATGGCAGCTTCCTCCAGCGCGTCTGGCCAAGGCCGATCTCCAAGAGGAGCACGCAGAGCGCGGGCAGCGCGAGCCAGCCGAAGCGCTCCTTGTACTCGACGTATTCCTTCACCTTGGCGTCGGTCTTCTCGAGCTTGTCGATGGTGTCGTAGACCGCCTTGAGCGTCTCCGGGTTCTGCGCGCGGAAGAAGCGCGCGCCGGTCTTCTCGGCGATCTTCTGCAGCGTCTCCTCGTCGAGGTCGGCCTGGCGGTAGACCAGCTGCGGGCCGAACAGCGTGTCGACCTGGAAGGGCGCCTTGCCGTCGGTGCCGGCGCCGATCGTGTAGATCTTGACGCCGAGCGCGGCCGCGGCCTCGGCGGCGGCGATCGGATCGAGCTCCCCGGCGTTCGACTTGCCGTCAGTGAGAAGGACGATCACCTTCGACTTGGACTTGAGGTCCTTGAGCCGATTGGTGCCGACGGCGATCGCCGAGCCGAGCGCGGTGGCGTCACCCGCCATGCCGACCTTCACCTGCTCGAGAAAGCCGAGCAGGATGCCGTGATCGAGCGTCAGCGGGCACTGCGTGTAGGCTTCGGAGCCGAACACCACCATGCCGAGGCGGTCGCCGGGCCGGCCCTGGATGAACTCGCCGACCACGCGGCGGACCGCGTCGAGGCGCGTCACCCGGCGCCCCTGCGCGACGAAGTCGAGCGCCTGCATCGAGCCCGAGGTGTCGATCGCGAGCACGATGTCGACCCCCTCGGTGGACACCTCGGTCAGGCGACGCCCGGTCTGCGGGCGTCCGAGCGCCAGGCAGAGCAGCGTCACGGCGAGAACGCGCAGCGCGAACAGCGCGTGGCGCGTCCAGACGGCGCGCGTGCGCGGCAGGCGCCGCAAGGGCTCGATCGAGGAGAAGCGGATGCGCGCGGTCGGCCGCGCCGCGAGGTGCTGGCGAAGTAGTAGCGGCAGGACCGCCAGCGAGGCGAGCAGCCACGGCGAGGCGAATCTCATGCGACGACCTCTTCGACGACTTCGATGGTGCGCGCTCTCTCGCGAGCGGGGGCGGTGGCGTCCACCAGCGCGCACGCGGCGGCGAGCGCCCCGCGGATCTCGTCGGGCGAGGGATGCGCGTCGGCGAACTTGACGAGGTCGGCGCGCGTGCACAGCTCGAGCAAGGGCTCCCGGGTCGCGGCCGGCACGCTCGAAGCGCGCAGCTCGCGCGCCAGCTCGGGCGTCGTGCGATCGGTCGCGGGCACGGCAAAGCGCGCCTCGACGTAGGCGCGCACCGCCTCGGTGAGCTCGAAGTAGTAGCCGCGCACCGCCACCTCGTCGTCGAACGCCTCGAAGCCCTCGAGGGCGACGAGGCGCTCGCGCACCAGCACCTCGGGGGGCACCGGGGGAGCCGCCGCCACGGGCGCGCGCCGGCGCCGGCGCACGAGCAGCAAGGCGCCCCCCGCGAGCGCGAGCGCCCCGGCCCCGAGGCCGATCGGAAGCCACGGCGGCGGGTCC
>JAHFDS010000533.1 GCA_023248855.1 Myxococcales bacterium
GTGTGCACGAGGCCGGGATCGGTGGGGCTCACGCTCGGGCTCGGCGTGATCGCGAGCGTGGGTGCCGTGCCCACGGCTGCGTGCACGCTCGGGGTCTGGCGGATCGGGGCGTGCGCGGGTGTGGCCGGCAGCGTCTCGTCCGTGGCCGGGCTGGCCCCGCCGAGCGGCGGCGTTGCGGCGAACGCGCGCGGCGAGGTGTTCATCGGCATGCGCTCCCCGAGCACCTGCAGGGGCTTGCCGGTCAGCGCGGCGACGAACGCCGGCACGTCGTCGAAGCGCTGCTCGCGGTGCTTGGACAGCGCGCGTGCGACCGCCTCGCGCACGGCGGCCGGCACACCCTCCGGCAGCGCCGGCGCGGGCTCGATGACGATCTTGGTCACCACCTCGGCCAGCGTGGCGCCGGTGAAGACGGGCCGCGCCGTCAGCATCTCGTACACGATCGCGGCGAGCGCGAACTCGTCGGTGCGCGCGTCGATCTCGTGGTTCCTGCCCGCCGCCTGCTCGGGCGCCATGTACTGCGGCGTGCCGACGAGCGCGTCATGCTGGGTCAGCGCGGGCGCCGAGCGCACCTTCGAGATGCCGAAGTCGAGGACCTTCACCCGCAGAGCGAGCTCGCCGCCGGCGTCGGTGGGGCAGAGGAAGACGTTGGCAGGCTTGAGGTCGCGGTGGACCACCTCGGCGCGGTGCGCGGCGGTCAGCGCCGAGCCGATCTGCCGGGCGATCGCGAGGGCCTCGTCGAGGGGGATCGGGCCGCGCGCGATGCGCTGGCCGAGATCCTCGCCGGCGAGCAGCTCGAGCACGAGGTAGGGCTCGCCCGAGGGTAGGACATCGAAGTCGAGCACCTCGATGATGTTGGGGTGACCGATGCGTGACGCCACCTCGGCCTCGCGCCGGAAGCGCTCGACCGCCTCGGGCGCGTGCGCATCGAGCAGCACCTTGATGGCCACGTGGCGGCCCGGCAGGCGCCGGTGGCGGGCCGACCACACCGCGCCCATCCCGCCGCGGCCCACGAGCGCCACGAGCTCGTAGGTACCGGCGACGACCAGGCCCGGCTCGAGCGTCTCCCTACCGGCCACGGCGCCAGTCTCTCACAGCGCACGGCGGCGTTGCGCGATACAACCCGTGCTGATGCGACCCTCGATCGCCCTGACCCCGTTGTTGCTCGCCCTCCTCCGCGGCGCGCCCGCGCTGGCCGCCTCACCCGAGGTGCCGCCGGACGCGCCCGCCGATCTGACGCCGGTGCGCAAGGACCTCGAGGTGCTCTCCGACGGCAAGGGTCACTACGTCGTCCTGGTGCCGTTCGGGCGTGCCACCGAGCACGTCTACTGGGGCGACGGCAAGACGTTCCACGCCCTGCGCGTCGTCAGCTCCGGCTTCAACGGCACGGAGCGCTTCGATCACTCCTTCTGGGATCCGCGGATCTTCGCCGGCTACAAGCGCGCTGTGGGCTTCGGCGAGGGCAAGTACGAGGTCTGGTGCGACGACCGCAAGACGCAGCTAAAGCCCCTGCCCAAGGCCGAGCGCGACGCGATGCTCGCGGCGGCGAAGTTCTGGAAACCGCGCTGGAAGCGCCAGGCCTACGCGCTCGCCCACGACGAATCGGGCACCTACTACTATGTGGATCGCCTGCGCGAGTCGGACGGGGCCGTCGGATTTCGCCTGTTCTCGGGGCCCAAGGGGGCGCTTCGGCCCCTCAAGATGACCAACGTCGTCAGCGACTCCGAGGGCGACATCTTCGCGACCAAGCGTGGCGAGCTGCGCCTCATCTTGCAGAAGAACGACTACAGCTGGGTCCGGGGCAAGACGCGGACGAAGCTGGTCGCGGTGCCGCTCGAGAAGAACGGCCGGCTCATCTACGAGGAGCTCGGCGTCTACGCCGGCGAGCCCCTCGGCACGCCGTGCGACGCGCTCTGAGACTCCACCGGGGCGTGGCGCCCGCGTGAAGATGCGTTGAAGATGCGGCAGGCGCGTTGACAGGCGCTTTCGCCGGATGTTACGAAGGCGAACATTTCGTACACGGAGGAATGATGCCGACCGCCAAGGACATCTTCGACGACATGGTGCCGAAAGGCCTCGCCAAGTGGCCCGAGAAGGCCAAGGAGATCAACGCGATCTACTGTTTCAAGATCACGGGCGACAAGGGCGGCACCTGGACCGTCGATCTCACCTCGGATCCGCCGACGTGCAAGCCGGTCGAGTCGACGGGCGCGCAGTGCACGATCGAGGTCTCGGACGAGAACTTCGAGGCGATGCTCGGCAACCCGCAGCTCGGCATGCAGCTCTACTTCCAGGGCCAGCTGAAGGTCCTCGGTGACCCGATGCTGGCGACGCGCCTGCAACAGCTGCTCTCGCTCGGCGCGCCTCCGGCGTAGTCTCGGCGGCAGCGCCGCCGCTCCTCTCCACCTCTTCCTCCCACCGGAGGCCTCCATGACCGAAGACCTTCCGCTGCGCGGCATCCGCGTGCTCGATCTGTCGCGCCTCTTGCCGGGGCCGTTCCTGACGCTCGTGCTGTCGGACCTCGGCGCCGAGGTGGTCAAGGTCGAGGACCTCGGGCCCGGGGATTACCTGCGCTTCGTGCCGCCGTTCGTGGGCGATATCGGCGTGCAGTTCGCCGCGCTCAACCGCGACAAGAAGGGCGTGCTGCTCGACCTCAAGAACCCCGCGGGGCGCGAGGCGTTCGTGCGCCTGTGCAAGCGCTACGACGTGGTGGTGGAGAGCTTCCGCCCGGGCGTGCTCGACCGGCTCGGCGTGGGCTTCGAGGCCCTGCGCGCGGCCAACCCACGTATCGTGCTGTGCTCCGTGAGCGGCTACGGGCAAGACGGCCCGTATCGCGATCGCGCCGGGCACGACATCGGCTACGTCGCGCTCGCGGGCGTGCTCGGGCTGACCGGGCGTCCCACGGTGGCGCCGGGGCCGATGCCGGCGCAGGTGGCGGACATCGCCGGCGGGGCGCTGCACGGCGCGGTCGGGATCCTGGCGGCGCTGCTCGTGTGTCAGCGGACGGGACGCGGCCGGCACCTCGACGTGTCGATGACCGAGGGCGCGGCCGGCTTCCTCGCGCTAGAGCTGCCGCCGCACCTTGCGGGTCAGCCCGCGCCGAAGCGGGGCGAGGGGCGCCTCGGTGGCGGGCTCGCCTGCTACGTCGTGTACGAGACCAAGGATGGGCGCTTTGTCTCGGTGGGCGCGCTCGAGCCGAAGTTCTGGGCGGCTTTCTGCAAGGTCATCGGGCGCACGGCCGACCCGTCGGACCTCATCGCGATGGGCGCCAAGCAGGACGCGATCCGCGCCGAGGTGGCCGCGGCGCTCAAGGCGCGCACGCGCGACGAGTGGGTGGCGGCCTTCGAGGGCGTCGAGGCGTGCGTCGAGCCGGTGCTCGACGGCGACGAGCTGCGCGGGCACGCGCTGCACGTGGCGCGACGGCTCTTCTTCGACATCGAGACGCCAGCCGGCAAGCTGCCGCAGATCCGGACGCCGCTCGGCCGTGCCGACGGCCACGTGCCGCCGCCGAAGCCCGGCCAGCACACGCGCGAGGTGCTGTGCGACGCAGGCTTCTCGGATGCGGAGATCGACGCCCTGGCCAAGGCGGGCGCCACGCGGGGATGACTCGGGACCGGCTCACCGGATGGCAACTTCGATCGGCAGGCGGTATCCTGCGAATTGCCCTTGGATCGAGCTGGAGCTCCAGAAATGGCCTTCGCACCCCGGCAGCCTCGGCATCGATACACCTACGACGAGTACCTGGCATTCGAGCGCGACAGCGAGCTCAAGCACGAGTACGACGACGGAGACATCTTCGCGATGGCGGGGGGCTCGCGCCGGCACAACGCGCTGGCCTCGCGGATCAGCGCCGCGCTCGAGGGCGCGCGCCGGCCGGGATGCGTCGCGTTTCAGTCGGACCAGAAGGTGCGCATCCTCGCGACCGGCAGGGCCACCTACCCGGATGCCTCGATGGTCTGTGGCTCGATCGAGGGCGATCCGGCTGACCCATCGGGCGCCACGATCACCAATCCGACCCTCATCGTGGAGGTCCTCTCGCCCTCGACGGAGGAAGCGGATCGGGGCCACAAGTGGCTGCAGTACCAGCTCATTCCTTCGCTCCAGGAGTACGTCCTCGTGAGTCAGGCTCAGCCGCGCATCGAGCGCTATCGGCGTCTCGCTTCCGGTGGCTGGGAGTATCGGGACGAGACGGAGGGGATCGTGCAGCTCTCCACAGGCGCGAAGATCGATCTGGCGCTGCTGTTCGAGGGCCTGCCCGACTGATCGTCCGGGTCAGCGCTTGTGCGGTGGCGCAGCTAGCAGGATGCGACTCCTCGACGCGGTCCGGTACTTGCCGCGATGGAGCTCGGGCACGGTGCTCTGGCCGTCTTCCGGGATCACCGTCGGCGGAAAGATCCAGCGTCCGGGCGATTGGCCGAAACCGGCCGCGGGCATCCCCGTATCCGAGAGGTAGCATCGGATTTCAATCAACAGGAGTCCCCAACCGGGGAGAGGAGAACCCATGGCTAGGTGGAAGGCGCTAGGTGCGCTCTGCCTGCTCGGCGGCATGGCCGCGAGCGGGATGGCGTGCGACGACAAGGTGAAAGGCACGACCGGACCGGGTGGCGCCGGGCCCGGCGGCGCCGGGATGGGCGCCGCAGGAACGGGCGGCGCAGGCGAGGGTGGCGCCGGGATGGGCGGCGCGGGCGACG
>JAHFDS010000134.1 GCA_023248855.1 Myxococcales bacterium
GCGCGCCGCACCGCGGGCGCCTCGGCCTGCGTGTCCGCCTCCGCCTCTGCGTCGAGGGCGGCCAGGAGCTCCTCCCACAGGCCCCGCCGGGCGAGCAACCGGCGCAGCGCCACCCGCGGCGGGCCCAGCAGGCGATCGGCCTCGAACGCGCGCGAATAGGCCGCGATCGCCGCGTCCTCGTCGCCGCGCGCCTCGAGCATACGCCCGAGCGCGATCTCCAGGATCGCGCGGCGCTCGGGCCGCCCCTCGACGGCGAGCTCCCTGCCGACCAGCGCCTCGAGCGCGCCCTGCCGGCCGGAAGCCAGCTGCGAGAGCCGCTCGAGCGCGCCGCGCTGCGGGAAGTCGAGCACCATCGCGTGGGTGGCGTCCCCGCCGGCCTCCTCGTCGAGCTCCTCGATCCCCTCGTCGCCGAGCTCGATCTCGTCGGTCATCTCCGGCAGCGCGGGCGGTGCCGCCGGACCCCCGGCCCCGGGCTGGCGCGTGGGCCGCTGGCGCACCTGCGTCGGCAGCTCCGGCAGCTCCAACGGTCCGGTGACGTCGGGCAGCCGCGTCGAGCCGCTGGCCTCGGGCAGCATCATCTCGCCGCTGACCTCCGGCACGTCGTCGAGCGAGAGCACGCCGGCCGCGTCCGACAGATCGAACTGCGCCGTCACCTCACCGCTGGGCGGCTCGTCGGGGCCCGGTCCGCCGCTCGTGGCGGGGCGCTCGTGCAGGCCCGACGGCGACAGCTCGAGGAGGTGCGAGCCCGACAGCTCGATCTCGCCGGTCCTCTCCTGCTCGTCCGACTGCGTGGCCTGGCGCCCCGTGATCGGCTCCGGAAATCCGGCGACCTCCAGCTCCGGCAGCCGCACCGGCAGGGTCGGCGGGTCCGGCAGCGGCATCGGCCGCACCAGCGTCGGCACCTCCGGCAGATCGCCCGGCTCGCGCGGCGCCGTGACCTCGGGCATGAGGAGCTCGCGGGTCGGCGCGTCCTCCCCGCCTTCCCCGCCCTCGCCCGCGTCGGACGGCCCGTCGACGACGACCACGGGCGGCAGGAACGTCGCCTCCTCCTCCCAGCCACCGGAGTCGGCGCCGTTCTTCGCCGGCTCCTGCCGCGCCGACGTCTTTTCGTCCTCGTCCACCCCGTTCATCGCGCACGCCCCGCAGGGCCTGCGCATCATAGCTCGTAAGGCCCAGCTACGGGCGCCATGCACTACAGGCGGCGGTGAGGGGAGGCCGCGCCCGGCGCGGCCGGCGTGGGGGAGCTTGCTCCCCCACCAACCAACCGAAAGCGCGGCGCACGAAGCTCGCCCTTTGGTTGCGACGCTCGCGCCGCGCCAGGCGCTCGGCTGAGCCTCCCGACGCAAAGCGGCATTTCTCGCGTGGTTGCCGCGCTCTCGTCGTTGGCGACGGGAGCGGGCAACGATGGACGCCGCCGGCGCTCGATGCTCGCGAGGGACGGCCCGCACCCTCGCCTGGCTGACGGGACCTCGACCCCGCACCTCTGTCAACAGCGGCAACATTTGCCGGATGGCGCCGGCAAGGGTTGCGGTGTGCGGCGCTGCGCGCGGCGCGACCGCTCACCCGCCGCGCACTTCTCTGCCAGGGCCCGCACGGCCCGACGCTTGCTATGGCCCCGCCCGGAGGCTTTCATGCGCAACTCACGTACCTCGGCTCTCTTGGCTTTGCTCGCCGGCTGCACCCTCGTCGGATGCGGAGGATCGACCGGCGACAGCGTCGCGGCCGAAAGCGAGGCGCTCGGCGCCTCATGGCTGGCGCCGCCCTGCGCGGACGACGGTCTGTCGTCGCCCCCCGGCTCGTGCAAGGGCCCGTGGAGCTACCAGCTCGACACCATCTGCAGGTCACAGTCACCGCTGTGTGGCCAGGAATGCGTGCAATTCAACTCGTGCGCCACCTGGGACAATGGTCCCGCCTGGGGCGCCCCCCAAAATGAGCATGGCGGCGAGCTCACCATCACCTGCGCGACCTCGATCCGGAAAGACCACCATGTCGGCGGCACGGGCTGCAGGCCTTCCACCAACCCCAATTCCTGGTGCCAGCAACTGGCGAAGAGTCGAGCCGCGGCGCTCACCAACCTGGTGCCGGAGCCGAACCGCACCCAGTGGAACGTGGCGGCGCACTTCCAGAGCGCCCCGATTGGCGCCACCCTCACTCAGTTCGTTTCCTACGATCAGGGAGACGGCACCAACCTCGTCATCACCGACTACACCTGCACGCTGAGCAACGTGACCATTCCCACGCCAGCGACGGGCGTCAACCCATCGTGCGGCTGCGCGCTCACCAGCGACAAGACCTGCGATCACGTCTGCTCCACCACCACCAAGTACACCGCGCCCGGCGCTGTCCAGCCGAGCGATCCGAACATCCACGATCCGGTGTGTCTGACCGGCGACCAAGATCCCTACGGCACCGCTGCCGAGGCGTCGGCGAAGTTCAGCAAGCTCCAGAACGCCCTCGCCGGCGCGGTCCCTTCCTCGGTGTCCGCTGCCGACTGGCAGACCGCGCTGCGCGCCCGGCTCAAGCTGCTGCTCGAGCTGCGCGGCGACAAGCTCGTTGCCTCCGCGTTCGGATACATCCAGGCGCTCTACCCGATCACCTCGGCGGAGCCAGCCTGCCAGATCCCGCTGGCGGTCCCGACCCAATGCGTGGCGGCGGGCAATGCCGGTGGGCTCAATGCGCTGCTGCAGCTCTGCCACAACCTGGCCGCCGGCCCGCACGTGCCGAGCGCCGTGGTCGACGCTCGCCTGACGCAATGCCTGCAGCTGTTCGATCTGACGGCGAAGCTGGCCGCTGGCGCCTGCCGCGACAGCTATCGCACGAGCTCCGCGGACGTCCTCCGCACGCTCGTCGGCCGGCGCTTCGCCAGCATCTCCGACACTGCCGGCGCGTGGAGCGGGCTCGAAACGTCCCTCACCGCGATCGACGCCTGGTACAAGCGCGCCTCGGTGGCCGCGCCGGGCGACGGCGAGTGGCTGCCCGGCGAGACCGACAAGCTGCTCAAGCTCTTCTGGGCGCGAGCCTACGGCGCCGGCTCACCACTACCTCAGAGCGACGCCGACATCACGCCGTCCAGTGTCGGGCCCATGCTCGACGCCACCTTCAACACCTCTCTTGGCGTCGACGCGGCAGTGCTCAACGCCGCCTACCAGAATGCAGCGGCGCTCGACTCGCCGCCGCTCCTCACCATCACCGGCGACGCGCTGCGAACCATGACCGAGCGCCTCGAGACCGTGAGCGCCATGCACGACACCGCCTGCCGGTACCTCAACTGCGACTCGGCTCCGTCGACGCTGACGTCGCAGGCCTGGGGCCTGCTCTCGGCGCTGCCCGACACGACGCAGCTCAAGAACGCATTGATGTCGTCGCCGGCGGTCGCGGCCACTCACGGCGAGCTGTGGCACGCGCTCGACGCCGTGCGCGCCAATCACGCGCGCCTGGAGAAGGCCTACGCGACGGCGGGCGGCGGCGCGCTGCCGGCGATGTTGAGCGGCGCCGAACCGGCACCGGCGCGCCAGCTGGCGGCGCTCGTTCGCCGCGCCACCGATCGGACGACCTCGTACCACACGTTCGGCTTCTTCTTGAGCAATGGAGCGCGCCTTCTGCACGCCGGAATGCAGAACAAGGCGCTGGTGCTGCAACAGGTCGAGCAGCACGAGGCGGCGCTGTCCGCGGCGCGCGATCGCTTCAACAACAACCGCGTGTCGATGGTGCAGGGCCTCTTGCAGCAGCTGCGCGGCGAGGCCGATCTGACGAGCCTGCAGGACCGCACCGACATGACGACGCAACACATGACCGATCTGCTGGGGCAGCTCGAGGGGCTGCAGGAGCGCGAAGCCAAGGAGCGCGTCACCTACGCCGACTTCAAGGCCACCTTCGATGCCGAGCGCGCCCAGGGCGTCATCGACGACAGCGCGGCAGCGCAGCAGACCGTCATCAAGTCGGCGCCGCTGAGCGCCTACTCGGCCAGGTACGACGGCAAAGCGGTCAAGGCCGATGCCTGGGCGGCCATCGGCGGCGACGGTCTGCCGTGGGTGCATTCGCTCAAGCAGGGCGAGGAGCTGCGCTTCCAGGTCACCGGACAGCAATGGGAGCCCACCTGCGCGCTGCAGCGCGCCAGCATCCCCGCGCCCGACGGCAAGAATTACAAGATCGACACCAGCGACGCCGCCACCGGCCCCGAAGGCTACATGGTGCAGTGGAGCAACGGGACCTTCACCGGCCACTCGCATTCGAGTGGCCATACGCACGAGGTCTCGGCCGACGTGAAAGCGTGTGTCAAAGAGATCCACGGACTGGACGCGCTGGGCAACGGATTTCAGGCCTCCATCGAAGCGTGCCTTGGCTACAAGTATTCGCGAACCTGGAGCGAAAGCGACAACGACGGCACCGACAATCGGACGACCGCGTCCTTCACCGGCGGGATCCACCTCGACGAGACGCCGGTGCCGTTCGCCGCCGCCGGCTCGCTCCTGGTGGTCTCGACGGTGCCGGGCAATGCGCTGGCGATCGTCGACGTGCAGGTGGTGGCGCGCCAGGACGTGTACGTCGCGCCGATGGACGTCGACACCTACCTCGTCGTCAACGATCTGTCGCCCGCCGTCGGCGCCTGCATCGTCAAGGCCGACAAGCTCGTCGTCGACGCGGTGAAGGTCACGCCGGTCGGCACGCTCGCCCTGCAGCTCGCCACCGCCATGACCCAGACGCTGCAGGAGATCGAGGCCGACCGCCCGGCGATCCTGGCGCAAGGCGACCTGCTCCCGACCGAGTCCACCCTGCTCCGCCAGCACGCGCGCCTGCGTGTGTCGCAGCTCACCGGCCGCGACGTCTCCCAGTTGCCTGACGCCGTCGGCGCGCTCTTCGACACCTGGCTCTCGGCCGAGATCGTCAGTCTCGAGCGGCGGGCGAGAATGGCGCGCTTGCAGCGCGAGATCAAGTCGGACGTCACCGAGCTGGGCGCCCTCGCCCATGACGTTGCGGCCAACGGCAAGCAGAGCCGACTGGCGCAGCTCATCCCCATGTGGCAGCTGCGTCAGCTCGCCGACCAGCGCCTAGAGGTGGAGCGCAACACCCTGGTGCAGCTCGTCTCCGACGATCTGCCGCCCATCTTCGAGCTGCGTTACGCCAAGGCGCTCGCGGCGTTCAAGTCCTCGGCCGCGACGCAGCTCCTGGCCCTGCGCGACATCGACTTCGGCTCGCCTGGCGACATCACCACCGACAAGCTCCTGGCGGTTTCGCTGGCGGCGCGCACGCGGCTAGAGCTGGCCAACCTCGACAGCGCCGACTACGGCACGGTCATGACCGCCGTCGTCTTCCCGTCGCCGGCGAGCTACGGCAAGGGGCCGCCGGTGCCCAACTGCGGGCTGTTCGGCACCTGCACCGACGGCTCGCGCCCACCAGCCACGTTGTGGCGGCCGGTCGACATGCCGCGCGCCCAGCAAGTGTGGAACGCCTTCACGGGCAAGACCGTCGCCAACTTCACGATCACGCCTTCGGACCTCTACGACCCGCACGGCGGCAACGGGCGGCTCAATTGCTCGGATGGTGCGCCGGTCATCCGCAACATGGCGCTCTTCGCCGCGCACAAGACGGGCGTCGAGATCAACGGTCTTCACAATCGGCCCGCCATGCAGATCGATCCGGAGCTCGACTTCCCCACCGGCGCCGGCGAGCTGCGCTACGTCCGCGCCGACACGGATTGGCTGTTCACCGGCGTTCCGCTCCTGGGCGGCACCGACACTGCGGCCATCACCAGCACCATCGAAACACACGGCAGCGTCGCCCAGGGTCTGTCGCCGTTCACCACCTTCTCGATCGACCTCCAGAACTTCCCCACGGCGTTGCCGCCCAAGTCGGTCGACCAGTTGATCCTCGTCTTCGAGCTGGAGGTTCGCCCGACGGCGCCGCCCGGCGTCGCCGTCCCTGGCTGCCAATAGCTCGCTTCGCCACGAAAACCGACTTTGCACACCGGAGGATCGTCATGTTCCGTCACGCATCTCGTATGTTCGCAGTCCTCGCTACCGTAGCGCTGGCGCGCGGCTCGGCCCGGGCCGCGCCCTTCCAGGACCAGCTCGTGCAACACCCGACGCTCGATCTGCCGCGCCGCGGGCAGGTCGCTGGCTCGCTCGCGCACCTCGGCTTCGGCGCCGCGGATCTCTCTCGCGGCGCCTTCACACTGCCGATGCCCGTTCAGGTGCCCGACGCGCGCGGCAAGCTCCTGGCGCAGCCGTTTCCCTCGTGGTCGGCCGAGCACGGCGTCTCCGAGTTCGGCATGGGCTGGAGCAACCAGCTCTCGATCCGCCGCTATCGCGTCAGCGGATCGATCGCCTACGACGACACCGACGACTTCTCCAGCCCCTGGGGCCGTCTGGCCAAGGGCGATGACGGTGCCTACTACCCGGCCGGTGTTCGCGACGCCGTCCGCGTGCGCCGCGACTCCGTCAAGAATAGCTGGCAGGCGGTCACCGCGGAGGGCACCACCTACACCTTCGCCCCCGCCGACATCGTCAGCGCCGGGACCTACGCCTGGATGCTGTCGCGCATCGATACGCTGCTCGGCGATTCGACGACGTTCGTCTGGGTCAAGAACCCGAGCGGCCGGCCGTTCCTCGATCGCGTGCGCTGGGGTGGCCGCAACGACGGCACGCAGTACGAGGCCAGTTTCGTGTACGAGACGCTGCCCGGGCCCTTCGCTAGCTGGGTCAGTGGCGACAAGCAGCTCCTCGACCGGCGCGTCACCCAGATCGTCGTCAAAGCCAAACAGGGCGCCACGCTGCAGGAGCGCTGGCGCTACACGCTCGGGTACACGACGAGCCCCATCGGCCCCGCGTTCTATCTCACCAAGCTGACGCGCAAGTTCATCTCCGGCGAGACTGAGCCCGCGGTGGTCTATGACTACGACATGGGCGTCGAGCAGCTCGCCAACGCCGCGATCACTTACAATCCGAACCTCGATCAGTACCTCGCCGCCGCCGGCGTCGACAGCATTCAGCCTGATCGGGCGGCCATGACCGACATGGAGCAGAACGGCCTCATCGATCTCGAGCACAATTATTCGTACACGCTGGTGCGTCAGAGCGAGAGCGGCTTCGTGTTCGAGCCGTTGCCTGCCGCCACCGGCAAGGAGAACCCCCTGTGCCGCCCTGCGCCGGCGACGACCAACAAACCCCGCCTCCTGGCGCGACTGCGCGGCGACTTCGGCGATCCGGAGGTGGTCGTGCTGAAGAAGAATGGCGCCGGAGCGACGACGCACCTGACGGTGTGCAACCGCAACGGCATGACGCAGTCGAGCTTCGACGTCGATGGCAACTGGGAGCTCGGCGCCAACACACGTCTGAGCGACATCGACGCCGACCGTAAGCCAGACGTCGTGCGCGTCTACCCGGGCGGCGTGCAGGTGCTCAAGAACTGGTCTGGGCCGAACGACTGGACCTTCGCCGCCATGCTGCCGCAGACGCTCACGCCGGCGGTGACGCCGGTGTCGTCGTGGGTCCTCGACGTCAATGGCGACGGCCGCGCCGATCTGGTAGCGCGTACCAGCAATACCGTCATGGTTTGGCATGGCCTGGGCGGCGGACTCTTCGAGTCGGTCGGGCAGGCGCTGCAGTTCACCGTCAATGGCCTGGCGCTGTCGAACCTGGCCCAGTACCAGTTCTCGTTCGGTGACTTCAACAACGACGGCCTCGAGGATGCGATCCTGAGCGCCGGACAGAGCGTGTCGCTCTTCGTCAATCAGGGCAACGAGTTCGTGCAGCGCGCCGTGCCGGGACTGCGCGACATTCCGTTCGCCGTCGGCTACCCCGTCGTCGCCGATCTGTCAGCCAGCGGGAACGTCGAGGTCGTGTTCGTCGACGGCGGCAAGGCCAAGACCATCGCGCTCTCCTCGCCGTCGACCGGCCTGCTGCTCCGCGCCGACGACGGCAAGGGGACGGTGGCGCGCTTCGGCTATTCGCGCGTCAAGCCGGTACCGGGCATCATCCAGCGCTATTCGCTGCTGGCCTCGCTGACGCTCGATTCGGCCGGCTACGGCGCGGTGGCCTTTCTCTATCAATACGAGCAACCGGTTTGGCACTCGGTCGGCCACTTCCTGGTCGGCTTCGGCATGGCGGAAAAGAAATCGCCTTTCCTCGACGAGCAGGTCAGCTTCCACAACGACGACGACGTCTCCGGCGTGGTCACCCGACAGAGCGATCGCGACGATCGCACACCCGGTATCGAGCGTTTCAGCAGCACCACGCTCGCGGCGGCAATGTTTCACGGGGTGCCGCTCTTGCGCCCGTCGGCGCGAGAGCATGGCTGGCGCGACGCCACCGGCGCCCCGGTCTCGGCGCGCATCGACTACGTCACCTACGACGGCCTGTGCCCGACCCGCACCAGCGCGAGCATGCCCTCCGGCGTCTTGACCAAGGTGGAGGCCCTGGCGAAGGTGACCGGGCTCGAGCCCGAGCTGCCGTGCCTTCCGGCGTCGCAGCGGCTGCTCGGCGCGCACGGCGATCACGTGCTCGACTTCGATTATCGGGTCGACATCACCCGCAACCCGCTCGGTCAGGTCACCGCGGTCAACCAGACCGGGCCAACAGGCGTCGTGGCGCTGCAGCAGAACAGCTACGATGGCCTCGGCCGGTTGATTCAGGCGACCGTGCCGGGTCGAGGCGCCACCTCGGTGGAGTGGGACTCGCTCGGACGGCTGGCCCAGGTGACCTCTCCTGAGGGCCTGGTGGTGCAGTCGTCGATGGACCCGCTGACGGATGCGCAGCTGACGCTGCGCCGCGATCGCGGCAGCAACGTCAGTGAAAACTTCGGCTTCGCTTACGATGGTCAGGGTCGGCTGGCCCGGCGGTGGGAGGATCTCTCCGGCACCTCGTCGGCAACGCCTGCGCAGACCTTGAGCTACCGCTACCCTTCGGCGACGCAGCCGGGCCTTATCACGACCGGCACGCTGGTGCAGCCGGGCGTTAGCCGCACCACCGTCGAGATCACCGGCGGAGACGGCGAGACCGTCGCCAGCGCGGCGTGGGCCGGAGCCTGGATCTTCGGCGACAGCCGCAAGGTCGATCGCGCCACGCTCGAGCGCACCGCCGAGTGGATCGCCCCGATGGCCGGCGGGGGAGCGATGACCACGCTGGGCTGGCAGGGGCTCTACGCCAACGCCACGGCGCTGGCCTGGCAGCGCGACGCCGGCTTTTCGTACCCGGTGGCCACGAGCGCGCTGTTCCAGAGCAACGTCAGCGGCAGCACGGCCACGAGCTACGCCATCGCCAACGGGCAACTGGTCGTGCGCACCACGCAGAATGGCGTCTACGTGCACGAGCAGGGCCGCGACGGCGAGGGCCACGTGTTGCGCTCGCGCGACGAGTCCGGCGCCGAGCACACCTACGCCTACGACGCGCTCGGTCGATTGGTCGGCGTCACCACTCCCGATGGTGGCCACCGCCTGCGCTTCGACGGCTACGGCCGACCGGCGCGGGTGGATCGCGACGGCCTCGCCTCGGTGGTCTACCAGTACGACACGTACGGCCGACAGATCGGCAAGCGCTTCCTCGATGGCCACGGCGCGCTCGTGAACGCGCAGGCAGAGGAGCACGACGGCGTCGGCCGGGTCACCCACATCGCGGACACGCGCGCCGACGGCGCCACGCTCGACTTCTGGCTCAGCTACGACGGCAACGGCGCACCCGGCGGCGCCATCGCCGGTCAGAAGGGCCAGCTGACGCACGTCCTCGGCAGCGGCTTCGAGCGCACCGATCGCTACGATGCCGACGGTCGGGCGCTCGAGCAGCGGGTGCGCCTCGGCGACGGCTGGCGCCAAATCACGCGCACCGCGGCCTATCGCGCCGACGGCGCCGAGTCGGCGCGCACCATCGCCGTGAGCGATGCGCACGCGAAGGCGCTCTTGACCACCACCAACCAGGTCCAGGTGGATGGGTACGGCCGGCCGTATCGTCTGCTGGTCGACGGGGTCGCGGCCTACACCCTCGGCTACGACGGCGAAGGGCGCCTGCGCCTCATCACGCTCGCCGACGGCCACGCGGTCACGCCGCTGTACGACGCTGCGACGCACCGGCGCCGCGGCTACCAGGTCACCGGCCCGGTGCAGAAGGGCACGGTCACCTGGTCCTACGACACGCGCGGCCTCGGCAACGAGGAGGACACGACGCTCGGCGCCGTCTCGCACAAGCGGCGCTACACCCGCGACGTGCGCGGCTTTCTGACTGCGGTCGACGAGGACGGCCACGCCACGGCCGCCTACAGCTACACCGCCTCGGGGCTGCCGAGCACCACCAGCGACGTCCTCGGCGCGCGTACGGTGCACCACACCGGCAGCGACCTCGATGTCGGCACCGTGCACTACAAGTGGGACGCGCTCGGCCGCGTGGTGCAGCGCGGCGACACCGCCATCGAGTACGGCCCCGACGGGCAGCTGGCGGCGGCGCACCGGCCCGGCCGCGAGCTCGGCTATCGCTACGACCAGACCGGAGCGCGGGTGCTCGAGCTGGTCAACGGCACGCCGACGCTGGGCTGGGCGTTCGGCGGCACGCTGACGGAGACCGCGTTCGTCGAGCCGGTCATCGTCGAGGGCATCACGGTCGGCATGCTGCAGAACGGCGTGTTCACCACGCTCATCACCGATAGGCGCGGTACGCCGGTGGCCGGCGCGGACGGCACGCCCTACCCGGCAACCACCTACGGCGGGCGTGTCTCGTACGCACCGCTGGCCACCAGCATCGACTTCACGCGCCTCGGACACGACGCCGATCTCGGCACAGTGCGCATGGGCGTGCGCGATTACGATCCGCTGCTCGGGCAATTCTGGACGCCCGACCCGCTCTTTCTGGAGAACCTCGACAGGTGCCAGAGGAGCCCCGTCGAGTGCGGGCTGTTCGGCTACGCCGGCAACGATCCCCTGGGTGCAACCGACCGCACGGGGATGCAGATGGTCACCGACCCGGTGTCGACCGCCTGGCACATGGTCGTGGATGTCGCAGCGCTCTTGAACGGACAGGGGAAAAACAGCCCGTCCACACGGAATCAGCAGATGACGCCTGGCTCCGAACGCAGCCCGTACGACTCGTCGAAGAAGGCATTCTTGGCCAAGGCAACGAAGATCCAGAGCGATCTGTGGAAGGCCGTGGCGACTGACATGATCAAACGCGACACGAGCCGAGCGATGCGGGACATCCAGAACATTGCGCCGCTCACAGGCCCGCATGGGGAGACGGAACGGTTCAACGGTGAATGGGGAAATCACGCGCCGACGATTCGTGCGACGGACGATGCGGAGATGGAACGCATGAAGGATTACGGCGAATGGAAGAGGCGCAACGAGGAGGGGCCCGATCGCCCTGAGCACTTGCCCGACGAGGAACCGCCGGGGCCTGGGCCAGTGATTCCAGAGCCTCCGCCGGCCATTATCTTAGACTGAGCTGAGCTCGTATTCCGGGCCGGAGAGGGAGGCCAGCCTCCCTCTCCGAGCAAGGCTCGTCGAGCCCCCTCGTAGTCTCCGAGCTCGAGGTCCGACTCATGTCGCCGCCCGGCGTCGCCATCGACATCTATCAATAGCGCGTCGCAACGCACCGCCGCTCTGCGTCTAGCCGATCCACAATGTCGATCGCCGCTGCGAAGGTCACCAAGGTGAGCCCCCGCCGCGCCGAGACGAGCCGCAGATCTCCACCTGGACAAGATGCACGCACGGTTCGCTGCCGACGACCTCTGGGAGGCTGGCCGGCGCCTCGGCGTCATCAAGCGCGACCGGAAACTCGACCTGCCTGCCCTCATCGAGGGCACGGTGCTGGCGCCCTCCGGGCTTCCCGGGGCGCAGCGGCTTCGCGAACTACCTGCAGCTCACCGCCGGGCTCGCCGCCCTGACGGGAGATCTGGCGCGACGCGCCATCGCTGCCGCTGGCGCTGCGTCTGGCGATCGTCCCTTCGAAGCTCGTGGCGCTCTGCCTGGCACGATTGCTCGAACTCGCCCGTGCGGACCAAGCGACGATCCAGCCTACGGCCAGCTCGCCATCGTGCTGACGCCGCTTTGCGTCCATCGTGGCCCGTTCTCGGAACGAACGACGAGAGCGCGCCAAGCGCGCGAAGATCGCCGATCTCCGTCGGGAGGCTTGACCGATTGCCCATGCGCTGAGGTGATGAAGCGGATGCTTGCCCCACGGGAGTCGGGGCCGGAGGGACATTGACACCCCGCGGCGGGTTATCTCATCGCCACGCAATGACTCCCGTGCTGCGTCGGGAACATCTGATTGCAGCGGTAGCCCGCATCGCAGTCGCCGTCGCCGGAACACTCCTTGGAACAGCTGAGGTGGCCGTCGGGTGCGGCGACACACAGTCCGCTCTGGCACTGCGCTGTGCCGCCCTTGGAGCAGTCGCCGCCGAAGGCTGGTTTGCCCTGGGTGCCGGGCTCCCCCTCCTGCTTGCCGCTACCACCGCTGCAACTGGCGCAGCACAAGACCAACATCGTGCTCATCATCCATCGCTTGAACATGGGATCCTCCGTGTGCCTCGCACCGATGCAGCCGGCGTACCAGCGCGCCGTGGAAGCGCTACGGCACGAAGACAGGGGGCGGCCAAATGGGCGGCACGCAGATGTCGCTCTTGGCGTCGGGATTCGGCTTGTCCTCGGGATGGCTCTTGGAGTCGTCGATGCACCTCGAGCGGTTCTTGATGTACACACGGTCGTGCAGATTCATGCTGCTCATGGTGCGGTAGGTTCCATCCTTCGGGACGTTCACGAAGTCGAAGGTGCTGTGCTGCGACACCGGTCCGCGGCCAAAGCAGTCCCCGTCGTACCAGGTGAACGGCGACGTTTGATTTGCCTGTCCCCTCCATTTTTGCGGACAGGCCTTCGCCAGATAGGCGTCGACGCGCTCGCCGTCGTGCGACGTGCGCCCCATGACCGCGTCGTTGAGGCAGCGGGCGCCGTTCGGCGTCCACTCCGCCTCCAGGCCCCACACGTCCTCCGATTGAGCGGCGTTGATCCTGGATTCGTCCCACAGGTCTATGCCCACGCCCTCGACGGTATGCGACACGCCGTTGCCGCAATAGTCCGCGCGCACCATGCGAACGCATGCCTCGTGCACCAGCTCCTGCGTCCGCGCGTAGCACTTGAGCTCCGAGTCTAGAGGCGGCGTCAACGGCTGGCACTCGGTGGCCGCGGCCGCCCACGGCTTGTAGTGCGCCGCCTCGACACACTTGCCGATGGCGCCATTGGCACAGGCGAACGTGATCTTGGTGTTGTAGGCGGCGCTGCCCTGCTCGATCAGCTTGCGACCGTCACCAAGCTGCCCTTCGTGGTAGTCCCACTGCCCGCCGACGGCGGTCGCCTGGACGGGCACGCTGACGACGAGGCGGCCGTTCCGACGATCGGTGGCACCGGTGACGAGCGACCGCTGGATGCTTCCGCAGACGTAGTCCCAGATCATCGGGCAGGTGCCTGTGCAACCACTGCCACCGACGGGAACGAACGGGTGGTGGGCCTTGAGCTGGTAGTGGAAGATCTCCGCATCGCCGGTGGGGCTGATGTCCTCGAGGTAGATCGGCACCTGCTGGAGCTCGGTGGTCCCGTCAGACAGCGTGCCATAGACGACGTGGCCGATGAACGACCTACCCGAATGGACGCCGTCGGTGAGGATGGTCTTGTCGAGCTTGACGTTGCGCACGGGGACCAGGTTGCTCGGGCTCAGGTCGGGATCCTGGCCCACCGCCGGGAGCGTGACGAGGCGGTGCATCGTGGTGAGGTCGACCCCGGCGAGCGCGAGGGCGGCCCCATTTTGCATGTGGCCGTTCTGCATGTGCCCATTTTGCATGTGGCCGTTCTGCATGTGCCCGTTGCCCGTCACCAGCGCGGGGCTTTCACTGCCGACCGGCAGGTCGTCCGAGCCGGAGACTCCACAGCCGGCGAACGTCAACAGCGGAAGAGCGGGAAGAGCGCGAGCAAACCAATGGTTCATCGTCCCCCGGACAGCAAGCGGAGTGCCACCCGGAGCACTGGCTAACCCCTGGAGTCTTCTCGACGACCAGGCCGCGACAGCCGTCGTCCAGCAACTCTTGCGCGGACCGACAGGCAAACCTTGCGTGCCCGGCAACCGTTGCTACCGCGCGTCCGCGCAGATGCGGACACCGATCATCTGCGTGCGATCCCCGGGGCTGATGACCTCGCGATAGTAGACCCGGTTCATCTGGCGATTGTAGTAGTAGCAGCCGCCACGGACCACCGATTCACCTTTGACCATCGACGACGAAGCCCACTCGAAGATGTTGCCGGCCAGGTCGTCGACGCCGAACGGGCTGCGCGAGGCACGGTGCGTGCCGACCTCGTCGGGGCCGAAGGCGTCGAGCTTCTGGCCGTAGGTGAGGTCGAAGTTGGCGTCCTCGGGATCGAGGCGATCGCCGTGCGGATATTCGCGGTCGTCAGCGCCACGGGCGGCGCGCTCCCACTCGAGCTCGGTACACAGGCGCGCCCCTGGCATCCGCCCCGACGACGACAGCCAGCCGGCGTAGGCCTGGGCGTCGCGGTAGGTGACGCCTGCGACGGGCATGCGCCGCCAGTCCTGGTTCGCGCCGCGGCTGCGCTCCAGGTAATGGATCGACTCGCCCCAGCGGGCGTGATACGTGGCCGCGCGCGAACGCAGCTCCAGGCGCCACACACCACCGTCCTTCAGTAGCGCGACCCCGACGCCCTGAAAGTCGCTGCCTGCCACCAGGTGGCGCGCGCGCTCCGCCCGCGGCAGCGCCTCGAGATAGGCGATCCAATCGGCGTAGGTGGTCTCGTTGCGGGCGATGAGATAGGGGCCGCTGTCGACGGGATGCAGGGGCGGTGCGCCGTAGAAGGTGTGGCGGAGCTCCTCATCGCCCGAGGAGCCGAACAGGAAGCGGCCGGCGGGCACGAACACGAAGCCCTCGGGCACCGCGGCGTCGGGCGGCGCGACCGTGAGGCGCCGGCGCTCGCCGCGCTCGACGACGAATGGCATCCGCGTCCCCGCGACCTCGACGAGGTAGGAGCCCGGAGACAGCTCGAGCGACCGCGACTGCGGCGCCGGCAGCGCCACCGCTTGGCGGTGACCGTCGTACGCTTGGTAGCGGAAGAGCTGCAAAGGGGCGGCCCTCGGCGTGGCAAGCTCGACGACGCCGGGCGCGTTCCAGCGGGCGCGGCGCGAGCCGTCCTCGTCGTTGTTCACCAGGCGCGCCAGGAGCTCGTCGCGCTGCCGCTCCTGGAACGTCTGCTCCGCCAGCCGTGCGCGCTCGACCAACAGATCGCCGAATCGGGCCCGCACGTCGGCGCGCGCGCTGTCGAGCCGCAGCGCCGCTTCGAGCGCGTCACCGGCGGCCCTGCCGGCTTCATCGGCTTGCCGAGCGGCAACCAGCGCTTCGGCCCAGCGCGCTTCACCGTCGACGCCGGCCAGGGCGTCGAAGCGGGCGAAGGCCTCGGCGCGCAGACGCTCGAACCGCGTCGCCGCGGACCCGCGACGGGCGGCGGCAAGGTCGGCCTGGGCGACCCAGCCGTCGACCCGGCGCCCCAGCTCCCGCCGCTGCTGCAGCTTGCTGCTGCCGAACACTGCGAGCGCGAGCGCCGGCAGCCCGACCAAGGCGGCCCACCTGGCACCGCGGCGGCGGCGGACGGCCCGGCGTGAGGCGGCGAGGAAGGCACCTTCACGCCCCGCGCTCGCGGCGACCCCGACCGTGGCCGCTTCGGCCAGCTGCGTTTTGCTCCAAAGGGCGTCGCGCGCCCGTCCCAGCCGATCCCACTCGACGGCGGCGCGCTCGAGGCGCTGCACGCCGGCGCGCCGTTCGCCGTCCTTCGAGAGCCAGCCGCGCAGCGTGTCCCAGCGCGCCACCAGCGCCTCGTGCGCGATCTCGTAGGTCTCCTCGCGCGCGACGATCAGGCGGCCGCGCACCAGCGCCTCGAGGCCCGCGCGGGTGACGACATCGCCGCGCACCAGATCGTCTTCGCTACGGCGGGCGCGCGTGCTCTCGGCGGTGACCAGCTGCATCAGGATGCGCTGCGCGGCGCCGCGCTCGGCTGGCACCAGCGCCGCCATCACGCCGTCGGCATGGCGGGCCAGGGCACCCGCCGGGCCACCCATGCGCTCGAGCGCCGCGGCGGGGATCAGGCGGCCCGTGACCTCGCGCGCGTCCCAGAGCGCCGCGAGCGCGAACTGCAACAGCGGCAGTCCCCCCGGTTCGTCGGCGACGGCGACCAGAGCGTCTATCATGGCCGGCGTTTCGAAGCGAACCCCCTTGGCGGTCGCCGGCCCGACGGTGGCGTCGCGCACGCCCTGGGCCGACAAGGCCGGCAGCAGGTAGAGAGCGCGCGCGATCTCGGGGCCTAGCACCGGCAGGCTCGCCAGGCGGGTCAGAAAATCGCTGCGCACCGTCGCCACGAGGCGCACCCCGGGCGCGCCGATGGCCAGCGACGCCAGCGCCGCGGCCACGGCAGCCACCTCGTCGGGTGCCGACACCGTCGCCAGCTCCTCGAGTTGGTCCACGAACAGCACCATGGGGTCGCTCCGGCGCAGGAGCCGTCCGAGCGTCCTCGGATCGTCACCCAGCTGTTTGGCCAGCTCACGTTCCTCGAGGGAGAGCAGCGCCGCCAGCGCCGCACACAGGGCAGCCAGCGGCTGCCGTCCGGGCACCAGCTGTACCACCCGGCGATCCAGCCGCGGCAGCACCCCGGCGCGGCAAAGCGACGACTTGCCGACCCCCGAGTCGCCGGCAACCACCACGAACGGCTCGGCGCGCAGGCGATCGAGGATGGCGCCGGCCTCGGCCTCGCGCCCGAAGAAGAGGCCCTGGTGCTCGACGTCGAACGCGAGCAACCCGCGGTAGGGGTTGCCCTCGGGCACCACGGCGCGGGCCGACACCATGAGGGCTTCGAGCGCTTCTCGCAGGGCGTCGCCCGATGCCCAGCGCCGGGTGGGATCGTGGGCCAGGCAGCCGTCGATCACAGCGCAGAGCCGCGGGTCGACGCCGGGCGCCTGTTGCCGCAGCGGCGGCGCTTCGCGCTCCTGGGTGACGCGCGCCAACTCGGCTTCCGTCGCGGCCTGATTCGGCGCGTGCCCCGCCGCCAGCTCGTAGAGCAGGACGCCGATCGAGTAGACGTCGGACGCGAAAGTCGCCGGCTCGTGGCGCCAGATCTCGGGCGCCATGTAGAGCGGGGAACCGACGCGCGCTCGGCCCGAGGAGGCGTCGAGCGCCGCGGGCGCGCCCGGCCGGTCGAGCAGCTGGGCCAGGCCGAAGTCGAGCAACTTGACCTCGCCCTCGCCGGTGATCATGGCGTTGGCGGGCTTGAGATCGCGGTGCAGGACGCCGCGCCGGTGTGCCGCCGCCAGCCCGCGCGAAAGCCCGACGCCAATCTCGAGCAGGCGGCCCGGCGACACCGGTCGCGGCAGCTCGGCGAGGCTGGTGCCGTGCACGAGCTCGGAGATGAGATAGGGGCGGCGCTTGATCTCACCGACGCGGTGGATGGCGACCACGTTGGGATGCGACAGGCGCGCGATCGCCCGCGCCTCGACGAAGAACTGCGCGCGCAGCGCCGGGTCGATGGCGCTGCCGGCAACGAACTTGACCGCCACCTTGCGGTCGAGCAGGGTGTCGTGCGCCAAGAACACCTGGCCCATGGCACCCCGGCCGAGCGGGCTCAGCAGGCGATACTCCTCGATCTCCGACGGTGGCGACCAGTCGTCGGGCACCGCGCTCATGGGTCGCGGCGAGCGCGCGGCGAGAGGCCGTATTGCTTGACCTTCATGCCGAAGGCCCGCACGGACATGCCGATGAGCTCGGCGGCGCGGTGCTGCACGCCGCCCGTGGCACCGAGCGCCTCCACCATGCGTGCGCGCTCCAGCTCGCGGATCTCGTCGGTGAGCGCCCGAAAGTGCTTCGCCGCGGTCGTGACGACGTCGGGTGCCGGCGCGGCCGATGGCTCTTGGGCCGGCTCCGCCTCGACGCCGGCGACCTTGTCTGGCAGGTGCCACGGCCCGACTTCATCGTCTTGCACCGTTGCCGCGACGTACTCGAGGGCGTTGCGCAGCTCGCGCACGTTACCCGGCCAATCGTGGGTAGCCAGCCGCTGCATGGCCGCGGCGGTGATGGCCGGCGTCTCTCGTCCCGCGCGCGCGCAAGCGTCAGCGAGAAAGCGCCGCGCGAGGATGGGGATCTCCCGCGGTCGATCGCGCAGTGGCGGCAGCATGATGGTCGCGGCGCCGAGCCGGAAGTAGAGGTCCTGGCGGAATCGCCCCTGCTTGATGTCGTCATCGAGCGCGCGGTTGGTCGCGGCCACGACGCGCAGATCGACGTCACGCTCGCGCAGGTCGCCGACGCGCGTGACGCGCTTCTGTTCGAGCGCTCGCAGAAGCTTGGCCTGCACCGATGGTGGCAGCTCGCCGACCTCGTCGAGGAACAGCGTGCCCCCGTGCGCGGCCTCGAGCTTGCCCGGCTTGGCGGCAACGGCGCCTGTGAAGGCGCCCTTCTCGTGGCCGAACAGCTCGCTCTCGACGAGCGTCTCGGCGATGGCGGCGCAATTGAGCGTGACGAAGGGGCCGCCGGCACGGCGTGAGCCGTGGTGTACCGCGAGCGCGGCGCCCTCCTTGCCAGTGCCGGTCTCGCCGAGCACCAAGATCGGCAGATCGCTCCCGGCGAGGCGACCGATGAGGTCGAACAGGCGCACCATCGCGGGATCTGCCAGCACGAGGGTGCGGCCGCCGAGCGTGACCTCGCGGACGGCGGCGGCGGCGAGCGCTACCCCACCGGCGGGGGCGGCCATCGCCGCGGCCCG
>JAHFDS010000534.1 GCA_023248855.1 Myxococcales bacterium
AGGCGCGGGCGGAGCAGGCGGGACAGGCGGTGGGGCTTCCGGCGCGGGCGGAATCGCCGGCTTGGGTGGCGCCGGCGCGAGCGGCGCGGCGGGCGGCGCAGGGGCGAGCGGCGCGGGCATGGGTGGCGGCGCGGGAGTGGCCGGTTCGTGCGTGGTCGGGGGCGACTCCGATGGAGATGGCCTCGGCGACTGCGAGGAGATGGTCGACGGCGATCCCGCGACCGATCCGGCGGTCTGGAATGGCCTCTGGGTGACCGTCGGCGATCGACCCGAGGGCACCGGCAGCTGCGGGATGCTGTCCGACTACGGACAGATGAACGGGCGCTTCTCGGGCTCGACGCGCAAGCAGCGTGTGTGGGCTGGCTGGGAGTTCGATACCTCCGCCGACGCCTACACCGACTCCAGCTACGGCTTCCAGCCGGCGTGGCCCAATGGAGCCGCCAATGAGCGCTTCAGCCTGCGCTACTCGGGAAGAATCTACTTGCCGCAGGCCGGCAGGCATTGCTTCTCCATCGACATCGGCGCGACAGGCACCGACATCATCGGCGGCAAGAACGCGTGTGGGCAGATCTACCTCGACGCGAGCGGGAGCATGCGTCCGCTCACGGAGACGGGCTTCAATGCGTCCGGACCCAACACCGGTTGCCTCGACCTGCCGGCGGGCGACCACGGCCTGGACATCGTCTTCTGGTACTTCAACGTGCTCGAGCAGGCGAAATTGCATGTGCGTCATTGCATGGGCAATGGCGCCCCCTGCACGGCCGATCGCCCGATCCTCCGGCGCGAGGTGAAGGCGCCCTGATCGCGCGGTCTACGGCCGCGACCGCTCGAGCGCGGCGATCCGGCTCAGGGCAAATGCCAGCAACGGATCTGCCTGGGCGCGGAACGGCTGCAGCAGCTCGTCCGTGACCGGAAAGTCGGGCTGCACACCGCGCTCGCGATCACCTGGCTCCGGGACAGGAGAGGCGAACTCCTTGTACGAGACGCCAAATGGAATGCGGCTGTGGGGGAGGGTGGCCGAGTACGTGTCGCCACGCTCACCCAGCGCAGCAGCCGGATCGGGGTGCACTGACTCGATCGTGGCGAAGAACCACGACGCATCGCGGACGGCGTCCGCTCTCGGCAGGGCGTCCGGCGCCAGTCGAAAACGCTCGTCGTACATGCCGCCTGCGCGCAACGTGGTGCCGGCATAGACGTGGTAGGAAAACGGGCCGTGAAACACACCGTTGATGCCGTAAAGCGGCCGGTTGCCTGCCGCCACGTACGCCACGACGGGCCCGTGTCCGAAGGGATTCCTCGCGACCGAGATGAAGCGGAGGTCCCGGCCGGACAGGTCGAGCTTGAGAGACTCCACCGCAAGCCTGGTCTCGGTCAGGCGCACCTTCCCGAAGGTGCCCTGCACGACGAGGGGCACGACCCTGGCCTGGGTCCCGGCGGTTCCGTAGAGCACGAAGCCCCCCTGGAGCTTGGCCCGCAGGCTGCCCATCGACTCCCGGCGCGCATCCACGACCTCGGCCCCGCGATGGAAGCGGCTCCGTATCTCCGCGATGTAGCGCAGGGCGGCCTGCCGATCGACGTCGTCGTCCAGATCGATGACGACCGGCCCCCGCCCGCCGAGCTTGACCAGGGCATCGTTGATCGTCAGGGCATCGGCCCCGGCAATGCGCGGGCCTCCAAGGCCCACCGCCAGGAGGGTCCACAGGGAAATCGTGGCGCGGCAGGATACTATCTGGGAGGAGAGCCGCCATGTCAGGTGTTGATGCGACACTCATATAGTGTATAGTTGACACTATCATGGATGCGCGGGTTCGAGTCTCGAAGTTCCTTTCGCGCGCGCTGCGGCACGAGCCGGAGCGCGTGGGGATCGTGCTCGACGAGCACGGGTGGACGGATGTCGCGGCGCTGCTCGACGCCTGCGCACGGAAGGGCGTCGCCATCACCCGTGAGGAGCTCGCGGAGATCGTGGCGACGTCGGACAAGCAGCGCTTCGCGCTCTCGGAGGACGGCGCGCGCATCCGCGCCAACCAGGGGCACTCGGTCGAGGTCGACCTGGCGCTTGCGCCGACCGACCCGCCGGCGCGGCTCTATCACGGCACCACGCCCACCGCGCTCGACGGGGTCCGCGCGACCGGGCTCGACAAGCGCGAGCGGCACCATGTGCACCTGTCGGCGGACGTCGAGACGGCGCGGCGGGTGGGCGGACGGCGCGGGCGACCGGTCGTGCTCACGGTCCGCGCGGGCCAGATGGCGGCCGAGGGGCACGTCTTCTACCGGTCGGACAATGGCGTGTGGCTCACGGAGCACGTGCCGGTCGCGTACCTCGATTTTCCGCCGTCGCACCCCACCGGGCCAGCGCGCGACGAGCGCGTCCGGATCGCGGAGACGACGCTCGCGGCGTGCGAGGCCGGCGGGTACATCAATGCACGCGGAGAGCGCATTTCCCTCGCGCAATGGATCGCGCAGGCGCGTCGATTGACGACGCTCCACGACCTCGGGCGCTTGCCCGAGTGTCCGCGCAAGCTGCGCGCAGGCGCGATCACCTTCGCCCCGATGACGACGATCGAGGCCCTGCGTGCGCTCGCGACGGAGCGTGCGCAATGGAACGCCGACGGTCGCGACACGCACGGTCAGCTCGGTTGCCTGAACTTCGCCTCGGCGCGCAACCCCGGCGGCGGCTTCCTGCGCGGCGCGCAGGCGCAGGAGGAAGCACTGGCGCGGTCGAGCGCGCTGTATCCGTGCCTGCTCGAACAGCCCACCTATTACGAGCGGCACCACGCGCATCGCTCGGCGATGTACCTCGACCTCGCGATCGCGTCGGTGCTCGTGCCTTTCTTCCGGGACGACGCGGGCGGCTGGCTCGACGCGCCCGTGCTCGCGTCGGTCATCACGTGCGCGGCGCCCAATGCCCATGCGCTGCGCGAGCACCGCGCGTTCGACGCGGCCGAGGTCCTTGCGGCCTTCGAGCGGCGCACGGCGGGCGTCCTCGAGCTTGCCGCAGCCGAAGGCATCGAGTGGCTCGTCCTCGGCGCGTGGGGCGCGGGCGCCTTCGGCAACGACCCTCAGCTCGTCGCGCGCACCTTCGCCGACGCGCTCGCCCCGCGACGGCACCTCTTCGAGCGCATCGTCTTTGCTGTGCCGCCCGGCCCGAACCACGATTGCTTCGCGGCGCGCTTCCGCGACTGAGCCGCGCAGGGCCGCTCCGCCCCGAGGACCTACGGGATCCCGGTGACGCGGAGGCTGGCGCCGGCGGACTTGTAGCGCTTGGTGAGGTGGATGAGCAGGGGCGTCATCGCTTCGAGCGCAATGGCGTTCTGGAGCGGCCCTGCGTCGAGGCCGCGCAGGCCGAGCTCGACGAGCTGGCCGAGGACGACTTCTTTGGCGCGCTCGTCGTCGCCGCAGAGGAGCGCGTCGCCCTCTGGGGCGTGCGCGAGGTCGGAAAGGTGCGCCGAGCTCACGTGGTGCAGCGTCGCGACGACGGCGGTCTCGCGCCCGAGTAGCTCCTGGGCCTCGAGCGCCGCCGAGAGCCCGAGCGGCAGCGACACGCGGGTCACCTTGGGTGGGGCAAGCGGCACCGTGATGTCGACCAGGATCTTGCCGGCAAGACCCGCGGCGAGGCCGACCAGCGTCTCGTGGTGCGCGCCGTAGGGCACGCAGAGCCACACCACCTCGGCACCGGCAATGGCCCAGGCGTTGTCGCCGCCGTCGATCGTGCCGCCGACCCTCGCGCGGACCTCGCCGGCGCGCGCCCGGGCCCTCGCGCCATCGCGCGAGCCGATCCGGATGCTGTGGCCCGCCTTGCCGAGGCGCAAGGCGAGGCCGAGGCCCTCCTTGCCGGTCCCCCCGACGATGGCGACCACGCTCATGGGAAGATGACGACGCTGCGTGCGACCTCGCCGCGCTCCATCGACTGGAATGCCGAGTTGATCTCGTCGAACGGCACCCGGCGCGACACGAGCTCGTCGAGCTTGAGCTTGCCGCGCTGGTAGAGCTCGAGCAATCGCGGCACGTCGCGCGACATCTCGCTGCCGCCGTAGAGCGAGCCGACGAGCGACCGCTCCTCGAGCGCGAGCAGACACGCCGGGATGTTGACGTCCATGCCGAAGCCCGCGACGCCGACCACGACCGCGCGGCCGCCACGCTTGATCGACAGGAACGCCTGCAGCATCACCTCGGGCACGCCGATCGCCTCGAAGGCGACGTCGACGCCGAGGCCCCCCGTGAGCGCCTTGATCTCCTCGGCGGCGTCCACGTCCTTGGAGCTCGCGTCGATGATGTCGGTGGCCCCGAACTTCGTGGCCCACTCGAGCTTCTTGGGCAGTCGATCCACGGCGATGATGCGCGCCGCGCCCGCGAGCGCCGCGCCCTGGATGACGTTGAGCCCGATGCCCCCCGAGCCGAAGACGGCCACGGTCTGGCCCGGCTGGATGCGCGCGGTGTTGATGGCCGCGCCCACCCCCGTGACGACGGCGCAGCCGACCAGGCAGGCGCGATCGAGCGGGATGTCCTTCGAGATCGGGATCGCCGCGCCCGCCTGGATGACGGTGTGCTCGGCAAAGCCGCCGAGGCCACAGAAGCGGGCGATGTCCGTGCCGTCCTTACGAAAGCCAATGTCCGCGCCCTCCATCGCGACCTTGATGCCCGTGTCGCAAAGGTGCGTCTGCCCGGCCCGGCAATAGGC
>JAHFDS010000135.1 GCA_023248855.1 Myxococcales bacterium
CGCGGTGCAGGCCGGCCAGCGCGAAGGCCGTCCACATCGCAGCAGCGCCGCTGGTGACGAACACGGTCGCACGCGGTACCCCGAACGCGAAGCAGGCGGCGAGGCCGGTCACCCAGCCGAGAGCGACCAGCGCCACGCCATAGAGCATCATCGCCAGCGTGCTCGACAGGCGTCGCCGCGTGCCAGCGAGGCGCAGCGCACCGTGGATGAGCAGGGTCGCCGGGATCACGAGCAGGTACGGCTTGAGCGCGCGCGCGACCTCGGTGCCGAGGCTCACGTTGGCTCGCCCGTCCCATCCGAGCAGGTGCTGCAGACCGTAATCGGCGGGCAGGAGCAGGGGCCAGGTCGCGGCCAGGAAGGCGGCCGGATTGATCACGTGCAGCCGGCCCTCCGCCCAAGCATCGCCGAACGCGCGAGGGGCGATCACGAACCTGGCGAGGGTGTGAAGGAAAAGCCGAAACTCCGTCGCCCACAGCGCGAACAGGTCGCGTATCCAGGTCGGCTCCGCCACCTCAAGGCCACCGAAGCCCGCGAGTTCGCCCGGACGTGCGTTCGCTCCCGCCGTCCCAGCAGGCGCGGCGCCGGTTCATCGAAGATCCACCGCCAGCGGTCACCCGCCGAAGGATCTCCAGGGCGATGTGCGAGGACGGAGGTTGCGAGCGCCGACCGTTGACATCTGAGCGCCCCGCTAGGCGCGCCGCCCTGCAAGGTCGTCGAGCACGACTCGAACATCCACTCGATCCTGCCCGCCCGCGCCCGCCGCCGATGGCGACAATCTGCGCGGGCGTCTCATCGGCATGAGGGCACTGGAGTCTCATTGGCCTGGCAGGGACGCACCGAGCCGATCGTGCAGGCGCTGACCGTCGGAGACGACCCAAGGAGACGGCCGAGCCATCGTAGCAGGTACACAGGTCACAGGCAGGACCCGATCTGGCGCAGCAGCCCTCACCGGTCGCCGACGGAGTGTGGCGCGCCCACTCCCAGGTCCAATGCGGCTGTGGAACCAGCAATCGTGACCGCCCGCCGTGTTGCATCCGGCCGAGCGCTTGTCGATCGTATGTGGCACCTGCTGCGCAGCTGCGGCGATGCGCTCGCTGCGGCAGGCTTGACGCGTGGCCAGCGCGTGGCGCTCCGAAGCCCTGTTCGTTCCGGCCCTGGTCGAATCGAGATGCTTCGAGTGCTTCGAGTGGCACACGTCTTGCTCTGCTGATGGGCGTGTCGAAGGAGAGCATCATGTGGATGGCCGAAGGTAGCGCAGTGGCTCGGGCGGAAGCAGCCAGGGTTTGGGAGCTGTGGGAGAACGTGGCGGATTGGCGACGGTGGGATGATGGCATCGAGTGGAGCAAGCTCCAGGGCGGCTTCGCAGCGGGCACCTGTGGAGTGCTCAAGCCGAGGGGCGGGCTGGCCGCCAGGTTCACGCTGATCGAGGTGGAGCCTGGACGGAGCTTCGCCGATGTGACGCATCTGCCGCTCGCAAGGCTGCACTTCTCGCATCGCCTGGAAATCCAGGCCGACGGCAGCACCCGGATCGTGCACCGCGCCGAGCTCCGTGGGCCGCTCGGGTGGTTGTTTCGTGCGATCATCGGGCCGGGGATCAAGAAGGGGATGCCTCTCGCCGTGGAAAAGCTCGCGCGACTGGCGGAACAGGCGCCCTGAGCGCGGGCGCTCGACCGACTGTTGGCGCTCCCCCTGCGGCGTGATCCGCCCGTTGCCTGATCCCGGTTTGCTGGCCCGCGGAACCGCCTGAGAACCGGCGCGAGAGCGGGAAACAGGCGTCCCGCTCTGGGCCATGCGACGATCGATCTCCCCCGGTGGAGACGGTCTCCCGGGGCAGGGTGAAGGGAGTGGCCCGTCACGGATTTGGCCCCGTGACGGACCTGAAGTGCAGCTGCGCTATCCGACGAAGCTGACCTTCGAGGAATACGCTACGGCGCGGGCGTGGCAGGACGCAAGGCTTGACGCATGCCCGATCTGCCCGACGGGGCAGTGCCGGCCCGAGGGGCACGGCACGTACATGCGGAAGATGCCGGCCGTCGCGTACGTGGCGCGGTTCCGGTGCCTGACCACGGGCACGACGATCGGCATGCTGCCGGACTTCTACGCGTCGCGGATGCCGGGCACGTTGTCGGACCTGGAGGAGGCGGTCGCGCGCGCGGAGGCGGCGCCGAGTGTCGAGGCGGCGGCGAACGAGCTCCGGCCCGATGACGCCGAGCCGGCGGTCACGCTGCCGACCGCGGTGCGCTGGGTCCGGCTCCGGCTCGCGATGGTGCGATCGACGCTGGCCACCGTGCGGGGCCTGCTCCCGGAGCTGCTCGAGTGCTGCGTGGTCACGGTGCGCTCGTTCCGGGAGCGGCTCGGGGTCGGCTGCGCGCTGATGGCATTGCGCGAGATCTGCGAGCGCCACCTGCACCAGCTG
This sequence comes from Myxococcales bacterium, assembly GCA_023248855.1. Lineage (GTDB taxonomy): Bacteria > Myxococcota_A > Polyangia > JAHFDS01 > JAHFDS01 > JAHFDS01. The sequence goes on from JAHFDS010000135.1 coordinate 2,417, forward strand.
CCGGCGCCGCTCGGATTGGTGCCACCTCCCGAATCGGGCCGGCTGCGCTGGAAGCGCGACCAACAATCCTCTGGTCCAGACCCGCCGCCGGCCAAGGCGTAGCTCTGGGTATCGCCCGCGCAATGCGGGCCATGACCCCGGAGGTGACGCATGGACGACCCGAAGAGCACGCGCGCAGAGGCAGTGGCCCTGTTCCGGTACGGGCTGATCGCCGATCTCTTGCATCCAGGCGCCGAGGACGCCGGCAAGAAGCTCTACGAACGGCTGCGCGAGAAGGCGACCGGCGCGTACTGCATCCCTGGCTCGCGCCGGACGCGGGTGGCCGTCGAGACGCTCAAGGACTGGCTCGAGGACTACCGCGCGGGGGGCTTCGACGCCCTCCGGCCGAAGCCGCGCAAGGACATCGGCTCGGCGCGCTCGATCCCGCAGGAGATGGTGGACCTGCTCATCCACCTCAAGGACGAGCACCGCGATTACTCGGTCTCGATGGTGATCGACGAGGCCCGGCGACAGAACGAGCACGCGCGCGGGATCGCGCTGCCATTCTCGACGGTGCACCGGCTGCTGAGCCGCGCCGGCGTCATGAAGAAGCCGCCCGACGCGCCGATCAGCAAGGACCACCGGCACTTCTCGTACGAGCGCGCAGGCCAGCTCTGGATGAGCGACGTCATGCACGGCCCCGCGGTCATCGTCGGCGGAAAGCGCAAGCAGAAGACCTACCTCATTGGCCTGCTCGACGACGCGACGCGCATCGTGCCGTACGCGGCCTTCGCGCTGTCCGAGAGCACGGTGGCCTTCCTGCCGGTCTTCGAGCAGGCGATCCGGCGGCGCGGGATCCCGCAGCGGCTCTACGTCGACAATGGCTCGGCCTACCGCTCCCACCAGCTCTCGCTCGTGTGCGCCAAGCTCGGCACGACGCTCATTCATGCGCGGCCGTACCAGCCGGCGGGCAAGGGCAAGCAGGAGCGCTTCTTCCGCACCGTGCGCATGCGCTTTCTGCCCACGCTCGGTGCACAGGACACAGCCTCTCTCGAGGGGCTCAATCGTCGGCTGTGGGCGTGGATCGAGGGCGAATATCACCAGCGGCCGCATCGCGGGCTCGACGAGCAGACTCCGCTCGACGCCTGGGCCATGCGCTCGGGCGACGTGCGCATCCCGGGCCCGGAGCTCGATCTGCGCGAGCTCTTCCTCTTCGAACAGAAGCGCCGTGTGCAGAAGGACCGCACGGTCAGCCTCGATGGCGTGCTCTACGAGGTCGACGCCGCGCTCGTCGGCGAGGTCGTCGTCCTGCGCCACGACCCGTCACGACGCGGCGCGCCCATCGACGTCTGGCACCAGGGCCAGAAGGCCTGCACCGCGCGGGTCGTCGACGCGTATGCCAACTGCTTCGTCAAGCGCAACCACGAGCGCAAGACCGTCGAGCCCGATTCCGCGCCCGACGCCCCGAAGCCCGCCCTGCGCATGCGCGACCTCGCCAAGAACAAGGACGGGAAGTGATGTACCGCAAGCACTTCGGCCTCACCGGCTTCCCCTTCGACAAGGACATCCCCGCCGAGGACCTCTTTGTCTCGGCCGCCATGCAGGAGCTGTCCGTCCGCCTCGCCCACCTCATCGAGATGAACGGCATCGGCCTCGTCACCGGCGATGCCGGCAGCGGCAAGAGCTGCTCCACGCGCGCGATGATTGCGCGTCTCCACCCCGGTCTCTACAAGGTCCTCTATGTGCCGCTCTCGACCGGCAATCCGATGGACCTCTACAAGTCGATCTCCTGGAAGCTCGGTCTGCCCGTCGAGCGATCTCGCGCCGCCCTTTATCGCCAGATCAAGTGCGAGGTCACGCGTCTCTCGACCGAGGCGCGTACGCGGCCGGTCCTCATCCTCGACGAGGCGCAGGGGCTGCGCAGTGACGTGCTCGAGGAAATGCGGCTGCTCACGAATTACGCAATGGACGCCCAGAACCGGCTCTGCCTCCTGTTCTGCGGTCAGTCGGAGCTGCGTCGTCGCATCAGCATGGCTGTGCACGAGGCCCTCAACCAGCGCGTCGTCGTGCGCTTCCACCTGCCCCCGCTCGCGCGCGACGAGGTCGGCGCCTACCTCACGCACCTGCTCCGCCGCGTCGGCACCGAGCTGCCCCTCTTCGAGCCCGCGGCCATCGAGGCGATTTTCCAGGCCGCGCAGGGCCTTCCGCGCAAGGTCAACCTGCTCGCCCATCACACCCTGATCGCGGCGGCGCTGCAGAAGGCCAAGACGGCCACCGCCGACCACGTCCAGGCCGCCCTGTCGGAGGTGTCGTGATGCTGGCCCGCGAGCTCTGTCCCGCCGAGGTCCACCTCGAGCCCGAGCTGGCCGCCCTGGCCGTCCTCGATGTGGCCCTCATGGCCGCCCGCGTCGCGCTCATCGCCGAGCACCCCGATGTCGGCCACCTCGGCCTCTACCACGAACCCGAGCCCCTCCCGCCAATCGTCGTCATCGCCGCGCTCCTGGTCGACCGCACTCTCGAGCTCCGCGGCCTGCTCACGCACTACCGGCGCACGCTCGACGACTTCCGCGCCGCCGAGGACGACCGCCAGGCCGACTTCCCCTTCTGATCTCGCTCGCTCTGCTCCACCTCAACCACACCAGCAGCCGGGTCCCGCAAAGCGGGATCAGACGACCTCGGGGCCACGGCCGCTCATGCGAACGCGGTCACGAAAAAGCGCGAGCGACAACACCGACGCAGCGAATCGCAGGCGCTCGCAAGGTTGCGGAGTCAAGCCATCAGAAGCTCGTCCAGCGGGCGAGGCTCGGGTAGGCTCTGCCGGCCACGTTCCAGGCCACAGTATTCGCGACCAGCCCCAGCACAATCGCGACCGCAGGCCAGCGTGCACGAACGCCGTGCAGCGCGGCGAGAACCTGTGGCCCACTGAAGATGTCGTAAACAGTGAGCACTTCCCGCACCCCTTATGCTGCGCCAACAACTTGACCCCGGGGCTTGTACGCATTGATGGCTGCAACGCCTATTGGGTGTGTGGCGACGGCTGGGATGAGGGAGGCGGTACTGAGGGCTGTAGCTGAGCTGAGCAGCATCAGCCATCGCACAAGGGATGTGACAGTGGAGGGCCCCCTCGGTTCCTGGAATCTCCAAGCGCGGCCCCTCGGTCAGTCGCCCGAGCAGCGGGGTCGAAACGGGTAGGTCACCACCGTAGCCTGGCCGCCGCCGCGCAACTGCGGAAAGCGCATCGATCCGAGTACTCGTCGAATGCAGGCGTCCGCCGCCGGTGTTTGGAGATCGGCCACTTCGAGCACTTCCGTGGATCCGCCGTGGTGGATCTTGAATCTCAGGACGACCGACGGACAGGCTCCGCCCTCGTAGCAGGCCTTCAAGTCGGAGATCTTGGCGCGAATGACCCGGCGGACCTGCTCTCGACCCTCGGCGTCGAGAGGGGGATCGGTGCGGCCGGGCAAAGCCGTCCGCTCGTGTGGACCTCGCGGAGCAGCGCGGAGATGGTCAGGGACCACTACCACAGGGCGCTCGCGCTCCTCGCAGCCGGTCTCCTTTGCGCTGAGCGACAGGGCAGCAGCGAGGAGACACGCCCTGTACACGTCTCGATTGTAGTCCATTCATCCTTCCTACTACCGCGTCACGCGTTGTTGGCCGCAGAATAGCCCTGGGATACACGATCCGCACAACAGGACATCATCTTGCACAGGCACATGCCGATGCCGCTTTTCAAATTCGTCGCCAGGACGTGAAAATGGCCGCGTTCATGGAGTTCAAGGGCTCTGTTCGCTTCAGGGTGATCCGCCGGATCGGCGACGGAGGCATGGGGGTCGTCTACGAGGCCTTCGATCGCGAGCGTGGGCAGAAGATCGCCATCAAGACCTTACGCCAACCTGACGCCGAGACGCTCTATCGGCTCAAGCGCGAGTTCCGCAGCCTGGCGGAGCTGTCGCACCCGAACCTGGTGGCTCTCCACGAGCTATTCACGGAAGGAGAAGACTGCTTCTTCACGATGGATCTCCTGCAGGGCGTCGACTTTCTGACCTGGGCCCGTGGCCCGGCGCCCGAGCGAAGGCACACCCCAACGGCCAAGACCACCGAGCTCATGCCGCAGTCCGATCTCCATTCAGGCGCGGCGCCACACCAGACTCCCGGTGGCCGGTGCGACGAGGGTCGCCTTCGCGCGGCCCTACCCCAGCTCGCCGCCGGGCTATCGGCGCTGCATGGCGCCCGCAAGGTCCATCGCGACGTGAAGCCCTCGAACATCCTGGTGTCCGCTTCCGGACTCGTCACGCTGCTTGACTTCGGACTGGTGGCCGAGCAGGAGTTCGATCCGGATCTGCTGGAAGGTCATGTCACCGGCACGCTGGCGTACATGGCGCCCGAGCAGTGCCGCGGCGACGTCCAGCTGACCCCGGCCACGGACTGGTACGCGGTGGGAGGGCTCCTGTACGAGGCGCTGACCGGTCGCCTTCCGTTCGAGGGCGCTAGCGTCCAGTTGCTCGAGGAGAAGCAGCGTTACAACCCGGTACCTCCGCGCGCGCTCTTTCCGGGAGTCCCTGCCGACCTCGACGAGCTATGCGTGGCCCTGCTCGAGCGTGAGCCGCGGCATCGGCCCACGGGAGAGGAGGTGCTGCGCAGGTTGGGGTATCGGCGATCGATCGGCGGCACCAGACCACGGTTTCCGTCAGCCTCGACGGGCGCGGACACTTCACGGGCCGGGAGCAAGAGCTCGAGCGGCTCGATGCGGCGCTGCAGACGCTCGGCGCGGGGACCGCACGGGTCGTCCAGGTGCGCGGTCCCTCCGGAATCGGCAAGAGCGCGTTGATTCGCGAGTTCCTGAGGCGGGAGGGAAGGCGCGAGCCTGGGCTGGTGGTGCTGGAAGGGCGCTGCTACGAACGGGAGGCCGTGGCCTACAAGGCCATGGACAACCTCGTGGATCACCTGAGCCAGTACTGGCGGCAGCTCGCGCCAGCCGAGGCGGCGCAGATCCTGCCCGGTGAGGCGGCGCTCCTGCCCCGGCTGTTTCCCGTGTTGGGCCGCGTGGCGGTGGTCGCCGAGGCTCCGGCGGTGGCGCCCATCGTGGATCGGCAGGAGCTGAGAACCCGGGCGTTTGCCGCCATGCGTGAGCTCCTGCAGCGGCTCGCCACGGTCGGCCCGCTGGTCCTGTGGCTCGATGACCTGCACTGGGTCGACGCCAACACGGAGGCGCTGCTCGCCGATCTCATGCGCGCCCCGGAGGCGCCGCCGCTTCTGCTCGTGGTCAGCAGTCGACCGGAGGGCGACAAGATCCTGGAGAGCTTGCTCCGCAGCCTCGAGCTGCCCACCGATCGAATCGATCTCGAACCCCTACCCGACGAGGCCGCCGTGGCTCTGTCGAAGGAGCTGGTCGGTCTCGATGACGCGCTGGCGCTCCGGGTGGCGCGCGAGGCACACGGCAACCCGTTCTTCATCGGCGCGCTGGCGCAGCACGTCAGGCGGGCTGCCGAATCGCCGCAGCTGGGCGAGCTCAGGCTCGAGCAGGTCCTGGGCGAGCACATCGCGCGCTTGCCCGACGCGGCCCGAAGCCTGCTCGAGGTGGTGGCGCTGGCAGGCGAGCCCGTCACCCGTCGGGTCGCGAGCACGGCGGCCAGGTTGTCCGCCGCCGACCTGGCCCGCGAGGCCAGCTCGCTCCGTGGCCTCGGCCTGCTCAGGCTCCCGGGAGGCCGCGCCTCCGACCGCATCGAGGTCTATCACGATCAGATCCGCCTGGCCGTGATCGCGGGGCTGGCCCCCGCAGGGCGACGCACGACGCACCGCGGGCTCGCACTGGCCTACGAGCAGTGGGGCGAGGCATCCCCGGAGCGCTCGGCCCGCCACTGGCATGGCGCCGGAGAGGCCGCGAGGGCCGCGCCCCACGCACTGCGCGCGGCCGAGGAGGCCTTCACAACGCTCGACTTCGATCGGGCCGCCGACCTCTACATGCTGACCCTCGCGATCGGAGCCTACAGCGCGGCGGAACGCAGCCGCCTCCAGCGCGCGCTCGGCGAGGCGCTGGCGCATGCCGGGCGGCCGCCCGAAGCGGTGACGCACTTCCTCGCGGCGGCCGAGGGCGCCGACGCCGCGACGCGCCTCGAGCTTCGCCGCCGCTCCGCCGAAGAGTTGCTCAAGGGCGGGTTCGTCGAGGAGGGGCAGGCGGCCATCCGGAGCGTGCTCGACGAGATCGGCCTAGGGCAGGTCAAGGCGACACCTCTCCGGGCCGTGGCTGCGCTGCTCTTCCGGCGAGCCTGGTTGCGTTTGCGAGGGCTCGGCTTTCGCCGGCGGAGCCCCAGCGAGGTGAGCCAGCGTGCGCTGGCCCAGATCGACGGCTGCTGGTCGGTCTCCACGGTCCTCGGCTACTTCGATACGATGAAAGGGGCCGAGTTCCATTCGAGGCACCTGTTGCTCGCACTCCGGGTCGGTGAACCACGCCGCGTCGCTCTGGCGCTCATGCAGGAGGCCTGCTACCTGGCAGTTCAGGGGGCCGATCGGCGAGCCCGCCAGGTACTGGCCCTGGCCTGTTCGGAGGCCGCCCTCGTCGACGACCCCTACGTGTTCGCGTGCGGGTCCTGGGCCCGCGCCTTCATGGCGTACTTCCTCGACAGCCGCTGGCGAGAGGCGCTCGCCCATGTCTCGGACAGTCAGTCCCGCTTCCGGGCGCATTGCCAAACCGGAGGCTGGGAGCTCGACACCGTGTCCCTCTACGCCTGCTTCTGTCACCTCTACCTCGGCAACCTCGAGGAGCTCGGCCGCCTGGTCCCGAGCCTGCTGCGCGAAGCCGCGCGCCGCGGCGACGGCTACATGGCCATCAACCTGCGAACCCGCATCGTCCTACCCTGGCTGGTGCGCGACCAACCCGAGCGCGCGGAGCTCGATCTGGAAGAGGCCATCGCCTCGTGGATGCCCTCGCTCCGGGGCTTCCAGCTGCAGCACTTCTACGCCCTCCACAGCCGCTGCGAGCTTGAGCTCTACCGCGGCGCCCCGCACGCCGCCGCCACGCACATGCATTCGGCCCGGCACCCCCTCGCGCGCTCGCTGCTGCTCCAGCTGCCATTGGTCCGCATCGAGGTGCTCTACCTGCGCGCACGAATCGCCCTCGCCCTCGGCGCCGCCGCCGAAGGCTCACAGCGCGCCCACCACGCCCGAACGGCCCGCGCCTGCGCGCGCACGCTCAGGCGCGAAAAGGCCCCCTTCGGCCGCGCCCTCGGCACTCTCATCACCGCCGGCGCAGCGAACCTGCTCGGCGATCGCCCGTCCACAATCGCTGCGCTGGAAGAGAGCGGTGATCAGCTGCGTTCATTGGAGATGGCACTCCACGCCGCCGCGGCCGACCGCCGCCTGGGCGAGACCCTCGGCAGCACCGACGATGCGGCTGGGATCTCCGGGGCAGATGCCTGGCTCACGCGCCGCGGAGTAAAGAACTCGCCCCGGCTGGTCGCGCTGTTGATTCCCGGGTGGCCCGATCCCGCGCGCAGAACCAGCGGGTAGGTCAGCTGGCTAAAGGAGTCTCAGGTGATCCGCGACTCGCCGTGCCCGAAATCCAGGCTCAGTCGATCAGCTGCGCGGCCACGGGCCAGGCGATGGCGCGCGAGACCAGCAGCGTCTGTACCTTGGTCAAGGAGTCTCGATTGCGCAGTCGGGCCAAGAAGTCGACGCCGCCCAGGGCACCGCGAAGATCTGCGTGATATATGAGAATGTCTGCCCCGTCGCCGGGTCCGAGACATGTTACCTGGCTGCCCAAGCTCGACCCCGACGGGGCCGGCGTCGAGTCGATGCGGCGCCTGTTGCTCCAATGCGACGGGGACGAAAACACCCTGTCACGCCCGATGCGGCGCTGCGGCGGCGGGCACGACGATCCGGATGGAACACTGCTTGCTTAAGGCCACGTCCATCGGCGGCGGCTTCGCAGTGATCAACTTGGGGCGACTTCCACCCCGAGGTGCGCGGGGTCAGCAGCGCCTGCATCCCGTGGAGCAAGCGACATGCGGGCCGAGCGACGCCGAGCCAACTGCCTGAACTGCGCCGCGCCGACGCCCGGCGACTTCTGCGGAGCCTGCGGGCAGCGCAATGACGACCTCCGCGCGCCATTCTGGGCTGTGGTCAGCGACCTCCTCGAAGAGGCCTTCGAGGCGGATTCGCGGCTAGGGCGCTCCGTGGCACCGTTCCTGCTACGGCCCGGGTTCCTGACGCGCGAGCACAAGGCGGGGCGACGCGTGCGCTACAGCTCGCCGCTGCGCCTCTACCTGTTCTGCAGCTTCGCGTTCTTCCTCGCCCTGTCGTTCGAGAAGCTGGAGCCGGATCTCCGCGTCGACCTCGACGGTGAGGCCGTGCGGATCCGCGTCGTCTCGGGAGGCGACGGCCGCTCCCGGCCGCGCGACGGGGGCCTGGCGCCGGCCACCTCGAGTCGCTACGCGGCGGCGGTCGAGGCCGCCGCGCGCGGCGGAGGGCCGAGCGTCGGGGACGACCTCGGCGAGCTGGTGGACCGCAAGCTGCGCGCGCGCGTCGAGGCGCTCTCCAGGCTCGAGGGCGAGCGCAAGGAGGAGTTCAACCGCCGCTTCGCGGCCGAGTTCCTGGCGGCCGTGCCCAAATTGATCTTCGCGCTGCTGCCGCTCTACGCGCTCCTGCTCCAGCTGCTGTTCTGGCGCCGGCGCCGGTTTTACGTGGAGCACCTCACCTTCGCGTTCCATGTCCACGCGTTCACGTTCCTCGTGCTCCTCCTGCCCCTGCTCGTCGGCGGTCTCTGGGTCTCGCTCGCCACGGTGCTCGCGATCCAGGCGTACGTCCTGGTCGCACTCCACGGCGTCTACGAGCAATCGTGGCCGAGGACGTTCCTCAAGTACTGCGTGCTCGGGGTCGCCTACGCAGCCCTCATGACCGGGGGCCTCGCCGTGGCCCTCATGGTCGGGCTCCTGTCGGCCTGAGGCTCTCGATCTGCCGATCCGTTGTCTCACCTGTCACATGGACTCTGCAGCCTCGTGGGCACCCAGCCGTGCCGACAGCATCATCACATCCGACGAAGGACAACGGATGCATGCCGACGCAGCTCTGTCTGACTGAAGACGCGGATTCTCCTCATTGCCCGTCGAGTGCGCGAGGCTTCGAGACGATTGGGAGCCGCAATGTCGGTATCCAGAAGCTGTCCCCCCCGGCTTGTTCAGAAGCAGTCCCCCCTGACTTGACCTCCCCACCGCCGGGCGTGACGCCCTGGTAGTTGCCCCCGAGGGGCGCCCTGGGTCAAGCGTCTCCCGGCGGCGGCCTCGCCCGCGGTTCTGGCGATCCGGGCTTCGGGTCCGGACAACCCGCGAGAGCGGTTCTTCTTCGTCGAGCCTGTGGACCTTGTGTACGAGCGGCCGAGCGTACGGAGCCGGTGGGCAGGACGGTGGGCGCGCGGTGGGCAACCACTGGGGCAGTAGGCAGGCGAGATCGTGGAGTACACGGAGGCTGGCGAATGCAGACGCTCGCGAAGCTGCCGAGTCATCAGGAGCTCGTCCAGCGGGCGAGGCTCGGGTAGATCCAGCCGGCCACGTTCCCGGCCACGGCCGTCGCGACCAGGCGAATCAAGCTCGCGATCACCGCAGGCCCAGCGTGCGCGAACGCAGTGCAGCGGTGCCAGCACACGTGCCGTCGAGACCACGTAGGAGCCCGCCAGGATGCTGCTTGCCGGGGGGGGCGGAGCGACTAGGGCCTGACCCGTTGCCTGCTGTAGAGCTCAAGCGACACGCGCCTCCGGCGCTCTGCAGTACCGCTCTCTGGGCTCCCACACTGCCGCAGTTATCGATTGGAACCACACGCTGTCTCGACGCCGGCAGCGGCTGCTTCGGGTGGCATGCACTGTGCTTTGTCCTGCGGAACAACGATTGGAGGAGTCCATGAAGAAAAGGGCGGTCCGGCCGGTGGGTTCGGCAGCCGTCGCCCACGAGCCGCGGATGAGCACTCAAACGCTGCAACGGAGGCTGACGAGGGAGCGCGCCACCTTCCAGCAGCTGATCGCCGAGGCGCCACGAGAGCTGGCGCGCCACTACATTCGGCATTCGTCGCTCGAGCTGAACGAGACGGCGTACTTGCTGGGCTACGAGGATGCGAACTCGTTCTTTCGGGCGTGTCACCAGTGGGAAGGGACGTCACCGGGCGAATGGCGGGCGCAGCAGGCGCGATTGTCAAAGGCCCTCAAGCTTAGGACTCGAAACGGAAAGGAAGACTCCATGCGCTACCAACCTCTCGGAAGAACCGGCCTCTACGTCTCGGAGCTGTGCCTCGGCGCCATGACCTTTGGCGGCAACGGCTTCTGGGCAGCCATCGGCAAGCTCGGGAGCAAGGAAGCGGAGTCGCTCATCGGCGCGGCATTCGACGCCGGCGTCAACTTCATCGATACCGCCGATGTTTATTCGGACGGCGACAGCGAGCAGCTCGTGGGCGCTGCGCTCGCGGCCCTCGGGCGGCCGCGCGAGCAGGTCGTCGTCGCGACGAAGGTCCGCGGACGCGTGGGGCCGGGCGTCAATCAGGTCGGCCTGTCACGCGCGCACATCCTGGCGAGCATCGACGGCAGCCTGAAGCGGCTCGGGCTCGATCATGTCGATCTCTATCAGATCCACGGGTTCGATCCTGCGACAGCGATCGAGGAGACCGTGCGCGCCCTCGACGACGTCGTCCGTTCGGGCAAGGCGCGCTACGTCGGATTTTCCAACCTGCCGGCGTGGCAAGCGTCGAAGGCGATCACGTTCGCGCAGGAGAACGGCCTCGCGCGCTTCCAGAGCGCGCAGGTCTACTACTCGATCGCAGGGCGCGACATCGAGCGCGAGATCGCGCCGCTGTGCCAGGCCGAGGGGGTCGCGATCCTCCCCTGGAGCCCGCTCGCGGGAGGGCTCTTGTCGGGGAAGTTCGATCCCGAGAAGAAAGGCCCGGCCGACGCGCGACGCGCGTCGTTCGATTTTCCGCCGGTGAGCATGGAGCGCCTGCCGCGAGTGCTCGGGGCGCTGCGCAACGTGTCGGAAGCGATGGACGTGTCGCTCGCGCGCATCGCGCTCGCATGGCAGCTCACCAAGCCGTTCGTCACGAGCATCATCATCGGTGCGAAGCGGATGGAGCAGCTCCTCGACAACCTGGCCGCGGTCGACGCGAAGCTCGCCCCCGAGCACGTCAAGCTGCTGGACGAGGCGAGCGCCCTCCCCGCCGAGTATCCGGGCTGGATGGTCGACCTCCAGAATTCGCGTGACCCGCGCGGTCAGGGAAAGATGCTGTAACGGCCGCTCCGATCCGGGGAATCCTGCCCATCGGGCGCACGGGTGAGCGCGAACCTGGAGCCAGGCCCCGTCCCGCGGTAGACGAGCCGCCTCGCGTAGACGAAAAAAGGTGAGGGCCCAGGTTCGCCGCCTGGGCCCTCGGTGTTGCATCGCGTGGACGGGGGCACTCTGTCCGCTCCCGATCAGCCTGTCCAGTTTTCGTTCGTCCCGCGATGCGGATGGACGAGAACGAGCCGGCGCTGCAGCTGTCCTGCGCTACCGCACCCTCTTGCGCCTGAACATCCGGGTCGCACGCTGGGACCTCTCGAGCATCAACCTCGTCGACCCGAGAACCGGCGCGCACCTCTGCACGCTCCTGCCCCTCGACAAGCACAAGAACGCCGACCGCATCCGGCGCGTGATCGCCCCGGGTGTCGATCCCACGAGCGGCGTCGCGCCGCCCCCCTCCGGCATCGCGCCACCTGCGCGCCCTCATGCAGGACTACGCCGCCACCGGCCTGCCACCCGCCTACCTGCCCAAGGACGTATCTGCCCATACGGATGCATCACACGCCGACCTCGATGCCGACCTCGATGCCGATCCCGGCCCCAACGACGACCAGGAGAACGAACCATGAACGCCAAGCTGCAGACGCTCTACGGCCTGAAGTTCCACCCATTCCGCCCCGACGTCCCTGTCGAGGCCCTCTATTGCACCCCGGTCGTCGACGCCTTCATCCGTCGGGTCGAGCTGAGCATTGCCGACGGCGGCTTCGTGATGGTCACCGGCGACCCCGGCACCGGCAAGAGCGTCGCGCTGCGCCTGCTCGCCGAGCGCCTGCGCAACCTGCCCGACGTGCTCGTCGGCACCGTCGAGCACCCGCAGAGCCGTACCTCGGACTTCTACCGTGAGCTCGGCGATCTCTTCGGGGTGCCGCTCGCGTCGCACAATCGCCAGGCCGCCTTCAAGACCCTGCGATCCCGCTGGCACGAGCACATCAACTCCACCCAGTCCCGCCCCATCCTCATCGTCGACGAGGCCCAGGAGGCCCTCAACACGGTCTTCTGCGAGCTGCGTATCCTGGCCTCGAAGGAGCTCGACTCGCGCCAACTGCTCTGCGTCGTCTTCGCAGGGGACCAGCGCTTGCCCGAGCGTCTTCGTGCCGCCGAATTGCTGCCGCTCGGCAGTCGCATCCGCCGCCGACTGGTGCTCGACTACGCCTCTCGCGACGAGCTGCTCGCCTGCCTCGACCATCTCCTCGAGGTCGCTGGCAATCCCTCGCTCCTGACCACCGAGCTCAAGGCCACGATCGCCGAGCATGCCGCAGGCAACTACCGCGTCTTGATGAACCTCGCCGACAAGCTCCTCACCGCCGCGGCCGACCGCGAGCTCCCGCGCCTCGACGACAAGCTCTACCTCGACACCTTCGCCCAGGCGCAGCGCCCCAAGGCTGCCGCCGCACGGAAGCGATGATGCGCGCCGCGCTGCCCTGGCACCGACGCGGTCACCGCCATGCGCGGGTCCACTTCCCGCCGCTGACCGCCGCTGAGGCGCTCCTCGTCGCCAAGCTCCTCGAGCGCGTCGTCGATGCTCTCTGGCGTGCGCACGGCGCAGGCATGGCCGCCCTCCTCGCCTGCTGCGATCCCGACGACGCCCTGTCGATCGACCCGGCCGACACCGCCGTCGTCGATCGACCCGACGCCAGCGACGACGACCTCTTCTGATCTCCTGCCCAGAGCACGTTGTTCGATGGCGCCCTGCCATCTTCCGCCCTGCCATCTCCCTTCGAACTTCGTGACCGCAGTGCCATCAGACAACGCGCTCACGCTCAGCCAGGAAGGCGGCCGGATTGATCACGTGCAGCCGGCCCTCCGCCCAAGCATCGCCGAACGCGCGAGGGGCGATCACGAACCTGGCGAGGGTGTGAAGGAAAAGCCGAACCTCCATGCCCACAGCGCGAACAGGTCGCGTATCCAGGTCGGCTCCGCCATCTCAAGGCCACCGAGGCCCGCGAGCTCGCCCGGACGTGCGTTCGCTCCCGCCGTCCCAGCAGGCGCAGCGCCGGTTCATCGAAGATCCACCGCCAGCGGTCACCCGCCGAAGGATCTCCAGGGCGATGCGCCGAGGTCCAATGCGGCTGTGGAACCAGCAATCGTGACCACCCGCCGTGTTGCACATCCGGCCGAGCGCTTGTCGATCGCATGTGGCACCTGCTGCGCAGCTGCGGCGATGCGCTCGCTGCGGCGGGCTTGACGCGTGGCCAGTGCGTGGCGCTCCGAAGCCCTGTTCGTTCCGGCCCTGGTCGAATCGAGGTGCTTCGAGTGGCACGCGCCTTGCTCTCTGCTGATGGGTGTGTTCGAAGGAGAGCATCATGTGGATGGCGGAAGGCAGCGCAGTGGCTCGGACGGAAGCAGCCAGGGTGTGGGAGCTCTGGGAGAACGTGGCGGATGGGCGACGGTGGGATGATGGCATCGAGTGGAGCACGCTCGAGGGCGGCTTCGCAGTGGGCACCACTGGAGTGCTCAAGCCGAGGGGCGGGCCGGCCGCCAGGTTCACGCTGGTCGAGGTGGAGCCTGGACGAGGCTTCGCCGATGTGACGCGGCTGCCGCTCGCAAGGCTGCACTTCTCGCATCGCCTGGAAATCCAGGCCGACGGTAGCACCCTGATCATGCACCGCCGAGCTCCGTGGGCCGCTCGGGTGGTTTATTCGCGCGATCATCGGGCCGGGGATCAGGAAGGGGATGCCTCTCGCCGTGGAAGAGCTCGCGCGGCTGGCAGAACAGGCACCCTGAGCGGGGGCGCTCGACCGAAGCAGCGAATCGCAGGCTCGCCGGGTTGCGGGTCGAGTCATCAGAAGCTCGTCCAGCGGGCTAGGCTCGGGTAAGCCCTGCCGGCCACATTCCAGGCGAGAGTATATGCGGCCAGCCCCAGCACCAGCGCGACCGCAGGCCAGCGTGCACGAACGCCGTGCAGCGCGGCCAGCGCATGCGCCCACAGGACCACGTAGCACGCGGTGATGGCGAGCCCGACGACGCCCATCACGATCGCGGCCGCCTGGCCCGGCCGCGCGAAGAACCAGGCCAGGAGGGGGTAGAACAGCAGCCCCAGCGCCAGATAGGGCGCCCCGGCGTAGAGGGAGATTGCAAGCGTGCTGCGGAACGGCCGTCGCCCGCCTCCGAGGCGCAGGGCGAGGTGGCACAGGAGCGCGAGGTACACACTGTACACGGCCGGCAGGAGCGCCTTGAGGACCTCCGCCCAGAGGGGCGCATCGCTCGTGCCGAGGCCCAGCGCCGCCGAGCACGCATGACGATAGGGGCCAGCAATCGCCGCGCTCTGCAACGCGAAGCCGAGCGGGTTCAGCGTGCGGATCTGCCCTTCAGCCCAGCCCCGGGAAAAGGCCGAGGGGCTGCGACAGTAGGCCACCGCAGTGCTCAGGAACAGCGCGAGCTCGTGGCGAGTGGCAAGGCAAGCGGCGCCGAGCCAGTCGGGATCCCGGATGCTCTCCGTGGCAGCCCTGGGCAGTGGAGGAATCATCATGGTCCAGCAAATAGCAATCGCTGCGCCCGAAGGATCGCCGGAGGGCGCCGCAGCGGCCGCTGCTCATCCGGACAATCTGGCTGATGACGTCGATGGTCAACCAGGTCAAACAGATCCAGCTCCGAGCGCGGGACTCGGGCCCGCTGATGTGCTCTTCAATGAACGCAGCAGCCGCCGCTGCAGAACATCGGGTAGGGATTCGCGGGACAGTCGGCATTCGTGAGGCAAGACTGGGCGCATCCCGGCGTGGACTCCGCGCAGCAACCCGTGATCGGGGAGCCTGGGATCGACATCGCCGCGCAGAACTGGTTCCAGGGACAGTCCGTGCTGCGCGAGCAGATGAATGCGCCACCGCAGACGGCACCGGCGCCGCGACCACCACCGCCAGAGCCAGCGCCGCCGCAGAGCGCGCTGGTCAGGTAGGACCAACCGTCGCAAGAGCCCCGCTCGGGGCCGGCCCGGTTCCCGAGGCGGCAGGCGCGGTCCTCCCGGCACCACCCGCAGGAGATGCGCCCGACGCAGTCGGCACAGTCACGCGATAGCGAGCAGGGATTGCTCGCGCCCGCACCACCACCTCCGCCGGCACCACCTCCGCCGGCGCCTGTCATCCCGCCGGCGCCTGTCATCCCGCCCGCGCCTGTCATCCCGCCCGCGCGGCCTGCGCCCCCGCTGCCCATCCCATCGCGGCCAGCGCTGCCTGATCCCCCTGCCGCAGCTCCCGCCACGCCACCTGCACCGCCTCCCGTCCCTGCACCGCCGCCGGGGGGCACGCCCCCGCAGGCCGCCAACCCGGCGACGATGAGCAAGGAAGCGATTCGTTTCGTCCGCCTTCCTGCCAAGCGGACGAAAGCGGGCCGGATAGCTCCTGGTGAACGCGGCGCCGACTGCGGCGCGCTCGGGTGAGTTGCCCAACCCGACTGGTCGATCTGCACGAAAAGACCTCCAGCGGCTCATCCGAGCAAGATCCGCACCACGCGAACACACGTGGTCGCGACCATTGCTACGCTCGCGCCTCCTCCACGAGCCCCGGGATTGCGGCGAGCTTCCTGTGCCGCCTCGGCCACACCCCCGGCCCGATTGCCTCCCCCGCCCTGCCTGCCATGCCCACAGTTCGTCGAGCGTCACGCGATCCTCCTCAAGGGGACCTTTGCGCCATCAATCATCAAGCTGAACGTAGCGCTCTTCAGGAGGTGCGGCGTGACCTCAACCAAGACATGGTGGTCCCGCCCGCTTGCCGAAAGCCTGCCTCGCAGCTTCGCTGAGGAAATGGAAACGGTGACATCATCAACGCGGCTACCGTCGATGAACAGCCTGACCTGCGCGGCGTAGCCCTCTTGCGAGCCCTCCACCACAATCTTGACACCCATGTAGTCGGCTTCGCGCTCGTCTCTGAACCACCCCATACCGCGCAGTATGGTCCCAGGGAGGTGCGGGGACCCGATCCTCGCCGCTGAACAGCTCCAGATTATCCGGTGGTGCTGCAGCTGATCGCGGAGATGCGGGAGGAGGTGCGAGTGAGGAAGCAGGACGACGGGCGGCGGCGGGGTGTAC
>JAHFDS010000535.1 GCA_023248855.1 Myxococcales bacterium
TGTCCTGGGAGGGCTTGCCGACCTCGACGCCCGCGGCGTCCACGAGCACCACGCGTGCGCCAACGATCCGCACCGCCACCGCGCGCGGCTCGTCCTTCTGCGCGCGCCGGGCGAGCGCCGCGGCCGCCCGCGCGAGCGCCGCGCGGACCCGCTCGCGCAGGCCCCGGTAGTCGAACCCCTGGAGATCGGCGTGGCAGGGCAGGCAGGGCGCCGTGCGCTCCTGCCCCTTTTCCGAGCGCACGCGGAAGGTGTGCCCACCGCCGAGCGCGTCGGCGCGGCCCGCCATGTGGCACGCGGTGCAGTCGGCCGGGTGCGGACCGCCGACCACGAGGTCTGCCTGCGGGGCATGCGGGGGCGAAAGCGCCGCCGCCGCGCCGGCGGGGCCCTGGCCCGCGTTGTGGCAGCTCATGCAGAGCGCGCCCGCCCCGGCCTTTTCGACCAGGAGGCCACTGCGCGTGGTGAGGCGGCCGAACACCCGCAGCTGCCGTGGATGGTCGCTGCCGTGTGGGTCGTGGCAGGTGGGACAGGCGACCGGCTGCGCGAAGGTCAGGCCGAGCGCGCGGCCTCCCTTGCCCTTCTGCCAGCGCACGAAGCCCTGCGACGAGTGGCAGTCCGGGCAGCCCGCGGTCAGCGCCTGCTTCTCGGGCGACAGGGACGGCGTGAGCTGCGACATCCTCGCGCGCCGCCACTCCGCCACCTTGGTGTAGCGCGGCGGCAGATCGTGGCACTGCGCGCACATGCCCTCGGCGTAGTTGGCCTGGGTGCGAAAGCCCGGGCCGTGGCAGGCGAGACACGACACGCTCTCGAGCGGCCACATGCCCTCGGGGCAGATGGCGTCCGGACAAGCCTCGTCGAAGCCGCCGCTCGCGACGGCCGGGTCGAAGGCCACGACGTGGCAGCGCACGCAGGCGGGGGCGTGCCGTGCGGGGTCCTTGCCGATGGCCGCGTGCCGCGTCTTCTTCCAGCGCTCCTCCTCGTGCGGATGGCAATCGGAGCGCCCGCAGTCCGTCGGCACGACGTCGAAGCGGCCGGCCCAGAGATCGAAGCTGATGCCATTTCTGGCCTCGCTCACGACGAAGGCACCCTTGAGGTCGGGCCGGAAATGCGGCGTGCGCGTGTCCGCGTCCACGAGGACGGCCTTCGACTGCTCGGGGCGCGTCAGGGTCCAGGCCCAGCCCTCCTTCGAGGCGCCGCCGTTGACGTACACGTCCGCCCCGATCGCCGCGCCGCCGGTGCCGGGGCCGATGGGGGCAGGGCGGACCGCGGTCTCCGCGCTCTGGCGCCGCGTGCCGTCCTCGATGTCCAGGCGAAAGCGGAAGGTCGGGCTGTCGGCGTGGGAGATCGCGAGGATCCCCGGAATCGCCGACGGCTCGCGCGGAAGGGGCGGCGTGACGAAGCGCGCCGTGACCCCGTCGGCGCCCTCGAGCGTGACGCGAGGCCCCTCGAGCTGGGTCCACCGCACGCGCGCGCCGCGCGGCACCTGGCTCTTCGAGCCGTCGAGCGTCACCGGCTTGCCGAAGCCAGCCTGCATCTGCGCCGGTCCGGCGTCCGCGACCAGCTTGCCCTGGCAACCCGACGCCCCCAGCAGGAGCGCGATCAGAGCCGGTCGCACGGGGTCAGGGTATCAGGAAGTCAGCGCCCGGACGCGCGCCGGCGCGCCAGCGAGCCGCACCCGGGCGAGCCGCATGGGCGTCGGCACCCCCTTGAGCGCGACCGTCGCCTCCTCGGTCACGAGGGCCCCGTCGAGCCACGGCGCACCTTGGGTCACGAGCTCCGCCGGCAGCACGATCTCGCCGCCGGCCGCGGCCGCCTCCAGCCGCTGCGCCACGTTGACGGTCTGGCCGAAGTAGTCGAGCTGGCGGTTGGCGGTCACCGCATAGCATGGCCCCGAGAAGAGGCCGATCTTGAGCGCAGGCCTGGCGTCCGCCCCGGGCTGCGCCGTGTGCGCGCGCTGCAGGGCGATGGCGGCCGCGAGCGCCCGAGCCTCGTCCGAAAAGACCGCCATCACGGAATCGCCGAGGGTCTTGACCACGCAGCCTTCGTGCTGCTCGACGATCGCGGTCGTGAGCACGAAGTGCTCCTGGACGAAGGCAAACGCGGCCGCATCACCGAGGCGCGCGTAGAGCTCCGTGCTGCCTGCGAGGTCGGTGAACAGGATCGAGACCCGACCGACCGCGAGCGCGAGCCCCGGGCGCAGCACCTCGTGAGAGAACAGGCGCCGGAAGGCCGGCAGGAGGCTGACCTCGTGGGCGGTCGCGGCCTGGCTGGCCCACGCGAGGTGCTCGATGCGCAAGTGCCGCTCCTGATCGAGGCCGTCCGCGAGGCGCAGCTCGGCGGCGGGCGCGAGGTGGAGCTCGCGCGGCTCGAGCGCCGCCCCGCAAGCGACGGCCGCGTGGGCCGCCCCCTCGCCCGTGACCTCGAGGCTCGAGGTGGCGCCCCCTCGCACCGAGAGGCGGTAGCGCCCGGCGAGCGTGGGGGCCCGGATCGTCACCTCGCCCCCGGCCGGCAGCACGGCCTGCGCCACCACGTGCGGCATCGTGAACGGCCCGCTGATGCAGTACGGCCCGGCCTCGACCTTGCGGATCGCGGGCGCCGGCCGCGCCACCACCTCGACCGAGCGCGCGAGATCGACGCCGATCGTGAGGTCGCACAGGTGGCAGTGCGCCGCCTGGGCGAGATCGACCAGCTGGCGCGCTTGCGCCGCCGCCAGGCGACAGCTCGGGCACAGGACCTCCCAGGACACCTCGAGCAGACCGGCGGCGACGGCGTGCAGACACAGGCCGAGGAGGCGGCGGCGCTCGATGCCCCACTGATCGGCCAGCGCGAAGGGCCGCAGGCGTTCCACTTCCAGGTCGGGCGCCCGGGCGACATGCTCGCAAAGGCGCCTGGCCAGCGCGGCCTCATCGCCCGCGAGCGTCGCGAGGCGGCCGAGGGCCCGCTCGAGCGCGCCCGGGTCGATGCGGGCGGCGGCCTCCTGCCCGTACGCCTCCACGCCGCGCGCGAGGTTTTCGTCCATCCGGCGGAGAAGGCGCATCATCTTGCCGCTCACGAGCGCGGCCTGCGCGCGCACGAGCGGCCAGAGCGCCAGCGAGCGCGGCTCCACCTCGAGGCGGAGCGCCACCTCCGTGCCCCCCTCGTCGAGGGCGCCGAGGCGCAGCGACAGGGCATAGCGTGCCGCCGGACCGCTGCGGATGCGCCGCTGGATGTGCAGGTGCTCGGGGCGCGACCAGTCGAAAGGCCGCTCCTCGTAGGAGATCTCGAGGCCCGACACTCGCGTCGTGGACAGGTAGCGCGCGGCGCCGGCGTCGTCGAGCTTGACCGCCACCACCGGTCGGCCCCCGAGCGCGCGGCTGAAGCGACGGGTGTCGGCCAGCGCTAGCCAGAGCGCGTCGCGGGGCGACGTGCACCGGATCCGCCGCGAGACGACCACCGGGGCCACCCCCTCATCTTAGCCCCGCGGCGTTGAAGTCGAGGTCAGGCTCCCGCGAGCGCCGCCAGGGACAGCACGGGGGCGCCGGTGGGACGGCCGAACTGCCAGTCGGCGCCCTCGACCGCCGAGCCCGCGATGTCGACGTGGACATACGGCAGTGGAGTCGGAAGGGCGCGCAGCCCCGACGCCACCTCGAGGAACGCGAACGGGAACTGGTGGCCGCGCGGGGTGTTCACCGAGGCCTGGCGATTGCACGACACCACGTCCTCGGCCGGCGTCTTGGCGGCGATGAAGGCGTAGTCCTCGCGGCGCGGGCGCGAGATCTCGGCGGGCTCGCCCCACGCCTCGCCGAGGTCCGCGAGGCGCGTCACCAGGCCTCGCTCGCGGGCGGCCAGGTTCGGGACCAGCGCCGTGTAGGGCCCGTACGCGCGGTAGGCGTGGCCGGTCAGCGTGGCCACGGAGAACAGCGACGGCTCCGGCTCGCCCGCGGCGTCCTCACCCAGGCGCGCCAGCAGATCCGCCAGCACGAGGCGCCCCTCCGCGTCGGTGTTGCCGATGCGCACCCGGCAGCCGGACCGCGCGCGGATGATCTCGTCGGAGACGAAGCACTCCTCGCCGATGCTGTTTCGCACGAGGCCGAGCAGGCCCACCACGCGCACGCCCGGCGTCCCGAGCTCCGCCATCGCGCGCACGAGGCCCGCCACCGCCCCGGCGCCGCCCTTGTCCCGCGACATGCCTGCCATGTGGCCCTCGGTCTTGAGGTCGGCGCCGCCGGTGTCGTAGGTGACGCCCTTGCCGGCCAGAAGCAGCGTGCGCTCGACCTTGCCGGAGGGCGCGTATTCGAGCCGCACCACGCACGGGCGGTGCCTGGGAACCACCATCGAGGCGCGCGCCACCGCGGCCAAGAGGGGGTAGCCCGACACATCCGTCTCTACGGATACTTTCACCTTGGTTCCGGCGAAGGCCCGCTCACACAGCTCGGCGGCGCGGAGCGGAGCCATCCGCTCCGGCTCCGTTCCCGTGAGGTCGCGGCAAAGGAGGCGGCCGATCTCCAGCGCGCTCACCCGGTCGAGCGCCGCGCGGTCGAGCCCGGTGACGCCGATGCGCTCCGCGGTCGCCGGCGCCCGCTCGGCCTCGCGCGCCTCGAGCGGCACCCACTGGCCCGACAGCGCCCCGAGCGCGGCCACCTCCCGGGCGCGGACGAAGCGGGGCCCCTCGGGCACCACCGCGTGCAGCAG
>JAHFDS010000536.1 GCA_023248855.1 Myxococcales bacterium
CGGCGGCGAGGGCGGCGGGCAGGCTCTCCACCCGCGTGAGCACGAGCGAGACCAGCGACGCCAGCGCCACCACCAGGACCGCCAGGCCGAGCGCGAACGCGAGCACCGGACCGTCCACGCGCAGCTCGCCCACGCGCGGCGCCCCCCTGGGCAAGAGACGGGAGACCAGCTCGGTTCCCCAGACCGCCACGCCGGTCGCGCCGAGGCCGCCGAGGAGCGCGAGCACGCCCGACTCCACGGCGACGGTGCGCACGAGCGCCCGGCGGCTCGCCCCGAGCGCAGCACGCACCGCCAGCTCGCGCCGGCGGCTCTCTGCGCGCGCGAGCAGGAGGCTCGTCGTGCTGGCCCCGACCACGGCCAGCACACACAGCACCGCCAGCTCGAGCAGGAGCGCCGGCCGCCGTACGGGTCCCACGATCGCCTCGTGCAGCGGGGAGAGCACGAGCCGGTGGTGCGCGTCGAACACGTGCTGCGCATCCGCGTGGCGCGCGCGTACCGCGGCATAGAGCGCTGGCAACGAGCGGCGCGCCCCCTCGACCGTCACGCCCGGTCGCAAGCGCGCCACGACGTTGCACCAGTGCATTCCTCGCGGCATCGGCGTGGCCTCGTGCGGAAGGGGCACCCACATCTCCGCGCCATACCCCGGATAGTCGAAGCTGCGCGGCATCACCCCGACGATGCGGCTCGGGACGCCGTCCACACCGATCACCCGCCCGAGCACGTCGGGATCGCGGCCCAGCATGCGCTCCCACATGGCCTCAGAAAGGACGACGACGTCGGGCTCCTTGATCGCGTCCTCTCCCGGCTGGAAGCCGCGGCCGACAAGGGGCCTTGTGCCGAGCGTGTCGAAGAAGCGCGCGCTGACGTAGCCCGCGTTGACGCGCTCCGGCTCCCCGAGGCCCGTGATCGCCGCGCCGCCGGGCGCCCACCAGGCCACGCTGGCGAACTGGCCGTCCTCGACCAGATCGGCCACCTCGGGGGCCGACAGCGAGAACGAGTCGAGGCCGAGATCGGGGAAATCGCTGCGGATGGCCACCAGCTCCTCGGGCGCGCCGAACGGCAGCGGGCGAACCAGCACGATGTGGACGACCGAGAACACGGCGGCCGCCGCGCCCACCCCGATGGCCAGCGTGGCGACGACCGACAACGCGTAGCCCGGGTGCTTGCCCAGGACGCGCAGCGCATGGCGGAGGTCTCGCAGCATCTACGCTCGATCCATGGTCGGGCCGATCCGCGCTGCGAAGCAAGTCGTGGGCCGATCGGACGATCAGCGGGTTGGCTCGTGCCGCAGCCCGGATGGTGTTCGCTGGTGGGACCGGCCGACCAGGTAGGCCAAGGTGCGCTGGGGCTAGAGTCCGCCGGCCCATCGGGCGATCGGCGCGAATACGCGCTCGGGGGCGCTGTCGGCGATGAACAGGTCGGCGTGCGCGAACCAGCGATCCTCATCGCCCACGCGCAAGACCTCCACGGGCCCTGCCCAGACGTCCCTGACCGAGAGCGTCGCTCGCTCGGGCACGATGCCGTCCCGGTTCGAGACGACGAGCAAGAGCGGCACGCGTTGACTGCGCATCGCGTCGGTGACGTTGGTGCCGCCCACGACGAGGTCCGTCGACGCGATCCACTCCGCGATGTCGCGGTTGACGCGCGGCACCGGGTCCTCCACCGTGCGCACGAGCTCGGCAGCCGCGGACAGGTCGACGTGCGCGGCGTTCATGTAGATCGAGAGCAGCTGGGGCACGTGGCGCACGAGCGGCAGCGCGAGGCCCGCCAGCTTGCGGGCGCCGCGCAGCCGGATCAGCTCGACCAGGCGTGGCGAGCCGAACGCGAAGCGCACGGCGGGGTGGAGAGCCTCCAGGCGCAGCGGCGCGCCGATGGTGCAGACGGCGGCCACCGGGGAGGTCGGTACGCGCGCGAGGTGCGCGTAGGCGATCGAGCCCCCGAGCGAGCAGCCGATCAGCACCACACGCCCCGGGGTCGTGCGGGTGTGCGCGAGGATCGCCTCGAGCGCGGCCGGCAGGTCCTCCTCGGCGTACGCCCGCAGCGACGGCTCGTCGGCCCGGCCGTGCTCGCGCGACGGCCCCTGCGCGCGCAGGTTCACCGACCACACCTCGAAGCCCGCCTCGGCCAGGCACCGCTCCATCGAGGTCCCGCGCGGATGGAAGCCGAAGATGAAGGCGTTCATGCCGTATCCCGGCACGATGACGAGCGGAGGCCGATCGGGCCGCAGCGCGGACGGGGACGAGGTGCCCTTGCAGCGCAGCATCCACCCGCCCACGGGCCCCGCGTCGATCTCGCGGATGTCGAGGCTCGCCATTGGGCGATCGTATCAGCGTCGAGCAGGTTTCTTGCGTCCTGCCTACTTTAACCTACAATATGCTACATGATCCACCTACCTGGCAACGCTCGAGTGTCCGGAAACCGCCTGGCCCCGCGAGTCCACGTCGCCGGCCTCTGCAACGAGCTCGCCGAGGACGAGGGCGACGATTGCTACGCGTCGGTCCTCGATCTCTCGCCGTCGGGGTTGCGCATCGAGCGTCCCCATCGCGGGGGCCTGCTCGCCGAGCGCGTCCCGCTCGAGTTCGAGGTCGCGGAGATCGACGAGGTGATGTGGGCGGTGGGCGAGGTGTGCTTCGACCACGTCCGCAAGGTCGAGGACGGCGGAAGAGGACGCCTCGTCCGCACGACCGGGCTGCGATTCGTCGCCGCCGCGAGCCGGCACCTGCGCCTTCTGCGCGACTACGTCCTCGCGCGAACGGCGGCGCGAGCGCGTGAGCGCAAGCCCCGTCCCGCCGTGCACGCCGAGGCGTGCTGGACGCCCTCCTTGCAATGGGCCCGGCCCTGCGAGGACTGACGCATCGGGGCGGCCGCTACGGTCGCAGCAGGGCGAAGGCGCGCAGGAAGTTGTCGCCGAGCACCTTGCGGATGCGCACGTCCGACCAGCCGCGCTCGAGCATGTAGGCCACGAGGCGCGGGTACGCGTCGGCCGAGCGCAGGTCTGGCGGCGGCACGATCGCGCCGTCGTAGTCGCTGCCGATGGACGCGCAGTCCTCGCCCGCGATCTGGATGATGTGCTCGAGGTGATCGATGACGAGGCGCCCGTCGTTTGCGCGCCCCTTGGGCTGCAGGAACGAGCGCTGGAACATGACGCCGATGGTGCCACCCGAGTCGGCGACGGCCTTGACCTGCGCGTCGTCGAGGTTGCGCCAGTGCTCGTGCACGCCGCACACGCCCGTGTGCGTGACGATGAGCGGCCGGCTGCGGTCGTGCACCTTCACGGCGTCCCAGAAGCCCTGCCGGTCGATGTGCGCGAGATCGACGAACACGCGCGCCTGATCGAGCTGTCGCACGAGCTCGCGCCCACGCTCGGTGAGGCCATGCTTGCCGCGCGACGCCGGGCTCGAGGTGGCCCCGTAGATCGAGTTCGACAGGTGCACCACGGTGACGCGCGTGAGCAGATCGTCCGGCACGAAGGCCGGCCCCTCGGGCGCCGCCTCGAGCGCGTTTCCGCCCTGGATCGCGACCAGGACGGCGTGCGCGCCCGTTCGTCTCACCGCGTCGTATTCACCCCGCGTGCGCGCGATGGCGAGCCGCCCGCCGGAGCCGCTGACCAGGGCGCGCAGCCGGGCCACGTTCCTGGCGAGGACGGCCAGTCGCCCCTTCGCACCGCGCGTGGGGTTCGTGGTGATGGACCACATGCCCCCGTCGAGGCCCCCATCGAGCATGCGCGGCACGTCGAGCTGCCCGAAGAAGCGCCCTCCGAGCAGGCCCGAATGGCGCGCGAAGAGGTCGTAGCCCCAGAGGCGCACCGGGATGAACGAGTCGAGGTGGAGATCGATGAGCTCGGCGCTCCGGCACAGCTCGACCGCCTCGGCGGGGATGCCGAGGCGGCTCGCCAGCTCGGAGACGGGGAGGAGATCGGGGAGGGTCACGGCGCCAGAGCTTCCCGTCCCCCACCCGGAAAGGGAAATGGATTCCATCGGTCAACCCGGCAGCGCGCTCGCCAGTCGGCGCACGCCCTCGCGCAGGAGCGCCTCCGTCGTCGCGGCAAACCCGAGCCGCAGCGCGGCCGGGGGGCGCCCGGCGCGCGCGAAGCGCCGGCCCGATTGCACGACGACCCCGCGCGCGAGCGCTCGCTGCGCCCAGACCTCGACGTCGATGCCCGGGGCCGCGCGCGCCCATAGCGCCATCCCTCCCGCTGGCAGCCGGAACGACAGGGCCTCGCCGAGCAGGTCCGTGAGCGCAGCGGCGAGCGCGCCTCTTCTGGCGAGGTAGGCCCGTCGCACGCGCCGGGCGTGCCGGCCGACCTCGCCGTCCTCGAGCAGCTCCGCGAGCGCGTCCTCGAGCGCGGCATCGCCCTGGCGATCGATCGCCAGGCGCAGCGCCGCCATGCGCTCGACGAGCGGCACCGGCGCCACCACGAACCCGGCGCGCAGCCCGGGTGCGAGCAGCTTGGAGAGCGTGCCCACGTAGATCACCGAGCCCGCGTGGTCCGCGCTCGCGAGCGGCAGGATGGGCCGGCCGTCGTAGTGGAACTCGAAGTCGTAGTCGTCCTCGATCACACAGAGGCGGTGACGCGCCGCGAGCGCGAGCAGGCCGAGCCGCCTGCCGGGCGCCAGCGTGACGGTGGTCGGATACTGGTGGTGCGGTGTCACGTAGACCGC
>JAHFDS010000537.1 GCA_023248855.1 Myxococcales bacterium
GCCGCTCGTCGAACCAGTGATTTCACGGGAATCGCGGACAGCACTAGGTGTCTCGTTTGCTCGCGCTCTGCGCTCGCGAGTGCCGCACGCAGGGCGTTCGACGATTTCTCTCCACAACTCCGGTCCAACTTCTGACGAGCGGCACTAGCGCGCTACTTGGTGCGACCGACGTGACGCCACCACGTGCTCTCGGACAGCATCGCATCCACCACGCGGTCGACCTCCTGGTCGAGCGCCTTGGCCGGGACCTCGACCTCGCGCAGGAAGTCGCGCAGCAGGGCGTCGAGTGAGGGCGGCGGTGAGGCGGCGGCCTGTGGCTCCTCGACCGTAGGGCGGATGCGCGCGGAGCGGGTCACCAGGAACTCACGGAGCACTCGATCGAGCGCCTCGTCGGTGACGTCGGGCTCGCTCCGGGGCGGTGGAGCGGTCGGTGGGAGCAGGCCCAGCGACGACTGAGCCGGATGGATGGGCCGTGTGGGGGGCGGCTGGGACGCGCGCGGAGGCGGCTGGGATGCGCGAGGAGGCGGCTGGGATGCACGCGGAGGCGGCTGGGACGGACGCGGCGGCTGGGAGGGGGGGCGCTGCTGCGGAGGCTGGGAGGGGGGGCGCTGCTCCGGCGGTGGCTCGGAGGGGCGCCGAGCGGCCGCTTCGGTCTGGAGGGCGTGCGCCACGACGGCTCGGCGGATGCGCTCGGTCGGTGTGAGCGGCCGTGGCTCCGGCGCGGGTGTGCTCCGTGGGCGGGGCGGATGCCGCTCGAGCAGCGCCTCGGCGAGAAACGTCTGCAGGTGGTGCGGCATCGCCGGCAGCTCGCGGTCGAGCGCGGCCAGCGCCTCCAGGTACGCCGCGAAGGCGGGAGGCACTGGCTCGTCGATCGCGAACGCGACCCCGGAGTGGCCCGGCAGGATGATGCCGCCGCTCGAGGCGCGCTTGGGCTCGCGGCTCCACACCACCGCTGCGACGAAGGTCGCACGCTCACCGGCGGGTATGCGGAGCTCGAGATGGACCCGAACCCCGATGGGCTCGGTGCGCTCTCCGGTCACGATCGTGCAGCCGCTCGCGCTCAGGTTGGTGGTGACGGTGGGGTGCGAGTCCCTGGGCGTCTCGAGCGGTGCGTAGCTGCCCTCCAGGCGCGCCTCGAAACGTCGAGATTTGCGGCGAGAGAGCACGCAGCGGACATGTTACCGCGCCTGACCCCACCGCGTCAGGAGGCGGCGCGAGCGCGGGCGGCGGCTTCGGCGGCGCGGCGCATCTGGAGCGCCACCAGGTACTCGGCGGTCTGCTGGAACAGGTTGCGGTCGGGGTGTAGCTGCTTGCCGATGCCCTCGGCCGTCACGAGTCCCACCAGGACGAGGGTGATGTCCGGCATGGGTCGCACCCGGTGACGGCGCGCCAGCGAGAGCAGCTCGTGCACCATCGTGCCGAGCTCCAGCTCGGCCACGTTGCGCTGCCTGAACCGGCCGAGGAACGCCGTCATCTCCGCCTCGAGCGCCACCCAGTCCACGTCGGTCGCGTAGGTGTGGAACTTCTTCATGTGCACGAGGAAGTCGTCCGGTGTGCCCATGGCGATGCAGCGCGCGAAGTCGACGAACTGGTCGAACACGTCGCCGCTGAGCTGCTTGCACAGGCCCACGTCGAAGATCGCGAGGTCGCCCGATTCGTGCAGGAGCAGGTTGCCCGGGTGCATGTCGGCGTGGACGAAGCCGTCCTCGTAACACATCTTGAAGATGACGTTCTGCACGCGCAGCGCGAGCTCGCGGTGGTCCCCGGGCGGCAGCGCATCGAGCTTGTGGCCGCGCAAGAACTCCATCGTCATCACGCGCTGGCTCGACAGGGGAGCAAACACCGCGGGAAAGCGCACGCCCGGAACTGCGGCGAAGTTGCGCCGGAACAGCGCGTAGTGGGCGATCTCGTTGTCGAGGTTGGTCTGCTCGCGGATACCGTCCACGAAGTGCAGGAGGTGAGCGTACGGCTGCGAGAGCCGCCACGAGGGGTGCAGCTCGATGAGCCGAGCGATCGCGAGGAGGATGGTTGCGTCGCGGTTGACCTTGTCGCGCACGTCGGGCCGCAGCACCTTGACCGCCACCTCGGTGCCGTCCTTGAGCCGCGCGCGGTGGACCTGCGCGACCGACGCGGCCGCCACTGGCGTGCGATCGAGCTCGGCGAACCGATCCGCGATCGGGCCGAGGTCCGCCTCGAGCATCTCCCGGACGCGCTCGAAGGCGAACGGAGGCAGGCGGTCCTGCAGCTTGCGCAGCTCGTCGATGATCTCCTGGTCGAGCAGATCGGGTCGCGTGGAGAGCACCTGGCCGAGCTTGATGAAGCAGGCGCCGAGGTGGCTCATGGCACGGCGCAGGATCTGGCCCCGAAGGTGCGCGATCGCCACGCGCTTGGCCTCGCGATCGCGGAGGAAGGCGGTGCGCACACGGCCCGTGGCGTAGACGAGCGAGTACCACCACAGCACCGCGGCCATCACCAGGAAACGGAGCGCGTAGGAGAAGAAACGCATGCCCGCCGGTCCCTTTCGAGGATACCGCAGCCAGGGTGCAATTTTTCAGTGATTCGCGACGCGGTCGTCAGACCTGGCCGGAGGCGTCGATTCGCCGCAGGTGCTCGCGCCAGGTGCGCGTCGCGGCGTCGCGGGACTCGAAGTGCAGGCCCATGCCGGCCACCCAGTCGCCCTTGGGGCTGGCGGCGGAGAGCGCGGTGCGCGTTCGCGCCACCCGGGCGCGCAGCGGGCACCGCCGGTCCCCGGTGCACATGACGACATCGAGCGCCGTGCCGACGCGCGGCGGAGCGAGGGAATGCACGAAGGCGCCCGTGGCGGAGACGTCGAAGGTCGCGCTCACGATGCGACCGCGCGGCTCGGCCGTGGCCGACCACTCGGTGCGGATCGAGAGCGGAAAGCGCGGGTGCCGCCGGCCCGACGAGGGTGGGCTATGGCCCTCGGCCACTCCTTGCGCGAACGCCAGCGACATTCGCTCCTCGGGCAGGAAGCGCACCCGCGCGTGGTCGGTGTGCGCGGGCAACCCAACCGCGCCGAGCAGCATGCGCTCCCACATGCCCGGCAGGCGCAGCTCGACCAGGACGCGCTCGTCCGGCGAGACGCTCGCCCGCGTCGCAAACACCACCTCACCGCCCTCGGGGCCCCAGTGAAAGGCGCGCAGAAATGCCGGCGCGCTCTCGAACGAGACCGTCAAGATCCGCATACGTCCCTCCCGAACCCCTGCGCTGGAGAATAGCACGGCCCTGGGGGCGATCAGGCGCCCTCGCCCGGTGGGATCCAGCCGGCCAGGGCTTTTTCGAGGAAGCCGAGACGATCCTGACCCCAGAACAGCAGGCCGGGTGGATCCACGAAGAAGGACGGCGCACCGAACACACCGTGCGCGAGCGCGTCGTCGGTGTCGCGCCGCAGGGCCTGCTTGACCTCGGGATCGGAAAGCGCGCGCTCGGCCGCGTGCGGCTCGACGCCCGCGCCCGCGGCCAGCCGGAGCAGGACGGTGGAATCGGCGATGTCCTCGCCGGTGATCCAGTAGGCGCCGAACAGGGCATGGGCGAGCCGCGCCCGGGCCTCGGGCGGCTGCGCGACCAGGAGGCGCATGGCGCCGACCGAGCGGCGCGGGTGCGCGGCCGGCATGACCAGCGGTACCCCGAAGTGGTCGGCCCAGCGGTGCATGTCGAGGAAGTTCATGCGCGCCTTGGGCGGGGACATCGCCTCGCCCGGTGATTGGGGCGCGGCCAGCGCGCGGAAGATGCCCCCGAGCAGCATCGGCCGCCACACGAGCTCGGCGGAGGCGCGCTCGCACAGGGCCTCGATCTGCGTCGAGGCCAGGTACGCGTAGGGGCAGGTGAGGTCGAAATAGAAGAGGACGCGGGCCACGCGCTCAGAGGTTCGGGAGGAAGAGGAAGCCGCGCGACGGGTAGTAGTAGGCCCAGTAGAAGCACATCTCGTCGTAGAAGCTCTCGCCCAGGGTGACCCGCCGGTTCGTCGTGTTGTTGAACGCGCAGGTGTAATGGAGGCGCTCGCCGGCGGTGAAGGTCAGCGGTGGGTCGAAGGTCTGATAGGGCGGGTGCTCCCAGTCGAGGCTCTCGTAGACCTGGTTCATCGGGCCGCTCGCCGGCATGTAGTCGATGGTGAAGCGCGTCCCGAGCTTGTGAGTATGTCCCGTCAGCGAGAAGATCTTGTCCGCAGGGGCAAGGTTGGTCGTGCCCTGGAACATGGCCGTCTGGTTTGCCGGGATGTTGAGGTTCAGGTTGCCGGCAAAGAGAAGATCGGCGCGGTTTTCCGGAGTACCGGCGTACTTGTAGACGTCCATGTGTCCCTTGCCCATGACCGGGTTCGTGGACGCGTTGATGAAGTGGATCTCGATGCGGACGTTCTGGTTCGCCTTGAACTGGTAGGCGACGCCGTTCGGGAACGTCAGCACTTCGTGCGGCGATTGCGTGATGGTCAGCGCCTTCGCCATGCCGTTCGAGGTCCCGAAGCCGGGGATCACGCCAGAGAACGGAAAGCAGGTCCTCGGCGTCTCGTCCACGGGCTCGTCCGTGGCGTAGAAGATCATGTGGTGAGTGCCGGCGACCAGGGTCGCGTCGAGGCGGGCGATGTCGACAGGCTGCGGGTTGCCCGTGGCGACCACCATGCAGTAGGTCTCCTCCATG
>JAHFDS010000136.1 GCA_023248855.1 Myxococcales bacterium
CGCTCGCTTTCGGCGTGCGATCCCGCGAGCGACGCCCTGGCCGAGCTCTACCGGCAGCGTGGCGAGGCCGGCAGGGCGCTTGAGGCGTACCTGTCCCTGCTGCCCGAGCCGGCCGATCGCGTGGGCCGCCGTCACAGCCTGGTCGACCTGCGCGTGGCCCTCGGGGAGCTCGCGCAGGCGCGCAAGGAGCTGGCGACGCTGCTGGAGGAGACCCCGGACGACGCCTCGCTGTGGCTGCGCCTGGCCGACCTCGACGCGGCGCTCGGCGATCGCGCCGCCGCGGGCGTGGCGCTCGATCGCGCCTTTGCCGCGCACGCCGACCCCGACGATCTCCTGCGTGCCCACGCTGCCCTCGGCACGCCGTCGCCGATCGCCCCCTTCCGGGTGAGCCGCGCCGAGGTGCGCGCGCTGCTCGCGGCCCATGGCAGGGACACGGCGCGGCTCCAGAGCCCGTCGCGCATGATCCTCGACCGCACGGTGGAGGTGCTGCATCCATCGGGGGCGCGCCTGGTGCTGACGCACAACCTCATCCAGGTCCTGACCAAGGAGGGTGTGCAGCGCTTCGGCGAGGTCGAGGTGCCCGACGGGGCCGCCGTGCTGGCCGTGCGCACGCACAAGCGCGACGGCACCGTGCGCGAGGCCGAGGAGATCGCCGAGAAGGAGGGCATCTCCGCGCCCGATCTCGACCTCGGCGACGTGGTCGAGCTCGAGCTGCTCGAGGCGCGCGCGCCAGCCGCCTTTGCCGGCGCGTTCCGCGGGGAGCGCTTCTACTTCGCGAGCGCGGATGCGCCGCTCGTGCGCTCGGAGTACCTGCTCGCGGGCGCCACGGCGGCGCTCCACGTCGATGCTCGTGCCGGTGCGCCGAGGCCGGTGACCGAGGCGCTCGCGCTGGTCATGCGTCGCACCGGGGCCGCGCAGATCGAGCAGGAGCCGGGCGCGCCGCTGGCGATCGAGTACCTCCCGTCCGTTCGCGTCTCGCGTGGGCTGTCGCTCGATCGCTGGCGAGCGCTCCTGGCCGAGCGCGTGGGCGTGGCCACGCGGCAAAGCGAGGACCTGCGCTCGGTGGCGCGCAGGCTCGCGCCCCAGGCGGACGCGCACGGCCTGGCCGCGCTCCATCGCTACGTGGTCGAGCAGGTCGACCAGACCTCCTCCATCGAGGAGCCCGCGACGGCGGCCCTTGCCCGGTCCGCAGGCAACCGGGCGACGTTGCTCCTGGCCCTCTTGCAAGCGGCCGGCTTCCAGGCGGAGCTCGTGCTGGCTCGCTCGCCTCAGCTCGGCCAGAGCGCGGAGCTCGAGGAGTTTTCCGAGCCCATCGTGTGCGTGCGCCTCGGCGAGCTCGTGGTCCCCATCGACACGCGAGCGCGCGGCGCCGTGCCGGGTCAGCTCCCGGCCGCCCTGGTCGGGGCGTTGGCCCTGCGGCTGTCGCAGGATGCCCCCGCGGTGGCGCCGCTGCCGCCGCCGCTGGAGCGCGATCTGCGCAGGCAGCGAGTCGCCCTGCACACATCGCCCGACGGCGCGATCGCGCTCGAGGTCGATCAGGTCGAGTCGGGGTTCCTGGCGGCCGAGCGCCGCGCGCAGCTCCAGCAGGTGGCGCCAGACGGCAGATCGCAGGACCTCGAGCAGCGCCTGGTCGGCTTCCACTATCCGGGCGGACGCGTCACTGCGCTCGCGTGGCACGGCGAGGATGGCACAGGCGACGTGACGGCTCGGTTCGAGCTCCAGGTCCCGCCGTCGGCCGGAAGGGGCCTTCGTGCCACGCCCTTTCCCGTGCTGCTCCAGCGACGCTTCGTCGCCCTGCCGGCGCGCCACACCGATCTCGTCTTCGCGCCGCCGCCGCCGTCCATCCTCGAGCTCGACCTCGCGGTGCCGTCCGGCCGCCGCGTGCGCCGTGCACCGTCCGCGCTGACGCTCGACACGCCCTTCGGCCGCTACCAGCGCACCGTCGAGATCGGCCCCGGGGGGCAAGTGCGCGTGCGCGCGGCGCTCGACGTCCATCGCGTTCGCGTATCGCCCGCACGCTATGCGGACTTCGTCCGCTTCTGCGCTGCCGTGGACGCCGCGGAAGCCGAGACGATCGAGCTCGATCGGTGACCCGGACAATCCGCGGTATCCTGTCCGCGTGAACCGACGAACCCTGCTTCGGCGCGGCCTCCTCGGGGGCGTCCTGCTCGCGGTCGGCGGCGGCGTGACGCTGCAGCTCCTGCCGTCGCGGCAGGTGGCGCCGCGCGGCAAGTTGCGCGCCCTGGACGGCAAGACCTTCTCCGTCATGGCCGCCGTCGCCTCGCGCGTCGTGCCGTCGGGCGACCCGGTCGCGATCGCGCACGGGGCTGACGAGGCGCTCTCGTACCTCGCGCCCGAGACGCAGGCCGAGATCCGCCAGCTCCTCGGCCTGTTCGAGAGCGCGATCGCGGGTGCGCTGCTCGACGGCCGCCTGGCGCCGTTCTCTGCAGCCTCGCCGGCCGCGCAGGATCGCACGCTTGCGCGCTGGCGCGACTCGTCGATCACGCTGCGGCGCAGCGGCTACAATGCCCTGCGCAAGCTGGCCCTGGGCGCGCACTGGGTCCAGCCTTCGACCTGGCCGGACGCCCACTACCCCGGCCCGCCCCCGCTGCCCAAGGAGCTGTAGATGATTGGTCGCGCTTTGGAGACAGCCGCCTCGCAGCAGCGACATGGGTGCGCTGTCGAAGGTCGAAGGTCGAAGGTTCAAGAAGATCCGGATAGGTGTCTCGTTTGCTCGCGCTCTGCGCTCGCGAGTGCCGCACGCAGGGCGTTCGACGATTTCTCTCCACGACGCTACTCGGGTCAGACTTCTGACGAGCGGCACTAATGCCCGGAACCTACGCCGATGCGTCCACCTGGACTGCCGATCGCGTGCTCGAGGCCGACGTGTGCATCGTGGGCTCGGGCGCCGGCGGCGCGGTCGCCGCGTGCCTGCTCCAGAAGGCGGGCCTGCGCGTCCTCGTCGTGGAGGAGGGCGGGCACTTTTCGCGCAAGGATTTCGACGCGCGCGAGGACCACGCGTACCCCAACCTCTATCAGGAGGCTGGCGGCCGCTCGACCAAGGACGGCGGCATCGCCATCCTGCAGGGCAAGGCCGTCGGCGGGACCACGGTGGTCAACTGGACCACGTCGTTCCGCACCCCCGACGACGTGGTCGAGCACTGGCAGAAGCACCACCAGACCGCCGCGCTCACCCCTTCCCGCCTGGCGCCGCACTTCGCCGAGGTGGAGCGCCGCCTCGGCATCGAGGAGATCCTGCTCGCGGTCGCCAACCGCAACAACCGCCTGCTCTACGACGGCCTGCGCGCGATCGGCATCCCCGCCGAGGTCACGCGGCGCAACGTGCGCGGCTGCCGCCAGAGCGGCTACTGCGGCATGGGCTGTCCGTACGACGCCAAGCAGAGCATGCTGGTCACGTACCTGCCCGACGCCGTCGAGGCAGGCGCCGAAGTGGTCTCGCGGTTGCGCGTCGAGCGCCTCGTCGTCGCCGGCGGGCGCGTGGTCTCGGCCGAGGGTGTGCGTCTCGGGGACAACGGTCGCGAGCGAGTCGGCCGCGCGACCATCAAGGCCAGGTGGTTCGTCAGCGCGGGCGGTGCGATCAACTCGCCGGCGCTGCTCCTGCGCTCGGGCCTGGGCGGGGCCGGCCCCGGCGGCGCGATGCTCGGCCGCCGCACCTTCCTGCACCCGGTGGTGGCGGTCGCGGGCGTCTACAAGGAGCCCGTGAACGGCTTTTTCGGCGCGCCGCAGAGCGTCGCGAGCCGTCACTTCAGCAACCGGGGCGACAAGATCGGCGTGTTCCTGGAGGCCGCGCCGGTGCACCCGATGCTGCGCGCCCTGGCGACCACCGGCTTCGGCGCCGCGCACGCCGAGCTGATGAAGGACACTGCGAACACGAGCGCGCACATCGGCCTGACCATCGACGGGTTTCACGAGAGCGAGACCGGCGGCACGGTGACCCTGCGCGAGAGCGGCGCCCCGGTGCTCGACTACGTGCTGCCGGAGCGGGTGTGGGAAGGCCTGCGCTTCATCACGAAGACGCTCTGCCAGGCCAACCTGGCCGCGGGCGCGCTGTGGGTGGGGACCGCGCACGATCCTTCCGTCGTGATCCGATCCGCGGCCGATCTTCCGGCGCTCGACCGGGCCCCGTATGCGCCTTTGCGCATGGGTGTCTTCAGCGCGCACGTGATGGGTGGCTGTGCGATGAGCGATGACCCGGCGCGTGGGGTCGTGCGCAGCGCGGATCTGCGGCACCACGCCGTCGAGAACCTCCACGTCATCGATGGCAGCGTGCTGCCGACCAGCCTGGGCGTGAACCCGCAGCTCACGATCTACGGGCTCGCGCACCTCCACGCGAGCGAGCTGGCCCGCGCCTGGAAGTGACCACGCTTCGCCTCCACGTGCTCGCCGACGAGCGCTTCACCTGCACGCAGTGCGGGCGCTGCTGCCACGACCTCGACGTGCGCCTGACGGCGGCGGAAAAGGGGCGCCTCGAGGCCGCGCGGGACCTCTTTCCCGAGGTGTCCGAGATGTTCGCGGGGGACCGGCTGGCGCGCCGCCAGAGCGGTGCGTGCGTCTTCCTGGAGGGGACGCGATGCCTGGTGCACGCGCGGATGGGCCTTGCGGCCAAGCCGTTGCCCTGCCGGTTCTTCCCGTACACGGTCGTGCGCGCCGACGACGAGGTGCGGGTCGGCCTGCGCTTCAACTGCCAGGGTGTCCTGCGCGGGGACGGCCAGCCGCTGTCCGAGCAGACCGCGCAGATCGCAGGCCTCGCGCGCGCCTACTACGAGGAGCGCGAGCCGGGGCCGGCGCCCGCGCTCCTTTCCTTCGACGGGCGCGGCATCGGGGTCGTCGCGGCGGATCTCGAGATCCTCCACGCCGAGCTCGACGGGGTCCTGTCCTCCCCACGGCCCCTTGCCGAGCGTCTGACGATCGTGGATGCCCTGGTCAGGCGCCTAGGGCAGGTGCGCCTGCGCAAGCTCGAGGGTGCGCGCTTCGCCGAGCTGCTCGCCGTCTTGCGCAAGCACGAGGAGTCCACGCCGTCGCCTCCCCGGCGCGCGGGCTGGATGGATCGCCTGCTGCTTTCGCTCTACGCGTCGGTGTGCTGGCAGCTCGTCGCCGCCGCGCGCGGCCGTGCGGCCCGCGCCGCGCCGATCCGGCTCTACCGCATGCGTGGCACGCTGGCGCTGGGCGACGCCCACGTCGATCTCGCGCGCCTTTCGCGAACCCCCATCGGCGAGGTCGCTCGCAGCGAGCCCCTGCTCGGCCGCTTCGCGCGCGCCAAGCTCTTCGGCCGCTCCTACGCCGGCCGCCCGACCGGCGGCCTGTCGTTTGCCCGCGGCTGGACGCTCCTTTGCTTGCAGCTCGGCACCGCGCGCCTCTTGGCACGGGCCCACGCGGTGCTGCGCGAGGCGCCGTTCGCAGGGGCCGAGGACGTCGCCCGCGCCCTCCATGACGTCGAGGACGTCGCGTCCCACCGGGGTCTGCTCGATCTGTGGCGCGTGCGTCTGCCGCTCGGCCTGCTCGACCGCGCTGGCGTCGCCGCCGCGATCGCCTTGTGACCCACCGCGCGCCGACGGTTCCCCACATCCGCCTACGTAGGCTGCGCGCGACGCGGCGTCACCGGCGATCGGCTACGCTGTTCAGCGTGTTGCTCCGTCCGCTTCCGGCAGCGGCCCTGCTGGGGCTCGCGCTCGGCGCTTGCGATCCACCGGACCCGGCCGTCTCGGTCGACCAGCGGGTCATCGTCGGTCGGGGGCGCGACGCGCTCACGCTCGATCCCGCGCGGGTGACCGACTCCGAGTCCACCGAGGTGTGCGAGCAGATCTACGAGCACCTCGTGCGCTTCCGCCTGTCCGACACCGGCGCGACTGGTGACATCGAGCCCGAGCTGGCCGAGCGCTGGGACCAGAGCGGTGACGGCAAGACCTGGACCTTTCACCTGCGCAAGGGCGTCCGCTTCCACGACGGCAGCCCGATGGACGCCGAGGCGGTGGTGTTCTCCTTCGAGCGGCAGCGCGATCGTGGACACCCCGGCCACCGCACGGACTACAAGTACTGGGAGACCTCGTTCAAGAACATCCAGCGCGTCGAGAAGGTCGATTCGCACACGGTGCGCATCACGATCGAGACCGCGCACGCGCCGTTTTTGTCGAACCTCGCGATGACGCCCGTCGCGATCGTCAGCCCGGCGCGCACGCTGACGACCGACGGCCTGGATCGCAACCCCACCGGCACGGGGCCCTTTCGCTTCGTGCGCTGGACCAAGGACGGCATCGTGCTCCGCCGCAATGCCGACTACTGGGGCACCGCGCCGCGCATCGAGACGCTGGTCTACCGGAGCATTCCGGATCCGCGCCAGCGCCTGGTCGCCCTCGAGAGCGAGGCGATCGACGTCGCGTACAGCGTCTCGCCTGGCGACATGCCGTACGTGCGCCTGCACCCGGAGCTGGTGCCGCTCCTGGTCGAGTCGTTCAACGTCGCGTACCTGGCGATGCAGACCAAGCACCCGCCGTTCGACGATGCGCGCGTGCGCCGCGCGGTCAACCACGCGGTGAACAAGCTGCCGATCGTGCGCCTCCTGTACCAGCAGCTGGCGGTCCCGGCGATCGGTCCGCTGCCGGAGCGCATGCTGGGCTTCGAGCCCAACGTGCGGCGCTATGCCTACGATCCGCAGCGCGCGCGGGCCTTGCTGGTCGAGGCGGGCTACGACCAGACCCTGCGGCCGAAGCTCTACGTGATGCGCGAGGAGCGGCCGTATCTGCCCCACCCCGAGCGGGTCGCCGAGATCATCCAGAAGAACCTCTCCGACGTCGGCATGAAGATCGACATCGTCGTCAACTCGTTCGCGCGCCACCTCGACCTGACCGACAAGGGCGAGCACGACTTGGCCCTGCGCGGCTGGACCAGCGACAACGCCGATCCCGACAACATCCTCATCCTGCTCGACCGCGACAACGCCCGCCCGGGCGGCCAGAACGCCGCCTACTACACCGATCCCTTCGTGCACGGCCAGCTCGAGTGGGCGCGGCTCTCGTTCGACAAGGAACGTCGCGCGGAGCTCTACCGCAGCGCCCTCCGGCGCATCGCCGACGACGCTCCCTGGGTGCCGCTGGCGCACGCGCGCGTCCCCATCGCCACGCGCCGCGACGTGCGGGGCCTGCGGCACGCGCCGAGCGGCGTCCTCTACTACCGAGACGTGTTCCGCAACCGGTGATGAGGCCCTCGCAGAGCACCAGCGTCGAGACCTCGGGGGCGCGCCGCTTGCAGGCCGAAGCGCCCGGGCAGCGCGGGACCCGGGGGCCGGACGAGGGCCGCGTGCGGCGCTTCGTGGGCATCCTTGCGCGCCTGAGGGTCCGCCAGAAGATCGTCCTGTTCCTGGCCGTGGCGGGCCTTCTGCCAGTCGTCGCCGCGGGCGTCGCCGCCTCGACATTGGTGTTCCGCAGCTTCGACACGGCCGCCCGGGACCAGACCGATCGCGCGCTGCGTACCGCGCTCAACCTGGTGCTCCGTCATGTGCAGGCGGCGGGCAAGGAAGCGGTCCGGCTCGCCGAGTCGTCGGACCTCGAGGCGCTCCTTCGGGACAGCGACGCGCGCGGGCTCGACATGCTGCTCGCGGCCAAGGAGGAGCATCTGCCGCTCGGCCTGGTCGAGATCACCGACGGCACGGGGCGCCTGGTGGCCTCGCGCGCCGCGGGCGGCGGCGGCGTCCTCGGGGCGCTCAGCGACCTGCGCGCCCATCCCTCCTCGCTGGCGGTCCAGCGCGCCCTGCAGTTCGAGCGCCGCGTCACGCTCGAGGTCGCGGATCCACCAGGGGAGCTCGTCCTGCGCGCCTCGAGCCCGGTCGTGGACAAGGGCTTCAACCTGCTCGGGGCGATCGTCGTGTCGGCGCCGCTCGATGCCGACTTCGCCGACTACTTGAAGGGCGCGCTCAGCGCCGACGTGGTCCTCTATCGCGGAGCCACGCCGCAGGCCTCGACGTTCGTGGAGGAGGGCGGTCGCAGGCTCACCGGTCTCGAAGCCCCGCGCGAGGTGGTCGACCGCGTGCTCGGGCTTGGCGGCGCGGAGCAGCGCGCGGCCGAGATCGCTGGCAAGAGCTACCTGGTCGGCTACGCGCCGCTGCGCGGCGTCGACGGCGGCAACGTGGGTATGGTGGGCGTCGCGGTGGATCGCTCCACCCTGGTGGGGGCCCGCAAGCGGTCGCAGCTCGTGCTGCTCGGCACGGCCGCGGCGGCCGTCATGGCGGCCCTCTTCCTCGCGGCCATGCTCGCCCGGCGCATGGTCGAGCCGCTCAAGCGCCTGCACGCGGGCGCGCTCGGCATCGCGGCTGGCGATCTCCAGCAGACGATCACGATCGAGACGGCCGACGAGCTCGGCGATCTGGCCGAGGCGTTCACCCAGATGACGCGGGCGCTCTCGGACAACCAGAAGCGCCTGGCCGCGCGCATCCGCGAGATCGAGACGCTGCACGACATCGGCCGCGCCGTCTCGAGCGTGCTCGCGCTCGACGACGTGCTCGACAAGGTGGTGGGCGAGGCGGGTCAGGTGCTGCGCGCCCACACCACCGCGCTCGTGCTGTCCGAAGCCGGCAAGCTCGGCGTGCGCGCCGCGCGCGGGCTCGAGGGCGAGCCGGAGGGCGTGGTCGACCTGGCGCGCACTGCGGCCACCGCACGCGCGCCACTGCGGGTCGAGGCGGTCGAGCACGACGGCGACCTCGGCGACGCCGCGCGCCGGGCCGGTATCGAAGGGGCGCTCCTGGCCGTGCCGCTCGAGACCAAGGACCGCGTCCTCGGTGTGCTCGTCGTCACGCGCCCCGATCCCTTCACGGAGGCCGACCTGCGCCTCGTCGCCACGTTCGCCGATCAGGGGGCGACCGCCATCGAGAACGCGCGCCTTTACGACCAGGTCCGGTCGTTCTCGGCCGACCTCGAGCGCAAGGTCGCCGACCGCACGCAGGAGCTCGGGCAGAGAAACCGCGAGCTCGCACGCGCCTTCCAGGAGCTGCGCGAGGCGCAAGCCCAGCTCGTGCAGTCGGAGCGCATGGCCGGGCTCGGGGTGCTGGTCGCCGGGGTCGCGCACGAGATCAACTCGCCAGCCGCGGCCATCAAGGGCGCGGTCGACACGCTCGATCAGAACGTCACGGGCCTGCTCGATCGCGGGCGCGACATCGGCAGCCAGCTCGACGCCGCGACCCGGAACCGCTTCTGGCAGCTGGTCGGCGAGCTACGGCCGCGGCTCGAGCAAGCGCGCGTGCTGCACCCGGTCGAGGTGCGTCGCGGCGCGCGCGAGCTGTCGCGGCGGCTCGCCGAGCTCGGGGTGCCCGATCCGGAGCGCCCCGCGCGCACCCTGGTCGAGCTCGGCCTCGCGGACGCGGCCCCGGCGCTGGTGGAGCTCGGGGCGCCGTTCGGGCCGCGGGGCCTGCCGTTCTTGGTGTCGTATCTCGAGGAGCTCGGCTACCTGCGTCGCAGCATGCACGCCGTGCGCGTGGCCATCGGGTCCATCACCCGGATCGTGGGGGCGCTCAAGTCGTACTCACACTTGGACCAGGCGCAGATCGCGGTGGCCGACATCCATCATGGGATCGAGAACACGCTCGTCATCCTCCAGAACGAGATCAAGCATGGTATACAAGTCGAGCGAGAATACGGAGAGATCCCACCGATCGCGGTGTACGTGGACGAGCTGAATCAGGTCTGGACCAACCTCATCCACAACAGCGTGCAGGCGCTGCGTGCCGGAAGGGCGCGGACGGCGGGGTCCGATGGTGGGCATGACGGGACGGGCGATGGAGACGGGCGAGGCAAGATCGTGCTGCGGACGGTAGCGGAACAGGGATTCGTACGCGTGGACGTGGAGGACAACGGGCCCGGGATCCCGTCCGAGGTCTTGCCGCGCATCTTCGAGCCCTTCTTCACGACCAAGGTCAAGGGCGAGGGCACCGGCCTCGGCCTCGGCATCGTGCGGCGCATCGTGGAGAAGCACCGCGGGCGCATCGAGGTCGAGAGCGTCCCCGGTCGCACGTGCTTCTCGGTGCACCTGCCGATCGTCGATACTCTGCCGAGGC
Source organism: Myxococcales bacterium (assembly GCA_023248855.1). Lineage (GTDB taxonomy): Bacteria > Myxococcota_A > Polyangia > JAHFDS01 > JAHFDS01 > JAHFDS01. The sequence goes on from JAHFDS010000136.1 coordinate 10,061, forward strand.
CCGACCAGCTGCCCCGGCTGGACACGGGTCCCATGGCGGCCGTTCCGCGTGCGCGGGGTGAAGCGTGAGCGGCGAGGTGGTCCGGGAGCACATCGTCTGCGTCGACGATGAGGAGGGCATCCTCACGGCGCTGCAGAAGCAGCTGCAGCAGCGCTTCGGTGAGGAGTGCGAGATCGAGGTGGCGCGCAGCGCGACCGAGGCCCTCGAGCTCATCGACGAGCTCGAGCGGGACGGCGAGCGGATCGCCGTGGTGATCGCCGACCAGATCATGCCCGGCATGAAGGGCGTCGAGCTGCTCGAGCGCGTGCACGAGCGCGACAAGCGCATCGTGAAGATCCTGCTCACGGGGCAGGCGGGCCTCGACGCGGTGGTCTACGCGATCAACCGCGCAGGCCTGGATCACTACCTCGGCAAGCCCTGGGACGAGCCGGGCCTTCGGCTCACGGTGGAAAAGCTCCTGCAGAAGCACCGCGTCGAGCGGCTCAACGCCGAGCTGGTCGAGGAGCTGCGCCGCGCCAACCTGGGCCTCGAGGCCCAGGTGACCGAGCGCACCGCGGAGCTCGAGGCCGCCAAGGCCAAGCTCGAGGACGCCAACGAACGCCTGGCCGAGGTCAACGCGAGGCTGCAGCAGCAGGCCATCACCGACGGCCTGACGGGCGTGCACAACCATCGCTACTTCCAGCAGCAGCTCAAGCTGGAGCTCGAGCGCGTGGCGCGCAACCAGCAGCCGCTTTCGCTGCTCATGATCGACGCCGACCACTTCAAGCGCTTCAACGACCGTCACGGCCACCTGGCCGGTGACGACGTGCTGCGCCATCTCGCGCGCGTGCTCGGCGAGGGCCGCCGCGTCAACGACGTGGTGGCGCGCTACGGTGGCGAGGAGTTCGCGATCCTGCTCGCGGGCACGGACAAGGCGCGCGCAGCCGAGGTGGCGGAGCAGATCCGCGCCCGGGTGTGCGCGATGCCGATGGAGCCCGCGAGCGAGGTCGTGACGGTGTCGATCGGCATCGCCAGCGCCCCCTCGGACGCGGAGGCGGCGCTCGACCTGGTCGCCGCCGCAGACGCGGCCCTGTACGAGGCCAAGCGCGCCGGCCGAAACTGCGTCTGCATCGCCCCGTCGCGCGCCGTCGCGTAGCCCCGCCTGCCCCCTCGTGGGCGGGCCGGGATCTCCGCCGTAGCTCGTGCGTCGCAGCGCATCGGAGGTTGCGATGCCCGGGAACGAACGACGTGCGTTGATGTGGGATGCGGTCGCCGCCCTGGCGACGATGGGCCTTGTCGCGCTGGTGGTCCTGGGCTTTGCGCCCTTCGCGGCGGCCGCCGACGCGGGGGCGGTGGCGAAGACCCGGCGCGGCCCGGTGCAGGTGGAGGCGGCGCTGGGGCACGGCAAGCTCCTGGCGGGACAGCCCGCCACGACGCACGTGATGATCAAGGTGCAAGCCGACGCGGACCGGCACCGGCGCGAGCCGGTGAACCTGGCCCTCGTCATCGACCGCTCGGGCTCGATGGCGGGCAGTAAGATGACCGACGCGATCGCGGCGGCCCATGCGCTGCTCGGCCAGCTGCGCGACGGCGACGTGGTGAGCGTCGTCAGCTTCGACGACGGCCACGAGGTGCTGCAAGCGCCGATCGCGGTGCAAGGCGACAACCTCGCGGCCGCGCGGGCGGCGATCGCGCGACTCACGGCGCGCGGGGGCACCGACATGGTGTCGGGCCTGGCCGGTGGCTACGCGCAGGCTGCGCAGCATGCGCCAGAGCAGCGCTCGAGCCGCGTCATCCTGATCTCGGACGGGCAGCCGAACACGGAGTCGGGGCTCGAAGCGCTGGTGCGAGGGGCGCGGGCTCGCCAGGTCACGACCACGACGGTCGGCATCGGGCAGGACTACAACGAGCGCCTCATGACCCAGCTCGCGCAGGTGGGGGCCGGCCGCTACCACTACGTCGCGTCGAGCGGGACGCTCGGGACGGTGCTCGCGGGTGAGCTCGATCGCCTCGCCGGCGTGGTGGCCCGCACGACCGCGGTGCGCCTCGTCCCCATGCAGGGCGTCGCGGTGCGGCGCGTGTTCGGCTACGCGTTCGCGCAGAAGGCGGGCGTGACGACGGTCGATCTCGGCGATCTCGCGGCCGGACAGGTGGTGACCGTGCTCGCCGAGCTCGCGGTCGAAGCCGGCGCCACCAGTGGCTCGGGGCCGGTGCCCCTCGTGGACGTGGAGACGCGCCTGGTCTCGGTGGCGGGCAAGGCCCTCGCGACGCGCTCGCGCCTTTTCGCCGGGATCACGCAGGACCGGAAAGCAGTCGTGGCCTCGGTGAACCGCGCGGTCGCGGAGCGCGCCGTGACCGTGGTTGCACAGGCCGACCTGGATCGTGCGATGGACAAGTTCCAGCAGGGCGATCGCGCGGGTGCCGAGAAGATCATCCGCGAGCGTCAGGCGTCGCTGGCGAAGGACGCCAAGGCGATGCCGGCGGCGGCGGCGCAGGCGCGTGTGCTCGGCGGTGCCCTCGACGACGTCAAGAAGGCCGAGGCCTCGGGGCGCTCGGAGGCCAAGCAGGACGCCATCAAGCGGCGCCGCGCCGACGCCTACGAGGCGCAGCTGTAGGGCGATCCAGGGCTACTCCTTGAGCAGCGAGGGCAGTCTGGCGAGGCGCTCGCGGACGATCTTCTGCAGCGCGTCGGCGTCGCCAGGGCGCGTCGGCTTGAGAGACACCACGACGCCCTTGGGCGTCTTCTTGGCCTCGAGCACCGTGTCCTTCATGACCACCGGGCAGTAGCCGACGCCGCCGCCGAACTCACCCGCCCCGGAGTGCTTCTTCGCCCCCTTGTCCCTCGCTTCCTTGAGGGCCTCTTCGGGGGAGGGCCGCCTGGTCGATAGCTCCACCAGGTAGGCCGCGCGTTTCTGGATCTCCTTGGCGCCCTTGCCGGTGATCGTCAGCTCCACGCCGCCGTCGTGGTTTCTCGCCTCGGTCTTGGCCCCCTTCACGGCGCTCGGGCAATGCTTCATCTTGTTCTTGCCCGCCTCGGCCTCTGCCTTCGCGTCGGCCTTGCCGGCCGGCGGGGCCGGCGGCGGCGACTGGAACGCACCGAGCGCGAGCACCATCGCGCCACCCATGAGCCATCTACGCATGGCGGCATCTTAGCCTGATCGGCAGGCGATCTGGAGGCCCGTCCCGCCTCGGTCGCGGGCTTTCGCGCGCACCCAAGGAGCGGTACGCTCCGCGGCCATGAACCTCCCGGACACCCTGCAAACCTTTGCGCTCCCGGCCGGCAGGACCGGTCAGCTCTACTCCCTTGCCGCCCTCGAGAAGGCGGGCCTGGGCGCCATCTCGCGCTTGCCCGTCAGCATCCGCATGGTGCTCGAGTCGCTGCTGCGTAACTGCGACGGCAAGCGCGTGCGCGAGCTCGACGTAAGAAACCTCGCGTCGTGGAAGCCGCGCGCCGCGCGCACCGCCGAGGTGCCGTTCGTGGTCGCGCGCGTCCTGCTGCAGGACTTCACGGGTGTGCCGCTCCTGGTCGATCTCGCGGCCATGCGCGACGCCGCCAAGCGGCTCGGCTCGGACCCCGCCCGCATCGAGCCCGTGGTGCCGGTCGACCTCGTGGTCGATCACTCGGTGCAGGTCGATTACTCCGGCCGCGCCGACGCGCTCACGCTCAACCTCGAGCTCGAGTTCTCGCGCAACGCGCCGCGCTACGAGTTCCTCAAGTGGGGCATGCAGGCGTTCGAGACGTTCGGCATCGTCCCGCCTGGCATCGGCATCTGCCACCAGGTCAACCTCGAGCACCTCGCGCGCGGCGTGATCGAGAGGAACGGCGTCTACTATCCCGACACGGTGGTCGGCACCGACTCGCACACCACGATGATCAATGGTCTCGGCATCGTCGGCTGGGGCGTCGGCGGCATCGAGGCCGAGGCCGGCATGCTCGGGCAGCCGGTGTACTTCCTGCAGCCCGACGTCGTGGGCGTGCACCTGCACGGCCACCTGCGCGAGGGCACGACCGCGACCGACGCTGTCCTCGCCGTGACCGAGCTCCTGCGCAAGACCAAGGTGGTCGGCAAGTTCGTCGAGTACTTCGGAGAAGGCGCGGCGTCCTTGCTCCTGGCCGAGCGCGCCACCATCGCCAACATGGCCCCCGAGTACGGCGCGACGATGGGCTACTTCCCCCCCGACGAACGGACGTGCGAGTACCTCGCCCTGACGGGCCGCAGCCCCGAGCAGGTCTCGGCGTGCCGCAGCTACTGGCAGGCGCAGGGGCTGTTCGGCATCCCGAAGGCCGGCCAGTGCGACTATTCGCAGGTGGTCGAGCTCGATCTGGGCAGCGTCGAGCCATGCGTCGCCGGCCCGAAGCGCCCGCAGGATCGCATCGCGCTCTCGAAGCTGGCGCAGACCTTCGCCGATCTCGCCGCGGCGCCGCTGCCGGGTGGCTACGGCAAGACCGGCACGACCGTGCGCAAGGCGCCCACGGCGCTCGGCCACGGCGACGTGTTCATCGCGGCCATCACCTCCTGCACCAACACCTCGAACCCGGGCGTGATGCTCGCGGCGGGCCTGCTCGCCAAGAAGGCGGCAGCGCGGGGCCTGCGCGCCAAGCCGCACGTCAAGACGTCGCTCGCGCCCGGCTCGCGTGTCGTCACCGAGTACCTCCAGAAGACGGGGCTGCAGGCCTCGCTCGACGCGGTGGGCTTCCAGACCGTCGGCTACGGCTGCACGACTTGCATCGGCAACTCGGGGCCGCTGGCCCCCGAGATCGAGAAGGCCATCACCGAGCAGGACCTCATCGGCGCCGCGGTGCTCTCGGGCAACCGCAACTTCGAGGCGCGCGTGCACCAGAGCATCAAGGCCAATTTTCTGGCCAGCCCGCCGCTCGTGGTCGCCTACGCCATCGCGGGGCGCGTGGACCTCGACCTGCTGACCGAGCCGCTCGGCAAGGATCAGGGCGGCCAGGACGTCTTCCTGCGCGACCTCTGGCCGACGCAGGCGGAGGTCGCGGCGCTGCTCGCCTCCGCGCAGGATCCGGAGACGTTCCGTCGCCTGTACGGCGGGGACCTGGGCGCGCAGAATCCGCTGTGGCAGAAGGTGCCGAGCCCCAAGGGCGCGGTCTACGCGTGGGACGCGGGATCCACCTACGTGCAGCATCCCCCGTATTTCGCCCAGTTCGAGGGCCCGAAGGGCAAGCTGGCGCCGATCGTGGACCTCGTCGGCGCGCGCCCGCTCGCGATCTTCGGTGACTCGATCACCACCGACCACATCAGCCCGGCTGGCTCGATCAAGGCGAGCTCGCCTGCCGGTCGCTATCTGCAGGAGCACGGCGTCAAGCCCGCCGACTTCAACAGCTACGGCGCGCGGCGTGGCAACCACGAGGTCATGGTGCGCGGCACGTTCGCGAACGTGCGCATCAAGAACCTCATGGTGCCTGGCGTCGAGGGCGGCGTCACGGTGCACCAGCCGTCGGGCGATCGCCTCGACATCTACGACGCGTCGGTGCGCTACCTCGCCGCCCGCACGCCGCTCGTCGTCATCGCCGGGCAGGAGTACGGCACGGGCAGCTCGCGCGACTGGGCCGCCAAGGGCACGGCGCTGCTCGGGGTGCGCGCCGTGGTCGCGAGGAGCTTCGAGCGCATCCACCGCTCGAACCTGGTGGGCATGGGCGTCCTGCCGCTGCAGTTCAAGGAGGGGACCGGTGCAGAGTCGCTCGCGCTTTGCGGCAGCGAGACCTTCGATCTCGTCGGCCTGGCCGCGGGCCTTGCGCCGCAGATGGACGTGACCCTGGTCGTGCATCGCAAGGGCGGAGACGAGCGCGTGCCGGTGACGCTGCGCATCGATACGCCCATCGAGGTCGAGTACTACGCGAACGGCGGTATATTGCCGTACGTGCTCAAGCAGCTCATGGCCCGGGCCTGATGGCTCGATGAGCCGCATCCATCGCGTCGCGCTCGTGGGCGAGATCCCGCCGGGGCGCCCGTGCGCGGTGCGCGTGGGGTCAAGGGAGGTGGTCGTCTGCAACTTGGGCGGCCGACTGCACGCGATCGAGGACACCTGTGGGCATCAAGGGATGCCGCTTTCGTCGGGTCATCTCGACGGGAGGACGCTGACGTGCGCGTACCACGGCTGGGAGTACGACGTGAGGACCGGCCGGTGCATGACCGACCCGTCCTTCCACGTCGCTCGCTTCGCGGTCGAGGTGCGGGCGGGGGAGGTCTGGATCGATGAAGACGAATTATCTGCTTAGGCGAATGGGTTGGGCGCTGGCGCTGCTGGGGCTCGCCGGCGGCCGTGCCGGCGCACAGCCGAGGCCCGGCAAGACGATGGACTCGTCGGACCAAACCATGTTCTCCCAGCCGGCGCCGCTGTCACAGCTCCAGCTCACCCCGGGAAATTTCCGGCTCACGGTGCACGGCGCGGGCGGCCACCTGGCAGAGCGCGATCGCGATCAGACCCAGCGCGCGTCCGCGGGCAGCGAGGAGTCGAGCCCGCTCGTGGGCGTCGCGATGGCGGGTCTGTACGCGATCGACGACCGCTTCTTCGTCACGGGCGGCGGCCTGTTCGTCAAGGCCACGAGCGACCGACTGGCTGGACAGCTGGCGGGCGGCACCGTCGGCGGTGGCCTGCGGATCGCAGGTGGGCCCGACGACCGTTTCATCCTCGGGGCGGTGCTGGGGCTGTTCGTCGCACGCTCGACGGTGGAGCCGGCCACGCTGCGCGGCCTGTCCGTGACCGGCACCGCCATCGCAGGCGCGGTGCAGGCGGAGATCGTGGTGTTGCCGTGGTTGTCGGTGGTGCCCTATGCGAACCTCCTGCGCTTGGTGTCGGTGTCGCTCGACCGCGAGGGCATCGGCCCGACGGTCGAGAAGGACCTGGCCAAGACGCTGGTGATGCCGGGCCTCGACGTGTGGATCTACACCGCCGGCGACCACCAGCATGGCCACTTCTCCCTCGGCGGGAACACGACCCTCGGGCAGCAGTCCAAGACGACGCTGTTCACGCTCGGCCACACCTTCTCGTTCGGCGGCGGCGGCTGAGGCTCACCGCGGCGGCCAGCCGAGGAGCGCTGCGCCGACGGCCACCAGCGCCGCGCCGGCGACCTCGACGCGGCGTGGCCGCTCGCCGATGACGAGCGCGAAGCCCTGGGCGAACAGCACCGACGTGTTGCGCAGGGTGAGCACCGCCCCCGCCCCCGCGCTACCCAGCGCACCCAGGAAGACCACGAAGGAGGCCGTGCACAGCAGGCCCGCCAGGCCGACCACCAGAGGGCGCGCGCGGAACAGCGCGACGAGCGCTCGGCGTCGCTGCGCGCCAAGAAGGACGACGTTCGGCGGCAGGGCGACCGCGAGCGAGAGCGCGAACAGGGGCGCGGGCCGGGCGCCGGCCGCGAGCGCAGCCTTGTAGCAGAGGTGGTAGCCGGCGATGCTGGCGGCGCACAGCACGGCGAAGAGGACGCCGCTGCCTGCGCCCCGCATGGCCGGCAGCGCGCACATCACGAGCCCTCCGAGAATGACTCCGGCGCCCAGGGCCCCGAGGGGCGTCAGCGGCTCGGCGAACAGGGCCACCGACAGCGGCCAGACGAGCAGGATCGCGCCGCCGCGGGCGATCGTGTAGGCGACCCCCAGCGACGAGCGAGCGAGCGCTGCACCCAGCGTGATGAAGTAGGCGCCTTCGAACGCTCCCGCCAGGCACCCGAGCAGCAGCGCACGCGGGGTCGCGAACCAGGGCGCGTCCGCGTGCAGCGCCGCCGCCGCCGCGAAGACGGTCGCGCCGAGGAGCACCCCGACCGTGGCTGCGCGCGTGTCGGGCAAGCGCTTGACGAGCGCATTCCAGCCCGCGTGCAAGAGCGCCGACAGCAAGATGAGGGCGAGCGGTCCCGCTGGCATCAGGCAGCGGCCCGGATCACATGGGCAGCCCGAGCGCGTCCGCGACGAACAGCACGCGGAAGGCCTCGACGTGCGACAGGGCGGCGCTGATGCGGCTCGACCAGCGGGCGACCTCGCCCAGCGTGAGCCCCCCATCCGTCTCGGGCACCGACGCACGATAGAAGTCGGCCAGGCGCCGGCCCGCCGCGAGCAGCGCCTCGTGCTTGGTCTGCTCGCCCGGTGGGATCGCCTCGATCTCGCGCAGGAGGCCGACCACGCGACCCGTCAGCGCCTCCAGGAGATCGCCGATGCGCGCCGAGGCGCCCCCGAACACGCTCTGCAGGGCGTCTGCCTCGACCCCCTCGGGCAGCTTGTGCAGCGAGGCCAGGTGACGCACCGCCGACTCGAGGTCGCGCGCGGTCTCCTCGATGAGGGCCGCGCGGCGCAGCGACGGCGGCAGCGTGGTCTCCGCGAGCGGGGCCGTCGGGTGTGGCAGGGTCGCCGGGCCCTCGGAAAGGGGCCGTAGCGACCAGGCCACGTCGCCGAGCGCGCGACCGCCCACGAGGGGTGCGACGTGGACCCGCTGCGCGCGCGCCGCCAGGAGCGAACGCCACACCGGCTCGCCATCCAGGGCCTCGCGCAGCGCGACGGTCACGCGGCCGAGCGCGGGCGGCAG
>JAHFDS010000538.1 GCA_023248855.1 Myxococcales bacterium
TTCGACCGTGGTGGTCAGGCCATTGGACGAAGCGTCCACGTAGGGGTTGTCGATCTGGTAGGGATCACCGGTCAGGACGATCTTCGTCCCCTCGCCAACGCGCGTGATGATCGTCTTGATCTCGTGAGGTGTGAGGTTCTGCGCCTCATCCACGATCATGAACTGGTTCGGGATCGACCGGCCCCGGATGTACGTGAGCGGCTCGATCTCGATGTACCCGAGGTCGATGAGCTCGTGGTAGCTGCGCCCGTCCTTCTTGTCGTTCTTCGACAGACCGAGGAGCAGCTCGATGTTGTCGTAGATGGGCTGCATCCACGGATTGAGCTTCTCCTCGACGTCGCCCGGAAGAAAGCCGAGGTCCCGGCCGAGCGGGAAGATGGGTCGCGACACGAGCAGCTTGTGGTAGATGCCCTCCTCGACCGACTTCTGCAGACCCGCGGCGAGCGCGAGCAGCGTCTTGCCGGTGCCGGCCTTGCCCACCAGCGTGACGAGCTTGATGTCGTCGTCGAGCAGGAGGTCGAGCGCATAGTGCTGCTCGCGGTTGCGCGGGCGGATGCCCCACACCCCGTCGCGCAGCTTGCGCAGCGCCGCCGCGCGCTTCTGCTTGGCGTCGTAGCGCGACAAGGCCGTGTGCTGCGGGTTCTCGCGATCGCGCAGGAGCAGGTACTGGTTCGAGTGCAGGACGCGCCCCTCGGGCGGCGCGACCTCGACCGAGCCCTTGGCGTAGAGCTCGTCGATCTGGGCCGAGCTCACGTCTACTTCGCCCGAACCCGAGTAGAGCTCGTCGAAGGCGATGCGATCGGTGTCGTAGTCCTGCGCGTCGAGCCCCAAGGCGTCCGCGCGGATGCGCATGTTGACGTCCTTGGTGACCATGATGGTCGGGCGACTCTTGTCCTGATCGCGCACCTCGAGCGCCACGCCCAGGATGAAGTTGTCCGCGGTCTGCGAGGCTCGCAGGGCATCGGGAACGGAGCGCGTGCCGATCGCGACCTTGAGCCGGCCGCCGTTCGACAGGGTCACCCCGTCCGAGAGCTTGGTGCCGTTCTCGAGCCGCAGCTCGTCGAGCCGGCGCGCGATCTCGCGAGCGTTGCGGCCGCGCTCGGACGCCTCCTTCTTGAAGGTGTCGATCTCCTCGATGACGATGATCGGGATGACGATCGTGTTGTCGTCGAAGTTGAGGATCGCGCGCGGATCGTGGAGCAGGACGTTGGTGTCGAGGACGTAGTTCTTTTGCACGGCAGCTGGCTTTCGTAGCACGGCGGGGTGACAGGCGAAAGCGAGGATCTCCGCCTACAGGTCCACCTTCACCATGGCATAGACGGCCTGGTTGCGCCGGTAGTAGTGGCCATAGCTGCCCAGATCGCCGCCGAGCAGGACGCCACCGAGGCGCAGCCAGACGTCGCCGAGGCGCCACGAGATCTGTGGCTGCAGGGAGTAGCCGACCGGCTGCAGCGACGCCGTCCCGCGCAGCTGCAGCTCGAGGCGACCCACGAACGTCCAGCGCATGACACCCGCGACGCCGAAGGTGTTCGCCTCGTAGAACAGCAGGCTCGCCGGAGCGATGGGATCGAGGACGCGCACGTAGGCGACCTCGAGGTTGACCACCTTGCCGGACTCGCCGCCGGAGTACTCGGCGCCTGCCACGGCCTGCACGACAGGCGCCGCCAGGCCCTGGAGGTCGCGCCGATAGAGCACGAGCGCGGAGTCGTACGCCGCGTCGAGGCGCAAGGTCATCGGGCCGGCCACCGCCTGCACGTCGAGGCCGACGTGGTGACGGCGGAGGTACTCGCTGGTGACGGGACGCGGGCCGACCACAAAGGGCGTCGTGATCGCCGTGAGCTGCTCGGGCGTGAGGGCCGCGAAGTCCACCATGCCGATGAGCTGCCCGAACATCGGATCGATGCGCAGACGCGGCGTATGATCGTACCCGTACTGGTAGTAGTGCGAGACGTCCACACCACCAGCCGTCCAGGCGAAGCGAACGCCCGGAGAGATGCTGGAGAAGTCGCGGTCAGGCACCTGGCTCTGGCCGAGCAGGGGCTGGATCTGATCGTGGAGCGTGCGGTCCGTCATGCGCTCGGCGAGGTTGACGAGGCCCCGGTAGGGCCCGGGCGCGTCAGGCTGCACGATCGACCAGTTCGAGCCGTAGGTGTCGGCGCGGTTTGGCTGGAAGAAGGGGTGGCCAACGAGCTGGAGGCTGCCCCAGCCGAAGTCCGCATCCGCGCGGACGGCGAAGTTCGGCAGGTGCGTGAGCTCGAGCTCCGAAAGGAAGGGATCGCGCAGATCTCGCGCGTCGAGGATGTCGTTCGGCGCGAAGCCGTCCGAGCGCCCCCAGGCGATGCGCTGCTGGCCCACGCGCAGGTCGAACGGGCCCGTGCCGACGCGCACGAACGCCTCGCGCAGCAGGCCCTCGAAGGAGGTCCGGGTGGCGAAGCCGTTGAATCCGTTCCACGCCTCCGCGATGCGGGCATCCTGCTCGAACACGCCGTAGATCGCTTGCCCGGATACGACCGCTTCGAACGCGCGCCCGCGCGCATAGCCGAGCGCCAGGTAGAGCTGCGCCCCGGCGGCAAGGACGTCGAACGGCGGCGAGAGCGGATCCGGCCGGTCCGGGTGGAAGCCCTCGCGCGCATAGCCGACTGCGCCGTGCAGGCGCGCGAAACCGCGTGCCTGCAGCTTCTCTGCGTCGGCCTTGCCGGCCGCGGCGCCGGCGACCGGAGCTGGGGCCAGGGGTTTCGGGCCGCTCGACGCGCCGGTCTCGTCGATGGTCTCGACGACGTCGCCCCCGTCGTCCTTCTTGTCCTCCTTGCACGGCGGACACTGCGGCGGCTCGGGCGCGGGCGGCAACGGTGTCGGCGCAGGCGCAGGCGCGACCGGGGGCGGCGGCGGCGGCGCAGACCTCTTGCGTTTGCGTGGGGCGGCAAGGGCGACGGCGGGCAGCGCGGCGTCGAGCGCGGTATGGACGCACAAGAGAAGGAGAAAGCAGGCGACGGGAGCGGATCTCCGCGAATCGCGGCCGGCCATCTAGATCTTCTCGAGGTTCCGGACCGTGAACGCCTCGTCGTCGGCGTCGTCACGCGGCGTGATCTCCTCGAGCGTGAGCTCGGTGGTCCTGTGCTCCGCGTGGTTCGTCATGAGCGAGCGTGTGATGAACCACCGGCCCTTGATGCGCTTGAGCTCCTGGGTCTGGAGCGTCTTGAGCAGGACGCCGGCCTTGTTGAACATGAGCGTCTTGAGCGGAACCAGGTTGTCCTTGCGTACCCAGATCTCGAGGCGCGCGTAGACCGCGTCGCCCCCCGTCGGCTGCACATCGAGGTGATGACAGGCGAGCTTGCCGAGATTCTCGCCAGCCTTCGCCGTGGCGCTCGCGTCGCGCATGTCGCGTCGGTCGAGGTCGGCGTAGTTGAAGTCGGTGCCCATGAAGGCGTTGCCGCGCATCTTGCCGCTGATGCGGCGGGACTTCTTGAGCTCGGGTAGGAACAGGTGGCGGTCGTCGTCGCCGTCCTTCTTCTGCAGCTGCAGAAAGCCCACGCCCTTGATGTCCGCGGGCGACGTGAAGCGGAGCAGGCTCCGCGACAGCCGGGGCGCGTACTTGCGCGACTTCGCGGTGAACGAGAGCTCGCGCTGCGAACCGAGCTCGTCCTTCGCGACGGCGCGGGCGCGCACATCGGCGCTGGACAAGCCGAAGCTGTCGGACTCGAGCACCTTGTCGAGGATCTCGCGCGCGGAGAGGCTCTGGCCGAGGGCGGCCGAAGGCACGAGCAGCAGAAGCATGAGCGGCAGGCAGCGCATCGGGCGAATATAGCGCGCGGCCCGCGTGCACGTGGCGTGGCAGAGTGGCGGCGTGGGTGGAGGCTCCGGCACGAGCACCGGTGCGCGGCTCGAGATCTTGTGGGCGCGTGTGGACGCCTTCTTCGCGCGCGTACAGGAGCGGCACGGGGCGCAGATGGACTGCAGCGCTGGCTGCGCGGACTGCTGCCACGTGGAGCTCCTGGTGACGGGCGTGGAGGCCCAGGCGGTCCGGCGTGCGGCGGCGGGGCTCGAGGTGGTGCTTCGCGATCGGCTCCGCCGCAGGGCGCGCGGGCGCACCCGGGGACGCTGCGCGGCGCTCGAGGACGATGGGCGCTGCGCGGTGTACGCCGGGCGGCCGCTGGCCTGTCGGATCCACGGGCTGCCCGTCCGGACCACCGGGCGGCGAGGGTTGCCGGTGGTCGACGCCTGCGAGCGGAACTTCCGCGTGCGTGGGCCGCAGTCGGTCGAGCCATCGGCCGTGCTGGATCAGGCGGAGGTGACGACAGCGCTCGCGGAGGCGGAGGCCGAGGATGCGGCAGCGGCGGGCCGGCTTGCCGGGGAGCTTTGGGCGCTCCGCGACGTGCTCGCCGAGTAGCTCGCGCAGCGTGGTAGCCTCCGGGGCCATGCAGTCGCTGTGGCGCGCGGGGGGCCTCGTGGTCCTGCTCCTTTCGGCCTGTGGCCCCACGCTCCCGGGCGAAAACGCCGACGGAGGACACGGGCACGACGCGGCGATGGGTGCGCCCGACGCGCCGGGCAGGAGTGATCCGTTCGACGCCTCGCGTCGCCACGACGCGGGCCAAGGCGACGCCGACGCCGGGAACCCAGGGCGCG
>JAHFDS010000539.1 GCA_023248855.1 Myxococcales bacterium
CGTTGACGAAATCGCTGCAGTTCCTGGCGCAGGAGCGCATGCAGATCGAGGAGGCCTTCGCCGGCGACGTGGTCGGCCTGTGGGACCCCGGGATCCTGCGCATCGGCGACAGCTTGTGCGAGACCTCCCCGCTCGAGTTCGAGGGCATCCCGCGCTTCTCGCCCGAGCACTTCGTGCGCGTTCGGCTCGGCGATCCGATGAAGCGCAAGCAGCTCAAGAACGGCCTCGAGCAGCTCTCGGAGGAGGGTGCCGTGCAGCTATTTTACGATCGCAAGCGCCTCTCGCGCGACCCGGTGCTGGGCGCCGTGGGCGTGCTGCAGTTCGAGGTGACGCAGCACCGGCTCAGGACCGAGTACGGGGTCGCGGTCGAGTTCGACCGGCTGCCCTACCAGTACGCGCGCTGGATCGAGGGCGACGTGGACCTCGACCGGTTCGAGCGCGGCGGTCGGAACACCTGCGTGGTGGACGTCGAGGACCGGCCGCTCGTGCTGTTCGAGAACGAGTGGCTGCTCCGCAAGGCGGAGGAAGATCACCCGACGCTGCGCTTCGTGGCCGCCGTGCAACCCGGTCGCTCCGCCCGCGGCGCGGGGTGAGCCTCCGGGGCCTCGGTCTCGTCCGTGCGCTCGACGATGCGACCGGTCGCGGCAGCCTCGAAGGCGGGGACCAGGGTCTCGTCGTCGACCCGCGCCTGGGCCTCCTCGGCGTGCTTGCGCGCGCGCTCGATGCGCGCATCGATGGATTCCTTCGCCAGACCGGCGCGTAGCAACTGCTCTTTGAGCGACGAGGCCACGCTCGAGTGTAGCCCACCGGCCCGCACAATGCCCGGCAGCGCGTCGGCGCCCGAGCTCGATCGGAGTCCGATCGAGCTCAGGTCCCCAGGAAGGCGAAGTAGGCCGTCGGGATGTCGTCGAAGTCCATCGGCACCCGGCAGCGCGGGCAGTCGCGCGGCGGAGCGTCCCGCGCGGCCTCGAGCGCGGGCGTCACCTCGAGCAGCACGAGCTCGTCGAGCTCGCAGTGCGGGCACGTGTAGGGCGCGTAGAAGGAGGTGATGCGCCCGGGGCCGATGAATTCTTCGGTCATTCCCGCGGCCAGCACGAAGGACACCGCGCAGCGCACCAGCTTGAGCTCCTTGAGCCGCGCCTGCGCCTGCGTGAGCAGGCGGCTCCAGGCGCGCGTGCCCCATGAGTTGATGTAGGTGAGCCCGGACAGGTCCATCTCCACGCGCCCGACGAGCAGCGGCGCCAGGGCGTCGAGCGGCGACGCCTCGGTGATGGCCCCGCGCACGGTCACGCGCCGCCAGCCGCCGCCTTCCTCGTACTGGAACGTCGACAGGTTCGCCAGGGCGCGCTGCGCCGACGGCTCGAGATCGAGGAACTTGAAGGCGAGCAGCAGCTCCTCGGCGGTCTCTCCAGGGACGACGCGGACCAGGCGCGCCTGGCCGGAGACGAGCAGCTGCTGGTCGGCCAGCTGGAACTGCAGGCGCACGGTCTGGTCGATGGCGAGCCCCTGGCGCGCGCGGACGAGGACGCCGCTCGTGCTGAGGTTCACCGACGTGCACGGCGAGTCGATGCCCTCGATGTCGACGAGGGTCTCGACCGGGAGGCGCGGCTGCCGCTCGACCAGCCCGAGGTAGAGCGCCGCGCGGTCGAGCAGCTGGCGGGGCCTGAGCGGCAGCTCGATGAGCTCGTCGCAACCGGACGCCTGCACCTCCCGCCGTTGCCGGGCCGTCATGGCCCCCTCCGCGCACAGGAAGATCGCGGTCTGCCGCAGGTCTTCGCACGCGCGCGCCTCGCGGCAGATCTCGGCGCCCGTCCGATTCTTGCCGTCCCCCTCGACGGACAGGATCGCCAGGCGCGGCCGGTGCTCGCGCAGGAGCCGACGGGCCTCGAGCGCGTCGCTGGCGACGACGATCTCCACGCCCTTGCGCTGCAGCGCTGGCAGACCCAGCGCCAGCCGCAGCGCAGCGATGTCGGGTAGGAGCACCTTCATGCGGGCCGACGCGCCATGAGGGTCGACTGTCGCATCAACGCCCGCGGGTCCGAAGCCTCCTCGAGATCTGCCCGCGCTTTCGGGTAGTTGCGTTTGCCTTGCCGGCGCCCCGGTGTGGGCACAAGATGGCAAGCAGGGGGCGGAGATGGCGCGGTACGTGCTGCGGTACCGGGGACGGCAGTTGCTCCTGCCCGACGAGGGGCAACTCGTGATCGGCCGCGACGTCGAGTGCGACATCGCGATCCAGGATGGCGCGGCCTCGAGGCGCCACGCCCAGCTCTTGGTGACGCTCCAGGGCGTGTGGATCGAGGACCTCGGCAGCCACAACGGGGTGATGGTCAGCGGTCAGCCCGGGCCGAAGCGGGCGCGCCTCGTGCCTGGCGACTCGTTCACGATCGGTCGCACGGTGTTCACGCTCGACTTCTCGATCGGCCGAGCGAGCGTGCCCCCTGCTGGCGTCGAGCCGCAGCGCGCGCCGACGTTCGCCATCACCGAGGTCCTGCACATCGACCCGACGCTCGTGCAATACGCCGATGCCAGGGTCGCCCTGGCGGAGGAGAGCCGATCGCTCCCCGAGCGCTTCGCGGCCGCCATCGGCGTGGTGCAGGAGCTCCACGACGCCGGCTCGCTCGCCAACGCGCGCGCCTTGCTCGGTGATGCGCTCGACACCCTGGTGGCGACGCAGGTGAGGTCGGTCCTGGCGCCGCTCCTCGTGGTCAAGGTGCGCCGGCTGCTGAGCCAGCTGGCGTCACACTTCGGCGACGACCCCGAGTGGCGGACGCGCATCGACGCCCTGGGGCGGGCCGAGCAGCAGTAGCGTCATCCCTCGAGCGCGGCCAGGGCCTCGCTGGCGGCTTCCCAGCGCGCATGCAGCGCCTGGAGGGATACCAGATGACCGGACGCGGTACCCTCCAGCCGATGTCGTCCTTGCACTACTACTTCGGGTTCGCCTTCTGGGGGCCCATCCTCCTGCTCATCGCGACGGGGGCGATCATCGCGGCGCTCAAGCGGCCCGCGACGGACCCCTGCCTGCGCGCGTTCAACGGGGCGTTCGTGCTGGTGCGCATGGTCTCGGGCAAGTGGATCTGGGGCCACATGCGCCTCTTCGGGAGCTGCCTCGAGATCCGCTACGCCACGGCGCACGGCAAGGCCGGCCGGGCCGCGAAGTCGAGCTACCTGCTCTACGAGGCGGACTTCGCGGCGGTCGACCGCATCGTGCGCCCGGCGCCGACGGACGGGCCGGCGCTCGCCAGGTGGCAGGCGGAGATCGCGCGCCTGAAGGACGGCGGCCAGGCGCGCCGGCTGTGGCGGAGCCTGCGCAACGTGCTGCACCTGCTCAAGGACGCGCTCGGGCAGTCGGTCGGCGTCATCGTGGGCGTGTTCAAGCAGCGCACGATGCTCGGTCGCGTGGGTGCCGCCGGCGATCGCGTCAACGAGATGGGCGTCACCCTGCTCAACGTGGTGCCGAACTCGTACGAGGCGATCCTCGAGGCGTACCTGTATCGCGACGTGATCGTGGAGGCCGTGCGCGGCGAGATCGTGAGCGAGCACCTGGGCCTGCTCGAGGACTACACGGCGAAATACCTGCTCCTGCGGGCCATGGCGCTGCCCGAGGGGCTGCCCGAGGCGGCGCGCCCGGCTCAGGGCTGGCCCCCGGAGGTTGACGTCGTGTTCCCGCGCGAGAAGACCATCGTGCGCCACCTGGCGGCCGAGGAGCGGGCGACGGCTCGAGTGGAGGATGGCGCCGCCGCGAGTTAGAGTCGTGAGCTTGCCGGAAGGGATCGACCGACTGCTCGTCGAGGGAGTCATCGACGAGGCCCTGGGCCGCCTCAAGAGCGGCAAGGAAGCCGACGTGTGGCTGGTGCGCCAGGGGGGACGGGTCGTCTGCGCGAAGGTGTACAAGGACCGCGCGCTCCGTTCGTTCAAGAACAACGCCGGCTACAAGGAGGGGCGGCAGGTGCGCAACACGCGGACCGCCCGGGCCATCGCCAAGGGCAGCCGGTTCGGACGGCGCGCCGACGAGGAGGCCTGGAAGTCCGCGGAGGTCGACGCGCTCTACAAGCTGCACGCCGCGGGGGTGCGCGTGCCGCAGCCCGTGATGTTCTACGAGGGCGTGCTCCTGATGGAGCTCGTCACCGACGGGGAGGGCGAGGCGGCGCCGCGGCTCGTCGACGTCGATCTCGACCCGGTGCGGGCGACCGCGGTCTACGCGGACCTGCGCACGCAGGTGATCGGCATGCTGTGCATGCACCTCATCCACGGCGACCTGTCGCCGTACAACGTGCTCATGGGCGCGGCCGGGCCCGTGATCATCGACCTGCCGCAGGTGGTTCGCGCCGCGGCGAACCCGCAGGCGGAGGGCTACTTCGTGCGGGATCTCGAGTGCCTTCGCCGGTACCTGTGCGGCTTTGCGCCCGCGCTGGCCGAGCGGGCCGGGGACGTGCGCGAGATCTGGCGAGCGTTCGTGCGCCACGAGCTGTGGCCCGGGTTCGTGCCGAATGTCCGGCGGATCGAGCGACCCGCGCCGCCCCGCGAGGCGCGCCGCAGGCCGGAGCCGCAGGTCCAGGTCCGGCAGCGCGCTCCCGCCGTGGCGCCGCCTCCGCCCGCTCCGGCACCCGGCT
>JAHFDS010000137.1 GCA_023248855.1 Myxococcales bacterium
CGAGGCGAGTCTGGCTGCCGCAAGCGCCGACCCAGCCAGCCGCGAGCGTGGGCGCCGCGCACGCTAGCGCGACCTTGGCCCCGGGACCGAGGCCCGTCTCACCCAGGAAGCTGCCGAAGCTCCGGCGCTGCCTGCCGAGGAGCAGTGTCGGCAGCGCGATCGCGTGCGCAGCGGTGGCGAGGAGCGCCATCACCAGGCTGCCCGTCCCTTGTCGCAGGGACAGCGTCGGACCGAGCGCGGCCGCCATCACGCCCGACAGCGCGGCCCCCGTCATCCCCGCCTCCAGGCAGCGCCGCGGGAGCCGGAAGAAGCCGCGCAGCTGGACGTCGGGGCCCGACGCGTCGAGCGACACCGCCGCGGCACGCGCCCACGTGACCACGAAGCCCACCCGCAGGAGCACGGCCACGAACCTCGGCACGAGCGACATCGAGGCATCCTCGGCGTCGCCGAGCGCGGCTGCGCCGACCTCCCCGAGAACGCTCAGGACGGCAAACCAGCCAACGGTCTTGGTCAACGAGCCAGGCAGAGCGGTGAAATTGTAGCGTCCCCGGACGCTCGGGCTCAAATTTTGCTGTTGGTCTTCGACCGGTTTTCCTTTGATCCCATCCGCTTCCCCTGCTAAGAACCCTCGCTCGGCAAAAGACCCGGGTCTTCCAGCCGTTTTCGGAGGTTTCCAATGCAAGCCATCACGCTCCTTCTCGCCCAGGCGGCGCCAGCCGCGCCGCAGGGCTCCCCGCAGAGCCCACTCGGCATGTTTTTGCCGCTCATCCTGATGTTCGGCGTCTTCTACTTCATGCTGATCCGGCCGCAGCAGAAGAAGCAAAAGGAGCACACCGCCTGGCTCACGCAGCTCAAGCGGGGCGACGAGGTGCTCACCCAGGGCGGCATCATCGGCAAGATCACGGCCATCGCCGACGACGTGCTGACGCTCGAGGTCGGCGACAAGGACAACCGCCTCAAGCTGCGCGTGGTGCGCAGCGCCGTCACGGGCAAGCCGCCGGTGGCCAAGGTCGCCGAGGCCGAGAAGCCCGCCGCCGAGAAGTCGTAACCGAACGGACTCGCGCACATGAACAAGTTCCTCGTCTGGAAGACCCTCTCGGTCGTCGCGGTCACCCTGGTGGCCACGATCTTCCTCGTCCCGAGCCTCATCCCCGTGGACAGCCAGCCCGCGTGGATGAAGGAGCACCTGCGAAAGCGCATCCAGCCCGGTCTCGACATCCAGGGTGGGCTGCACCTCGTCTACGAGGTCAACGTCGAGAAGGCGGTCGCCGACAAGGCCGACAAGATCGCCAGCGACATCGAAGACCGCATGCGCAAGGACCTCAAGATCGAGGGCGCCCAGGCGATTCGCGAGAACAACGCGGACATCGTCATCAAGGTCAAGCCCGGCGAGCTCGGCAAGGTGGACAACACCTTCCTGCGGCAGAACCGCGACGCGCTCAACGAGGTCGCGCGTGACCCGGGCGCCGGCACGATCCGCTTCACGATCGACGACAAGTTCACCGCCGAGATCCGCGACTCCGCGATGCGCCAGGGTGTCGAGACGATTCGCAACCGGGTCGACAACATGGGTGTGGTCGAGCCGACCGTGATCGTCAAGGGCACCGACCTCGTGATCGAGCTGCCGGGTCTGCGCAAGGAGGACACCGAGAACGTCAAGGCCAGGATCGGCCAGACGGCACAGCTCATCTTCAAGATCGTGGACGAGCAGAGCGACTACTTCCGCCGCATCGCCGACGCGATCCCGAAGGAATCCGGCATCGCGGTCGACACCACGAGCTGGACCGGAAAAAACACCGGCTCGCAGCACTCGATGACGTTTGCCAAGGGGCCGTCGCGGGCAGTGCTCGAGAAGTTCTTCGAGGGGTTGCCTGCAGACAAGCGTCCCCCGGCGCAGTTGGAGCTCGGCTACGAGGAGGTCGCGAACCGCGACGAGGACGCCAAGACCAAGACCGTCTGGCACGCCTACCTGCTCCAGCGGCGCGCGATGATCACGGGCGAGTACCTCGATGAGGCCAACTGGGGATGGGACGCGCAGAACGGCCAGCCCGAGGTGTTGTTCACCTGGAACCGAGAGGGTACCGACATCTTCGAAAAGGCCACGGGCGAGAGCATCGACCGCAAGATGGCGATCATCCTCGACGGCAAGGTCAACTCCGCGCCAGTCATCGAGTCCAAGATCGGCAAGCACGGCCGCATCACCCTGGGCGGCTTCGGAGACCCCGTGCAGCGGCAGAAAGAGGCCAAGGACCTCGCCGCCGTGCTGAAGTCCGGCTCACTCCCTGCGCCGCTGACCAAGACCTTCGAGACGCAGGTCGGGCCCACGCTGGGCAAGGACGCCATCGCGAGCGCCAAGCTCGCCATCGGCATCGGCGGCATGGTGGTCGTCGCGGTGATGCTCTTTTACTACAAGCTCTCGGGCTTCATCTCGATCATCGCGATGCTGCTCAACATCCTCTACATGACCGCCATCCTGGCCGGCCTCGAGGCGTCGCTGACGCTGCCGGGCATCGCGGGCCTCGGCCTCACGGTCGGCATGGCCGTGGACTCGAACATCATCATCTACGAGCGCATACGAGAAGAGCTGCGGCTCGGCAAGTCCGCCCGCTCGGCCGTGGACGCTGGCTTCGATCACGCGTTCTGGACCGTGGTCGACGCGCACGTCACGAACTTCGTGGCAGGCGTCGTCCTCTATTCGTATGGCTCCGGGCCCATCCGGGGCTTCGCGGTGACGCTCATGGTGGGCATCGCCGCCAACCTCTTCACGTCGGTCTGGGTCTCGCGCGCGTTCTTCGAGCTTCTGACGAACCGCAAGCGCCAGATCCAGTCGCTGAGCATCTGAGGCCCGCGATGGCGAAGGACAAGGACAAGGCTGCACCGGCTCCTGCGAACGTCCCGACGTTCACGGAGGCCTTCCATCCCAGCAAGGACCGCTGGGACTTCGTGGGCAAGAACAAGTTGTGGGTCGGCATCTCGGTCACCCTGGTGTCGCTCACGTTCCTCATGGTGCCGATCAACTGGAAGCTGCGCGGCGCGCCGCTCAACTGGGGCATCGACTTCCGCGGCGGTACCGAGATGCGCGTGGAGCTCGCGCGCGAGGTCGAGCCGGGGCCCTTGCGGGACGCGGTGGAGTCGAGCGGCTACCACGGCGCCGACGTGGTCGCGTTCGGCGGCGAGGGCAAGAAGGCGTACCTCGTGCGCCTGCCGCAGGTGACGACGCTCTCGCCGGAGAAAGCCAAGGGCCTCGAGAAGGCGCTCGGCACCGTCGCCGGCAAGGCCCTCAAGCGGTTCACGTTCAAGGAGGGCTCGGACAAGGTCGACCTCAAGTTCGATGGGGACCTGCCCGAGACCGAGCTCGCCGCGGCCATCAAGGGCGCGGGCGTCGAGACGCTGCTCGTCCGCAAGTTCGGCCGCGCCGAGGACCACGCGTTCGAGATCACGCTGTCGGGCGTCGAGAAGGGCGTCACGGACGCCATCAAGGCCAAGCTCGGGGCCGACATCATCTCGCAGGTGCCCTCGGTCGAGACCGTGGGGGCCAAGGCCGGCAAGCAGCTCCGCGACGACGGCCTGCGCTCGCTGCTCTACGCCATCCTGCTCATCATGGTCTACATCGCCGTGCGGTTCGACTTCCGCTACGGCCCGGGCACGGTCATCGCGCTGCTCCACGACGCGCTCATCACGGTGCTCGCGTACGAGCTGACGTACCGGGAGTTCTCGCTGACGACGCTGGCCGCGATCCTCACGATCATCGGCTACTCGATGAACGACACCATCGTCGTGTTCGACCGCATCCGCGAGAACGCGGCGCGTGCGCGCGACAAGAAGTTCGAGGTGACGGTCAACGAGTCCATCAACGAGACCATGTCGCGCACGGTGCTCACGTCGCTGACGGTGTTCATCTCCGCGGCGGCGATGTGGTTCTTCGGCAAGGGAGTCATCGCGGACTTCGGCTTCGCGATGACCGTCGGCACCGTCATCGGCACCTACTCGTCGATCTTCATCGCCTCACCCGCGCTCATCTGGCTGCACAACAAGATGGCCGCCAGCCAGGCCGCCCGCCGCCCCGGCGGCGGCAAGGCCCCCCCGAAGCGCGCCGCCGCGCAAGTCTGAGCAGGATAGTTCGGGCCGAGCGCCCACTGCGAGTCGTCGAGGAGCGGCTTCCACTCAACCGTGCCGGTCAACCCTTCGGTAGTGAAGGTCCAGGTATCGTCGGCGCCTGCGGTCATGGGCACCCCACGAGTCCATGAGAGTGGTCCCGATGCGCCGCGCACGAAAATCGCGTGGCCCCCAGCCGGGTGATGGACACGCAGGATCGACAGGACCAGGAGGATACTCAGGCGGAGGGTCGGCTCTCGAAGTAATGCGTAATCGACGGTCGCCACAGCTCGCCGAGGACGATGAGCGCGACGAGGAGCCCCAATTCGAGCGGCACGCGCCAGGGCTCATTCCCAAGCGCGATCCCACCGACATGAAGCGGGTGGCCGAGAAAGGTAGCCGGGACGCTGAGGGTCACGAGCGCCCCGACCATGTCCCCGACGAGCACGAGGCACGCGAGCGGGACGCACCGTCCAAGCAGCAGCGCGACACCTCCCCCGATTTCGACGGCGCAGATGACGTAGCTCATCGCTACCGGCATGGGCATCCCAAGCGCCGCGAGAACTTGACCGAAGTCGGGTAGCCCTGGTCGGATCATTGGGATGATCACGGGCAGGAAGAGCTTCACCACGCCGGCAACCAGGAAGATGAGGCCCACGCCGAGCCTGAGCAGTCTCCTTGGCCGTGACGGTGCTGGGCTCACCGCTTGCCCGTGAAGAGGGTTCGATCATCGACGAAACATAGGCCGTTGCCCCACGGGTCGAGCGCGTAGAACGAGCGCTCCCGCCATGGCCGTACGACGATCTCGCCGCCGGGCTCGCCGTGAACCTGTTCCTTCGACAGACAGCCGAGCACGTTCGCCCGCGCGTGCACGGCGTCGATGTCCCTGACCGCGAAGTAGATGTCAGTCACCGTCGCGCGCGGCTTCCGCCCACCGCCTGACACATCGACAACCGCGAGGATCACCGGACCGCAATCGAAGTAGTGGCGGCTCGCGCGCTCGATGCGCCGTCCCGCCATGCCGAGCAGCTCCGTGTAGAAGGTCGCCGCCTTGTCGAGGTCACCCACCTCGACCATCACGCGAAAGATCGTTGGTACGTCACTCATGGTCCCCCCTCGCAGCCCTCAGCACAGCCGGATTGCGACGAATACGAGATCCAATTCTCTGACGTCTTCGACCAGATCGTCGCCCATGCCGTAACCGATGTGCGGCGTGCAGATCACGTTGGCCATGGTCAGCAGTGGATCGTTGGTGTCGCGCAGCGGCTCCTTCTCATGGACGTCCACCGCAGCTTCGGCAGCCGTTCCAACAGCGGCGCTCGGATCTGCGTGCGCTCGCGGATCAGCACCAGCACCTCGGTGTCCTTCAGCCGGGTGCGCAGCGTGTCGAAGTAGTCGTCGAGGATGGAAATCTTCACGTGGCTGCCCGCGCATCATGGACCGCTCGATGGAGAATAGCCCGTCTCGGAGTCGCTGCCATCTCGCCCAATCCCGCCCCCGTCCTGGGCATGAGACTCAACGGCAGCCGATCCTCTCGATGATTTCGACGCGGCCCGGATCGATGATGCGAACCTCGTGCTCCCCGGCGAAGAAGCTCGTGATCCGAATGTTGCCCATCGGCGTGCTGCACACGACGCGGTGTGGGCCGAACTTGCGCTCGCCCACCCACTGCGCCAACGAGAAGCTCTGGTGAGCCGCACGCCACCATGCCTTCATCTCCGCATCGCGCTCTATGTCGAGGCGGCGCTCGGCAGCAAGCTCATCCGTCCCTCGGTCCGCGCGATGCGGTCCGTCCGGCAACGCTAGGCCTCTCGCAGCTCCTTGAGCGCGATCACGGCCTCCTGACAGTCGGGGTTTGCGCGCAGGGCTTCCTCGAAGCGCCGCTCCGCCTCCGCGCGGCGACCGCGCTCGCGGTGCAGGTACCCGAGCAGGAGGTGCGCGCGGTCGAGCCGGGGCGACAGCTCGACGGCCCGCCCGAGCTCACCGAGGGCGGCCTGCTCGTGGCTCGCTCCGCGCCCACCCGCACAGAACAGGGTCCAGCCCAGGTAGGCATGATACTCGGCGACCCCGGGCTGCAGCTCGGTGGCGCGCCGGAAGGCGCTCTCGGCCTCCTCGTGGTCGCGCCGCCGCAGCGCCGCCTCGCCCAGCTTGAACAGGCGGTCCGCGGCCATCGAGCGTGCAGCCGGATCGTCCGCCGCCTCGTTCACCGCGGGCAGCGTCGCCAGATAGCGCGCCCTGGCGTCGCCGTCGAGCAGCGTGGCGTGCGCCTCGCGGTAGCGTTCGAAGAGCTCGGCCGCCATGGTCCGCACGTCGTCGCTCTGATCGCGGAAGCGGTCGGGGTGGTGGGCGCGCGCGAGCTGCGCGTAGGCGCGCTCGATCTCCGCGCTCGTTGCCCCACGCTCGATGCCAAAGAGCGCGAAGTGGTCGCGCCCCCGCGCGGCCAGCACCGACGCCGTGATCGCCTCGCGGCTCGGTCGCTCGGTGTCGCGGTCGAGCAGCTCGGCGGGCAGCGGCGGAGGGCCGCCCGCCGCTGGCTCGCCGCGCGCCTCGAGCATGCCCGCGCACAGCAGCGCATAGACGAGCGACAGCCCCTGCTGGCGATCTGGAAGCCGCCCGATGACCTCCGCCACCGTGCGACGGCCGTCGAGTCGACTCAGGAACAGCCGCTCGGCGTCCGAGAGCCCGACCTCCTGGTAGGCCAGCTCGGGGCTCAGCGCCTTGGCGGCGTAGTGGCCGAGGACTCCGGCGAGCGCCTGTTCGAGCCGCTCGGCGTCGTAGGTGCGCCGGACGCCCTCGAGGATGATGCTGGCGTTCGATTGCTCGAGCGAGACCGACTCCTCGGGCAGCTTGCCGCCCTCCTTGAACTGGTACTCGCCCTCGGTCCAGCCGAAGACGTCGTAGAGCTTGGCCTCGAGCTGCACCTCGAGGCCGTACTTGAGGTTGTGCGGCGAGATCACCCCCATCTCGATCAGGATCGCGCCGTGACGCCGCTTCTCCGCGATCATGCGCTTGACCGACTCCGAACGCTCCTTGTCGCTGATCAAGCGCTCCTTGACCAGGACCGCGCCGAGCGACTCGGACAGTTGGTTCGACTTGATGTACGTCGGGTGCCCGTCCTTGAAGTAGACGATCTTCTTGACGTCGCCGCGCAGGAGGAACAGCGCGCCCGAGGCGCGCAGCCGGTAGAGGCGATGCAGAAGGCGCGGAAACGCCACCCGCTTGAGCGTTCCGCGGAACTCGCCGGTGCCGCCTCCGTGCGTGCCGAGCTGCTTGGTCGCGCGCTCGACCTCGCGGCGCTCGCGGCTCTGCTCGGGATCGCTCGGCGACTGCGACAGGAGCTCCACGGGCGGTGCGTCCGTCAGCTCTCGCATCGGCGGCTCGGAGCTGATCCGCTCGGGCGGGGCGGTCGGCTGACGCGGAGCCGCCGCCTCCTCGGCCTCGCGCCTGGCGAAGTGATCCTTGACGAGCTTGACCACGCGCGCGCCCTCGATGGGCTTGTCGAGGTAGTCGAGCAGGCCAAAGCGGCGGATGGCCTCGGCGCGGTGCGCCGTGCCGCGGTAGATGCCGGTCAGCATCACCATCGCGACGGCCTTTCCGCGCGGGTGGTTGCGGATGGCCTCGGCGACCTCGAGCCCGCTCATCACGGGGATGAGGATGTCGAGCAGCACCGCGTCGATGGGGCGCTGCTCGAACGTCTTGAGCGCCCAGTCCCCGTCCTTCTCGCAGATCACGCGGAAGCCCTGCGCCTCGAACAACCCCGCAAGGTAGCGCTGCACCTCGCGGTCGTCGTCGACGATGAGCACCGTGCGGGTCATGTGGGGTCCTCGAGGCCCGGTAGCTGCCGGGCGACCTCCGCGCGGAGCGCCTCGCGGATCCGAAGGAAATCCGCCTCGAGGCGCCGGCCCGCGTCCGCCTCGCGGTAGCCCATGCGACGCGCGAGCGTGGCCAGGGCCTCGGCGCCGCCGGGCAGGTCGGGCCGCGGCAGCGCCACCTCGGCGTGGTCGTGGACGATTCGGATCCGGCCCTTGAGCCGACGCAGGAACTCGTAGCCGCCGTGCAGGACCCGGTGCAGCTCGGGCTCGAGGTAGCCCCCCTGGCGCAGCGAGTCGAGCGCCGGCAGCGTGCCCCGGACGCGGAGGTGTCGATCACGCCCCCCGTGGCGGAGCTGCAGGTACTGGACGAGGAACTCGACGTCGAGCATGCCGCCGCGTCCGAGCTTCATATCATATCGCTCGCGGCTCTCCGACGACAGCTCTGCCTGGATTCGTTTTCGCATCGCGACGATCTCGTGGGCCAGGACCTCCGCGGACGTCTCCGCCTGCCCCTCGGCGTAGGCGGCCGCCTCGGCGATGCGCTCCACCTCGGCGCCGAGCGCCCGGTCACCCGCGACCGCGCGCGCTTGCAGGAGGACCTGCCGCTCCCAGAGCTGGGCCTGGCCGCGGTGGTAGTCGCCGAAGGCGGGCAGGGAGCTCACCAAGAGGCCCTGGTTGCCGCTCGGGCGCAGGCGCATGTCGACCTCGTAGAGGCGCCCCTCGGCCATCATGGCGCCGAGCGCCGCCAGGAGGCGCCGGCCGATGCGTGCCGCTCGCTCCGGGTCGACGCTGGCGTCGTGGACGAACAGGAGGTCGAGGTCGCTCGCGTAGTCCAGCTCGCCGCTGCCGAGCTTGCCGAGCGCGAGGACCGCGAACCCCCGCGAGGCACCGGGGCCGGAAGCCCGCGCGACCACCGCGAGCGCTGCGTCGATGAGCGCGTCGGCCAGCATCGACAGCTGGGCGCCCACGTCGGACTGATCGAGCGCGCCGGCGACGTCCCCGAGCCCGATGCGAAGGACATGCTCCGCCTTGATGCGGCGCAAGAGCTCGAGCATGCCCTCGGCGTCCGCTTCGGGCCCGAGGCGCGACGCGATCTCCTCCGTCACGCTCTCGCGCGTGCGCTGGAGGTCTCCGCGCAGGAGCAGCTGATCGAGCAGGTCCGGCCGGGCGATGAAGATGCGCGAGAGGAGCTCGCTCGTGCCGAACAGGGAGACGAGGAGCTTGATTAGCGGCGGATGCGCGGCGAGCAGCTGCCACGCGCCGTAGAGGCCGCCCCGCGCCGCGAAGTCGACCAGCTGCCGGAGCGCCAGGTCAGGGTCCGGCGACTCACCGAGCTCGCGCAGAAGGACGGGCGCGAGCCCGAACAGGTGCGCCGGGGCGTCCGGCGACAGCGGGCTGTGTGACTTGCGCGCGAGCAGCTCTAGCTCGCCGTCGGCCGCCTCGCGATCGCGGAACGGCACGAGGGCCACCAGGGCCGCGAGGTCGCTGGTCTCGTCGTCGGGGACGCCGAGGGTCGCGTAGACCTCGTGCACCCGCGCCCGCACGCGCGCGAGCGCTCTGCCGAACGTCGCGGCATCGCCGTAGCCCATGCGGCGGCCGAGGGCGGCGAGGCGTTCGGGGCGCTCGGGCAGCGCGTGGGTCTGCTGGCCGTCCTCGAGCTGGATGCGGTGCTCGAGCCGGCGCAGGAACAGGTAGGACTCCGACAGCTCGCGGTGCTCGCCCGCCGAGACCAGGCCTGCGAACAGCAGCCGGTCGAGCGCGCGCAGCGTGCCGCGCTCACGCAGCGACGGGTCCTTGCCGCCGTGGAGCAGCTGCAGCGCCTGCACGAAGAACTCGATTTCCCGGATGCCGCCTTGGCCGAGCTTGATGTCACGGTCGCCGTCGCCGCGCGAAAGCTGCGCCTTGATCTTGGCGTCGAGGGCGCGGATCTCGGCCACCACGTCGAACAGGGGCAGCTTCGGGTAGCAAAACGGCCGCATGGCCGCGAGGATCTCGTCGCCGAGCACGCGGTCGCCCGCGCACGGCCGCGCCTTGAGCCACGCCAGGCGCTCCCACGGACGCCCCCATGACTCGTAGTAGGACTCGAGGGCGCCGAGCGAGTTGGCGAGCGTGCCGGCGCCGCCCTCGGGCCGAAGGCGCAGATCGACGCGAAACAGGAAGCCCTCGTCGGTGGGCTCGGACAGCGTCCGCGTCACGCGCTCGCCGAGCTTGACGAAGTACTCGTGCAGCGACAGACCGCTGCCCGCGCACTGGCCCTGGTCCGACGAGTACACGTAGAGGACGTCGACGTCGGAGCAGAAGTTGAGCTCCTCGGCGCCGTGTTTGCCCATCGCGACCACCGAAAAGCGCGCCCGCGCCCCCGATTCCTCGAGCGGCTCGCCATGGCGTTCGGAGAGCGCCCGGTCCGCCTCGGCCACGGCGCCTGCAAAGCAGACGTCGGCGAGCGCCGCAAGCTCGTGCGCCACCTCCTCGAGCCGATAGGGGCCGAGCTCGCGCAGACCCAGGCGCACGTAGGTGCGGTTCCGCAGGCGACGCAGGGCGACGCCGACGGCAAGCCCGGTCTCGAGCAGCCGTTCGAGCTCTGCGCCCAGCTCCGCGCGCGTGCGCTCCCGTGGCACCTCGGCCACCACGGCCGATAGCCACTCCGGCCAGCGCAAGAGGAAGCCCCCGAGGTAGGGCGACGCCTCCGCGAGGCGCTCGAGCGCGTCGGCTTCGCGAGGGCCGACCACGCCGCCGCTTTCGAGGAAGCGCCGGACCAGGGTCATTTGATCGTACAATAGACGACCATGGCGCTATCGGCATTGCGCGTGCAAGGGGAGCTCGAGAAGCTTGGTGGGATCCTCATCGTGCACGCGGACCGCAAGGCGCAACGGGTGCTCCACCGCATCCTCGGGGCCACGCTGCACACCGTGGACGCGGTCGATCAGGTCGCGCAGGCCGACAAGCTCATGGAGCAGCGCAAGCCGGCGCTCATCGTCGTCGATCACCGCGTGCTCGCTGACGTCGCCGGCGCCGCCTTCGCGGCCAAGGCCGCGCGGCTCGGCGTGGAGTCCATCGTCGCGCTCATGAACGAGCACGATCAGACCGAGCTGCCGGGCCTGCTCGAGAACGGGGCGCTGACCAACCTGCTCGGCAATCCCATGCCCCTTCTGGCGGAGGAGCTGACGGTCACGGCGCTCAAGCTCCTGCGCCGCGACATCTTCGGCCTCGAGAAGTACATGTCGTGGGGCGTCGAGGCGCGCGAGCTGATGCTCGAGGACACGCGGGATCGTCCGGACGCCGTCGAGACCATCACGCGTGACGTGCGCGAGTTCGGGGTCGGGCCGCGGGTGGCCTCGCTCGCCACGCTGATCGCCGACGAGCTCGTGTCGAATGCCCTGTACAATGCGCCGAGGAACGAGCGCGGCGAGCACTATCGGGCGAGCGAGCCGCGCGACAGCGCGCGCAAGCTCGAGGGCAAGGAGCGGATCCGGCTGCGCTATGCCTGCGATGCGCGCTACCTCGCCATCGAGGTGACCGACTGGTTCGGATCGATCGAGCGCGGCACCATCCTCAAGTACCTGGCCAAGTGCGCGCACCCCGGCGCGAGCGACAAGGTCGATTTCCGGCGCACCGGCGCCGGCATGGGGCTCGGGCTCGTCTACAGCTGCTGCAACCACCTGGTCTTCAACCTGGCGCCGGGCGAGCGCAACGAGGTGATCGGCCTCATCGACGTGCGGTTCAAGCCGGCCGAGCTCGGCATGTTTGGCAGCTCGTTCAACCTGTTCGTGCAGCGCGCAGCGTGCTAGGGTCTCTCTTGAACCTTCTGTCCGGTGCGTCAGGAAGAATGAATTTTTTCCCTACGCTGATCGACCCGGGATCTGCCGCTGACCGCTGCGTGCCTATCCGCTAGCCGGAATGCCCAATGGCGGTCATTTGGTCGTGCTTCGGCCCGACCCGTGGAACCCACCTACCAAAATGTAGGGGTTGAAAAAATCTTCCAACGGCCAGGATGGTTGGTTCGTTTTTTTTCCGGAGGAAAGGCTGCCCTCAGGGCAGCGTGGGCGACGGGAGCGACCCAGCCGCCGCGTGGGCGCCGAGGAAGTCCACCACTGTGGGCGGGATGGGGTTGTCGGTGGCGCCCACCGCGAGCGTGACGTCGAGGTGGCTCATCGAGGGCACGTCCACCACGCGGAACGCGCGCGGGTCGCGCCGCGGCAGGGCCCCGGCAGGGCGGTCCGCGGACAGCGGGCCGATGCGGGCCCGGAGCGGCTCGTACGAAGCGGGCTGGGTGATGCCGTGCCCGGCGGACACCGCCAGGAGCGGCGCGTCGATGCGCGCCCCGTCGAACGCGCGCAACCCCTCGCGCGCCTGCCAGCCACCCTCGGGCACGCGCAGATCACCGGCGACCTCGAGGTCGATCGACAGGCGGGCCGGAAAGTACCACTCGGCGAGGTCGGTCCGTCCGTCGACGGTCGCGTGTGCGAGCGCGTCGAGCGGGGTCCAGCCGGCCGCGCCGCCGGGCGCGCTCTGCCAGTCGTACGTGGCCGCCGGGTCGCTGGGGAAGCGCAGCATGCGCGTCCCGGTCAGGCTCGGGCGGAGCTCGACCGCGCCGCCCGTGGGGGTGCCGAGCGTGGCCCCGAAGATGTCGATGGGGTTCGAACCGTAGTCGAAGCCGAAGCCGAGGGCGCCGCGGTGGGTCATCGCGGGGAGCTCGGTCTTGCCGAGGCCCAGGAAGAACGCGAGCGCCCCGTTTCTCGCGTCGTCGGTGCGGATGATCCCGGTGGGATCGAACAGCACGCGCAGCGCCGCGATGTCGAGCACCGGGAACACGTCGGGTCCCAGAAAGGGCAGCTCGATGTACGGGGCGCTGCGCCGGATCTCGTCCACCCCCGGGCTCGGGAAGAGCGCGCCGCTGTGCCCGCCGTGGTACTCGGCCTCGCTGATCTCGTCGTTGCGCAGCGCGCTGTCGAGGAGCACGAGCCCGGCCAGCTCGTCGGTGCCGAGGCTGCCGTCGTCGAAGCGCCAGGCGCCGTAGACCTGCGTGATGAGCCCTCCGAGCGAGTGGCCCCCCAGGAACACGTGGCCGCGGCGCGAAGCCTTCGGGACGAGCGCCATCACGCGGCGCAGGTCCTCGATGTGCGTGGCCAGGCCCCACTCCGACTGGAACGACACGTCCCCGGGCCGGCGGAACCCGGCGAAGCGCTCCCCACCGGCAGAGCGGGTGCCAGCGTAGTAGCGGTACGCGATCTCGGCGTCGCCGGCGGCCTCGGCGGCGTCCACGCCGCGCTGATCCTCGAGCAGGTTCGACCGCCGGTCGATCGACCAGACCTCGACCTCGAGCCCCGCCGCCTTGGCCGAAAGGACGATCGCGCGCGCCAGCGGATCGAGCGAGCCCGCCCCGCCGAAGATGCCCGGCACGAGGACCAGGATCGCGCGCGGGTCCGGCGCGCCCTCGAGCTGGTAGCGCACGACGCGCGTGGCGTTGTAGCGGTCCGGCGAGGCGGCCCCGGTCACCGGGTTCGGCGCAGGGACGTGCCCCGGTACCAGCGCGGCGGTGCGCAAAAGGCCGGGCTCGGGGATGGTGACCGCGGGGACCTCGAAGGGTGCGTCCGGCGCGGCCGCGTCGAGGGCGCCGGCGTCGCGACCGCCGGTGGTCCGCGCATCGTCACTGCAGGCCGCGAGGACCCCGAACAGCACGAGCGCGCTGGCGCTAGGCCTCACGGGGTGCGCCCTTGCACCCAGGCCTCGCTCTTTTCCCACAGCGTGCGCGCGAGCGCGGCGTCGTCGGCCAGCGGACTCGGCGGGCGCTCCTGGCAGTCGTCGTAGTAGCGCCCGTCGTGCGACGCGAGCTCGGGCGCCGTCGCGCAGTGGAGCGTGGTCTTCGCGCCCTCTTCGTTGCTCTTCATGAAGAGCTTGATCACGGGCCGCACCGGCCACGGGACCTTGCGCCACACGTCCGACGCGATGACGCCCGGGTGCAGGGCATAGCTCGTCACGCCCGCGCCCGCGCGGCCGCGCGCGAGCTCCCTGGTGAAGAGCACGTTGCACAGCTTCGACACCTCGTATTCGGGCAGACCCGTGGTGCTCCGCTGCGGGCGCCGCAACGCCTCCCAGTCGATGCCCTTGGCCTTGTAGTGCGCGATCGACGCCACGTTGACGATCCGCGCCGGCGCCGACTCGCGCAGCCGCGGCAGGAGCAGCGTCGTGAGCAGGAAGTGCCCGAGGTGGTTCGTGCCGAAGGTCTTCTCGAAGCCGTCGTGGGTGGCGCCGCCGGCGCCCGCCAGGCCCGCGTTGTTGATGAGCCCGTGCAGCGGCTGGCCGGTGGCAAGGTAGGCTTCGGCGCAGCGACGGACGCTGGCGAGGTCGCCGAGATCGAGCGGCAGGAAATGCGCGTCGCCGCCGGCGCCGGAGATGGCCTCGAGCGCGGGCCGCGTCTTTTCCTCCGAGCGGCAAGCGAGCGTGACGTGCCCGCCGCGCTGGGCCAGGACCTCCGCGGTGACGCGGCCGATGCCGGTGTTGGCGCCCGTGATGAGAAAGTGTCTGCCCTTGGGATCCATGTCTGGAGCCAAGATTACACGTTGAAGCGGAAGTGCATGACGTCGCCGTCCTGGACCACGTATTCCTTGCCCTCGATGCGCAGAAGGCCTGCCGACTTGACCTTGTCCTCGCTGCCGAGGCGCACCATGTCCGCGTACTTGATGACCTCGGCCTTGATGAAGCCCTTCTCGAAGTCGGTGTGGATGACGCCCGCGGCACGCGGCGCCTTGTCGCCCTTGTGGATGGTCCACGCGCGGACCTCCTTCTCGCCCGCCGTGAAGTAGGTCTGCAGGCCGAGCAGCTCGAACCCCGTGCGCACGATCTGGTCGAGGCCGCTCTCCGTGAGCCCCGCCTCGGCGAGGAAGCCCTTGCGCTCCTCGACGGGCAGCTCGGCGATCTCGGCCTCGATGGCGGCGGAGATCACGACGACCTTGGCGCCCTCCGCGTCGGCGAGCGCGCGGACCGCGGCGACATACGCGTTCTCGGCGCCGGCCTTGAGGTCCTTTTCGGAGACGTTGGCGCAAAAGAGGACCGGCTTGTCGGTCAGAAAGCAGCAGTCGGCGTACAGGGCCCGGTCCTCGGGCGAGCGCGCCGCAGAGAAGATGCGTACCGGCCCGACCGACCCCATGTGCTTTCTCAGGTCCTCGAGCAGGCCGAGCTCCTCCTTGGCCTTCTTGTCGCCGGTCTTGGCGCCTTTCTGCGCGCGCGAGAGCTTCTTTTCGAGCGTGTCGAGGTCCCGCAGCACGAGCTCGGTGTCGATCACCTCGATGTCGCGCTTCGGGTTCACCGAGCCGTCGACGTGGACGACGTTGTCGTCGTCGAAGCAGCGCACCACGTGCAGGATCGCGTCGGTCTCGCGGATGTTCGCGAGGAACTGGTTGCCGAGACCCTCGCCCTTGGAGGCGCCCTTGACCAGGCCCGCGATGTCCACGAGCTCGACCGACGCCGGGATGACCTTCTCGGTGTGCACGAGCTCCTTGAGCTTCCACAGGCGCTCGTCGGGTAGATCGACGACGCCCACGTTGGGCTCGATCGTGCAGAACGGAAAGTTGGCCGCCTGAGCCCCCGCGGAGGTGATGGCGTTGAACAGAGTGGACTTGCCGACGTTGGGCAGCCCGACGATGCCGATTCGAAGACCCATGCTGGGCCGAACCGTTAGCAGAAATCCGACGATTGTGCGACCATCGGCGGCCGTTGCGGCAGGGAGCCGCGTGTGTGCGGCAGTTGCCGCGAGGTTTCCGGTGGGCCGCAGGGCCGCACCGGGCTGAATCAAGGAGGGGCCGATGCCTACCTGGCAGGAAGTTCAGACGTACGTGCGCTCGAAGTACAAGCTTTCCAAGGACGAGGCCAATTTCTTCGACATGGTGTGGGCCTACGACGACGATCGCTCGCAGATCATCCGCGTCCGGCACTTCACGGCCTTCGACAAGGACTGGCTCGAGTTCCGCTCGCCGATCTGCGCAGAGGCCAACCTGAACCACCGGGTGGCGCTGCTCAAGAACAGTGACTTCGCCGTGGGCGCGATCGCGCTCGAGCAGGGCAAGGAGAGCGCGCTCTACGTCATGGTCTACAGCGTGCCGCTCGGGACGATGGACATGGAAGAGTTCGAGCTCCCGCTGTCCGTGATCGCGCGCACCGCGGACGGTCTCGAGCAGACCTACGCCGGCGGCGATCAGTACTGATGTCTGGATGGGGGAGGGTCAACCCTCCCCCACGCCGGCCCGGAGCACCGGTGCCACCACCCCTGGATCCACCTGGCGCCACGTCATCGGAGCCACCGCACCCACTGAAGAACAACGCCGCCGTCAGCACCGAGGGCCGTCCCGCCCGCAGCGGGGCGGAGCCTACTCGGATCTCTGATGCAGTTCTTCCCAGGCGCGCGGATGCGCCTTCTCGAGGAGCGGGCCCGCGGCCGCGAGGCCGGCGCGTAGGTGTTTGCGCGCGCCCGGTGGGACGGCGGACTTGGCGGATTCGAGGGCGCCGGGATGGTGCTCGGCGAGGGCGGCGGCGAGTACGCAGGCTTGCTCGATGTCGTTGGCAGCCCTGGCGCCGCGGCCGACGCGGAGGCTCGAGACGATGAGCTTGTGCACGGTGAAGCGTTCGGGCAGCGGGACGCGGACGCGGCAGCAGCCTTCGCGTGCGAGGAGCAGGCCGGGTTGCACCTCGGCCAGGAGGTAGCGCAGGTAGGGCAGGCCGGTGGCATGCGCGCCCAGCTCGGGGACGGCGATCGCCGGGAAGGTCTCGTTCGGCGAGGGAACGAGGAGGTCGACGTGGAACATCGCGCGGCCGCGGGCGGCGAACGACGTGGACGGGCGCTTGCGGTCGAGGCCGGGGACCTCGACGAAGTCGATGCCTGACTCGCGTAGCATCGTGAGGAATGGCGGCTTGGGCAGGCGCTCGAAGGCGAGGGCCTCGCGGCGGGCGATGTCCACGTCTTCGGTGGCGTAGCGGGCGGCGCGGATGCCCAGGTGATTGAGGAGCAGGCCGTAGGCGTGCGAGCCGATGAGCACGCCGCCGGCGGCGAACACGCCGTGGTTGTGCAGGCTGGCGAGCGTGGCGTAGGTGCGGCCGTCAACGAGCGCGTAGCCCTCGCGACCTAGGAGGCGCAGCGACGGCACCAGCGCCTTCAGCTCGCGGATGCGGGTGCGGACCTGCTCGGCCTTGTCGATCGCGGCGGGGTCGCCGACCGGGCCGGCGAGGTAGCGCTCCTGCTTCTTGCCGGCGCCGTCGTAGGACTGGTGGGCGAAGAACCGGAAGCCGGAGGCGTTCGTCCGCTCGATGACCGAGCCGGCGGTGCCCACGAAGACCTCGGGCTGCGCGGAGGCGTAGCCCTCGAGGTCCGCGTGCAGGTTCGTCAGCGCGCGGGCGTGCGGACGGTAGAGGGCAGGGTCGCTGGGCACCGGGGTATCCACTGATATCCAAATATGGTGGATACCTGCTGGGTATCCGTCAAGATGGAGAGACGGCGGATACGCCGACGCCACGCCTTCGAGGTACTAAACAGAGTCGAATTTGATCCGGCGCCATCTGAAGCCGGTCCCGCTCCCGCTCCCGGTCCCGATCCGAGTCCGGTATTCGAGCTGGCTCGGCCGCTGCGGTCGAGGAGCCGGACGCTCGGGACCGGAAGGGGACCGGGACCGGAACCGGCCCAGAGCGCTGGCGCGGGGTCTACGCGTTTCGTGGTGCCCGGTCTCGCGCCGGGCGTGACAAGCTGCTTAGTTTGAGTCCCCGCCGAAGATTCGCTGCTCCAGCTGGTCGGCGTACTCGCACACTTGGTAGACCAGCGTGGTGAGGTCGGCGTCGCACGAGCGCGCGAGCGGCAGGAAGCCCTGCACGATGAGGCGCGGCATCTCGGTCGGTCCCTTGACCAGCATCGGGCGGGCATAGCCGCCGTTCCGCAGGCCGCCGAGCAGCATCGGCAGGTCGACCAGCGAGGTGATCTCCCCCACATCGGACTCCACGCCGAGCAAGGGCTCGCCCTCCGCGAACGGGGCGTTCGAATCGCACACGAAGACGGTCGCGACCTGCCGCCGGTTGTTCTCGAGCGGCACGTTCATCTGCACCCGGCCGCTGTCGGTGGTGCGCCACATCGCGCCGAGCTGGTCGACGATCTTCTTCACGCGCTCGGGGACGCCGGTCGTCTTGCCCCCCGCCGCCGCCTCGTCGGCCGGCGAGAAGGCATGGGGGACGTCGCTCGGCAGCGGCCGATCGGTCAGGAGGTAGCGCGCGATGAGGTCGTCGAAGTCGGTCTCCGTGCCCTCGCGGCTCTGCAGGAACTCGACGGCGCGGTCGATCGTCACCGGCCGCCCCCAGCCGACGACGAGCGGATGACCGCCCAGGCGCTGGCGCCACGTCCGCGAGCGCGAGCCCACGTAGCACGACGCGAAGATGGCCAG
>JAHFDS010000138.1:0-4808 GCA_023248855.1 Myxococcales bacterium
AACGCCGCGGCCTCGGCGAGCGGGTCGCCGGTCGCGGGCTGCGCGAGCATGCGGTCCGCCAGCGGGCCGAGCCCCTTCTCGCGCGCGATGGTGGCGCGCGTGCGACGCTTGGGCTTGTAGGGCAGGTACAGATCCTCGAGCTCGGCCTTGACGCGGCAGCCGAGGATGCGCGCCTCGAGCTCGGGCGTGAGCTTGCCCTGCTCGCCGACAGACTGCAGGATGGCCTGCTTGCGCTCGTGCAGCTCGGCGAGGTAGCCGCGGCGCTCCTCGATCGCCCGGATCTGGACCTCGTCGAGGCCGCCCGTCACCTCCTTGCGGTAGCGCGCGATGAACGGCACCGTCGCGCCCTCGGCGAACAGAGCCACCACGGCCGCCACGCCGCGCGCCGGCAACGACAGCTCTTCGCACAGCGCAGGCACCGGGTCGAACGCCGCCAACATCACCTTGGTCGAGGACATGGGTGGTCGAGTCTACCGCTCAACCCGCGCGGATCGAGAACTCGCGGACGGTGACCACCTTGCGGTCCGCGGCATCGACCAGCAGCGAGCGGCCCTTGCCGACCTGCCCGTCGAACGCGGTCAGGTACCAGACGTCGAGCGTCCACCGGCCGTGCTGGCTCTCGCAAGGCGGGCACCAGCCGACCGCCTCGAGATCGCCGAGGTGCGGCGGCCGCCCCGTGGTCTCGGCGCGCACCTGCTTGAACGCGTCCGAGCGCCGCGCGGTCTCGACGGCGAGCGCGCCGTCCTTGGGCGTGACGTCGCGCCGCCACGGGCTCACCAGGCGGAACTCGCCGAGCTGCCCGTCGAGCGTCACGGCGGCCTCGTAGGCCTCGTCGGCCGCGAGGCCCTCGAAGTCAGGCACGTCGAACTCCGGAAAGCGATCCTTCTGCGCGATCCGGAGCAGGCGCTCCTCGAGCGAGCGCTCGCCGTCGGTCTTGGTGGCGCCGGTGCAATACGCGTACATGCGCAGCACGAGCGCCCGCGAGGGCAGGCGGTGATCCCAGTCCAGGATCGCCACCATCGCGTGGTAGTCGCCGGAAAACGGCACGAACGCCGGCAGGGCATCGGCCAGCCGGGCGTGCGACACGGGGTCACGCAGAAGCCCCTGGTAGGCCACGCGCGGGTGGTGGCGCAGGCGCGCCCGCACCGCCCTGGCCGCCAGCGTCCCGATCACGCCGCGCTCCGCGATTCGAGCGCCGCCAGCAGGCGTCCGAGCGGACCGCCCTTGAGCTTCAAGCTCGCCGGGTTGACCACGACCCGGGCGGTGATCTCGAGGACGGTCTCGACCTCGACCAGGCCGTGCTGGCGCAGCGTCTCGCCGCTCTCGACCAGGTCCACGATGCGGTCGCAAAGGCCGATCACCGGCGCGAGCTC
This sequence comes from Myxococcales bacterium, assembly GCA_023248855.1. Classification (GTDB taxonomy): domain Bacteria; phylum Myxococcota_A; class Polyangia; order JAHFDS01; family JAHFDS01; genus JAHFDS01. Next base: position 1,374 of record JAHFDS010000138.1, read on the forward strand.
GAGCGCGCCCGACAGCTCCACGATCTCGGCGGCGAGGCCCCGCGCCTCGAGGTGACGACGGGTCAGCGCCGGGTACTTGGTCGCGTAGACGAGATGCGGCAGCGCCGTCTCGGCGGCGGGCCGGCGCACCAGCTCGGCGACTGCGAGGCGGCAGCGGCCGATGCCCAGATCGAGCGGCCGGTACAGCGCCGTCGCCGCGCCGGACAGCTCGTGCTCCTCGATCTGGTCGAGCCCACACACGCCAAGATCGGCCGCGCCGTGCGCCACGTACTTGCAGAGGTCCGCGTCCCGCAGCACGAGCAGGCGCACCCGGGTGCCCCCGAGCGGGCCCGCCTCCGGATCGAGCTCGTGGTAGAGGCGCCGGCCTCCCGTGGCGAGCGCGCGCCGGATGGGCAACCCGACCGCCTCGAGCCGCGCCGTGCATGCGTCGAGCAGCCGCCCTTTCGGCAGCGCCAAGGTGATGCGGTCGTCGGCGGGGTCCGGCGCCACGCGCCGTCTATACAAGCCGGCCCTGCGGGCGGCAAGCCTCGATTGCTCCCTCATGGGCCCCGCAGGCGGGCCACCTCGGCGGCGACCCTCCCGATCTCCGCCTGGCCGCGCGCGCAAAGGAGCGGTTCGCGCGCTCCGGCGAGGCTCGCTTCGAGCCGCTCCGCCAGGCCCTCGGTCGGCCCCCATACCGCGACCACCTCCCCCGCGCCAGCCGCGAAGATCGCGAGGCCCACGCCGCCGGCGCCGCGCAGGCGCCGCGCGAGGTCGAACGCGCTCGTGGCATCGGGGCCGCGCAAGAGCAGCACCTCCACCCGGGCCGGGGCGTCGATCCGACGATCCCCGAGCATCGCTGCGGTCACGCTGGCCTCGCCGAGCCTGCCATCCCCAACCGGCGTCCCGCGTGCGCCGGCCAGGAGATCGACCGCCAGCTGGATGCGCGCCTGCAGGTCCGACACGTGGAAGGGCTTGACCACCCAGTCGAGCGCGCCCAAGGCGAACGCCTGCTGCCTCAGGACGCTCGTCGCCATCGCGCTCACCATCAGCACCGCCGGTCGAGCCGCCTCGGGGCCCGCCGCGAGCGTGCCGAGCAGCTCGAGACCCGAGCACCCCGGCATCATCAGATCGAGCAACACCACGTCGGTCCGCTCGCGCTTCCAGATCTCCAGGCCCGTCGCCGGATCCGACGCCATCACCGTGTCGAAGCCAGAGAGCTCGCACACGTCTGCGAGCAGCGAGAGGTTGAGCTCGTCATCGTCGATGCACAGGACCCGCGCGTTCATGGATCCGCCTTGCGCCGCCGGATCGGCGACAGCTTGTACTTGGCGATCTTGCGGATGAGGTTGCGCCGGCTGATGCCGAGGGCCTCGGCCGCCTGCGTCCGGTTCCAGCGATGCTGCGCCAGGGCCTCGCCGAGCAGGCCGCGCTCGAACGAGCCCACGGCCTCGTCGAGCGAGCGACTCGGGGCTGGACGCTCGGCCAGCACGCGGATGCGCGGCGACACCATGTCTTCGGCGATCACGCGCTCCTCGCCGGATAGCACCACGAGCCGCTCGATCTCGTTCTCCAGCTCGCGCACATTGCCGGGCCATGCGTACGCGGCAAAGAGCTCGAGCGTCGGCCGGGCCAGGCGCTTTCGGCGCTGCTTTCCACCCGCGGCCAGGCGCTGCAGGAAATGGTCACACAGCACGGGCAGGTCCAGGGGGCGCTCGCGCAAGGGCGGTACCACCAGGTTGATCACGTTGATGCGGTAGAAGAGGTCCTCGCGGAACTCTCCCGAGACGACCATCGCGCGCAGATCGCGGTGCGTCGCCCCGATGATGCGCACGTCCACCTGCCGGGGCTCGGTGTCGCCGACCCGCGTGAACTGCCCTTCCTGCAAGACCCGCAGGAGCTTGACCTGCAGCGCCGGCGACATGTCGCCGACCTCGTCGAGGAAGAACGTGCCGCGGTCGGCCACCTCGAACAGCCCCGGCTTGTCGCTGACCGCCCCGGTGAACGCCCCTCGCCGGTGCCCGAACAGCTCGGAGTCGAGCAGGTTGTCGTTCAAGGCCGAGCAGTTCTGCACCACGAAGCGCTGGTCTCTGCGCGCCGAGTGCCGGTGGATCGCGCGCGCGACCAGCTCCTTGCCGGTGCCGTTCTCGCCCTGCACGAGCACGGTGGTGTCGGACTCCACCACCCGGTCGAGCACGCGGTAGAGCTCGAGCATCTGCGGGGCCTGGCCGATGATCGGCGCATAACGCCCGGGGGCCGCCGCGGCCTCCTCGGGCAGGCGCGACGTCTCGGTCAGAAAGGCGACGGCCTCCTCGGCCACGAGCTCCATCAGCTCGGTGAGGTAGCCGACGTCGGTCAGCGAGAGCCGAGGATGGCGCTCGAGCGCCGGGGCCACGGCCTCGGCCGCGACCGGGAGCCGGCTGATCCGGGCGGTCGCCAGGGGCCGCTCCTCGGCCTCCTGTCCGGCGGTCGAGAACCCGCCCGCGATCACGCAGCCGAGGTAGCGCCCGTCGAGCAGGATCGGCACCGCGACCTCCTTGAGGCCCGCGTGGCAGGTGTACGCCAGAGACGAGGCCGGCACCTGGCCGCTCACGGCGTGCACGGCCAGGAGCTCACCCACCGCGTGGGCCGTGTCCGTGCAGCCAGCCAGGCCCGGCGCGCACGATTGCACGAGGCGGCAGGCCCCGTCGGCCTCGGGCCGGGGGATCCGCACGTCCTCGGCTCTGGCGCGCACGAAGCCGAGGCCCAGGCCCCAGCGCCGTTGCGCGATCTGGCCGAGCTTTCGCACGACGTGCAGCCGGTCGAGGTCGTCCCACGCGAGGTTCATGGTGGACGCGACATGGTAACCGAGGCGGACGCTGCGCGCCGCCAGCACCCACGTGCACCTACCCCCGGGGGATCTCCCGCACCCCTCGTGCGTCAGGATCGTGGCCGCCCCCGCCGGCAGGTGCGAAAATGAATGCCATGCGACTCCTCCGCGTGATCCCGTTCGCTTCGGCGAGCGTCCTCTTGCTGCTTCGGACCGGCCCCACCCCCACGCCCGCCGAGGCCCCAGCCGAGGTGGAGGCGCTCGCCTCCGACGAGTGGATCGTGGACTTCCGCGACGATGCGGATCCGGCCGCGATCCGGGCCCTGGGCGCCCGCCTCGGCCTTGCCCTGCACGCGAACTCGGTGTTCGAGCCGCGAGACCACATCCTGCGCGGCGCCGTCCCGGCCTCGGCACGCGCGCCCCTTTCGGCCGATCCCCTGGTCGAGGCGATCGAGCCCGACTTCCGCGTGACCCTCGACGACGCCGAGCTCGAGGAGGAGCCGATGCCCGCCGAGCATGCCTCACCGCCCCGACCCGCGGAGCCACCCGACCAGCCGCGCGCCACGTTCCCGCGGGACCCCAAGTTCGCCTACCAGTGGCACCTCGCACAGATGCGCGCGCCCGAGGCATGGAAGCACGGCGCGGGC
>JAHFDS010000138.1:4818-18295 GCA_023248855.1 Myxococcales bacterium
GGCCGATCGCCTGGTGCCGGGCTACGACTTCGTGGGCGACACCGAGCACGCCAACGACGACCACGGCCACGGCACCCACGTCGCCGGCACGATCGCCCAGGCGACCGACAATGGGGTCGGCGTCTCGGGCATCGCGTACAAGGCGCGCATCATGCCGCTCAAGGTGCTCTCGGCCTCCGGCAGCGGCAACGTCGCCGACATCTCCGAGGCCATCCGCTTCGCGGCCGACCAGGGCGCCAAGGTCATCAACCTGTCGCTCGGCGGCAGCATGTCGTCGAAGGTGATGGAAAAGGCCGTCGCCTACGCGATCAGAAAAGGCGTCACGGTGGTCGCGGCCGCGGGCAACAGCGGCCAGAAGAGCGTCGGCTACCCGGCCGGCTACCCCGGCGTGGTGGCGGTCGCCGCCACGCAGTTCGACGAGGGCCTGGCCTTCTACTCGAACCGCGGCGCCAAGATCACGCTCGCCGCACCGGGCGGCAACACCCGCGTCGACCAGAACGGCGACGGCTTCCCCGACGGCGTCCTGCAGAACACGCTCCTGCCCGGCTCCACCAGCGAGGACGGCTACCTCTACTACATGGGCACGTCGATGGCGTCGCCGCACGTGGCTGGCGTGGCCGCGCTCATCGTCGGCGCTGGCACCACCGAGCCGGACGCGGTGCGCCGCGTGCTGGTCGAGTCGGCGCGAAAGCCGAAGATCGACTGCGCGGGCATGTGCGGCGCGGGCCTGCTCGATGCGGATGCGGCCCTGCACGCCGCCGAGCTCGCGTTCCCGCTCGAGCGCGGGCTCTACGCCCTGGCGCTGGTGGTGGCGCTGTTTGGCTTCGGCGCGCTGCGCGCGGGCGTGGTGGGCGGCGGGGCTCTGGGCGCCCTCGGGGTGCCGTTTCTCGCGGGTGGGAGCCTGTTCGGCCTCGGCGCGAGCCCGCTTCTTCTGGGCCTTGTGCTGCCCGTCGTCCTCGTGGGCTTGCTCTGGGGCGCAAAGCGCCTCCGGCCGTGGCTCGGGGGTTTTGCGGCCGGGGTGGCCGCGGCGTGTGCCTTCTCGCTCCTTTCGCGGGTGACGCAGGTGGCGGGGCTTTCGCTGGTGCCTGGCCTTTCGGCCCTGTGGCTGGTCGGCAGCGCGCTCGTGTGCGCTGGGCTGGCTCGCGCCGTGCTCCGCGCGCGGTAGCCGGCCTTGGCTACGGCAGCTCGGCGGCGGAAAAGGCGCAGCTCGCGGTGTCGCCCTCGGTGGGCCAAAGGTGCACCGCCTCCGGCGCCGAGGTCTGGTAGCTCACCCGAAAGCTCGCGCCCCAGCACTCGGTCGCCGTGACCTTGTCCACGCCCAGGCCCGCGCGCGCGAGATCCTGGACCACCTCGCCGCCCGTGACGGCGACGTCCGAGCGACCGGCGCCATCGGCCTGCCAGCGCGAGCGGATCTTGATCTGCTCGAGCAGCGGCTTGGCCTCGCTCGCGTCGTTGACGTTCGCCTGCACGTCGAAGAGGAACGTCCCCGCCCCCGAGCTGTCCCGCGTGTACGCGTAGTCGGCGTCGTGCGCGAGCTCCCTGCGGCAGACCGGATTGCCATCGTTCCGGCTCGCGTAACCCCGCAGCTCGACCCGGATCTCGCGCGCCGGCTGCGTGGCGTCGTAGAAGAACGTCGCCTTGCCATTTTCGCAGCTCGTGGGATCGAGGGTGCGAGCCACGTCGAAGTCGAGCCGGATGCGCCCCTTGCCCCGATCGCCTGCGACCTGCTCCGACTCTCCGTCGAGCACGATCTTGTAGTCGGCCTCGGCGCTGGAGGCCCGGGGCCGCGCCTCGAGCTTGAAGGTGTAGTGGTCGTCCGCGACCTTCTGCGCGGTCAGGCGGAACGTGGCCGGCTCGAGGCCGCCCGGCGTGTACGGGCCCCACACCTTGCTGTCCCCGTCGTCGCGCGTGGGCGGCAGGTGCACGACCGCGCGCACCACGCCGAGGAGCGCCAGCGCCTGCAGGTTCATGGCGCGCGACACCGAGAGCGTCATGGCATAGAAGCGCCCCGGCTCGCCCACCGCGTCGCGCACGTCCTTGCCGCCCGCGGGCGGAAGACGCGTCATGGCGTCGCGGGCCGGGACGTCGAGGCGCAGCGCCTGGTCCCCCGGGACCACCTTCTTGACGTCGAAATCCCCCTGGGCCCCACAGGCCCCGAAGAGCAGTACCCCGAGCCAGGCCATCTTGCGATTCATCATCATCCGACCTCCGTGCTCCCAAACACCGCCGCCCCACCGACGTGTCACCCACGCCCTCACTTTTTTCAGGCCATCTCGGGGTGGGGCGGGTTGGCTTCCCAGCGCTCGGCGTCGCCGGGCTCGAAGTACTGGCGCCGGGCCAGGCGGTGCCAGTTGGCGCGCGCGCCGAGCTGCGCGAAGATCGAGTTGAGGCCGAACGTGATGCGATTGAGCATCACGAAATCAGCCGGCATGTTGAGCCGTCGCATGTTGGGGCCGAACATCACGCCCACCGCGCGCTTGCAGTAGTCGGCCGTGAACAGGAACTCTCGGTCGTGGAGGATGGGCAGGTAATAGTAGCGCAGGTAGTCGTAGAGCCAGTCGGGGTCCACCTTGTCGGTCTGATTGGGCAGGACAAAGCGCATCTTGACCGCCTGGGCGTAGAACGCGGCGCGGTCCTGCAGCAGGTAGAGGCGGTTCATCTGCCGAAACGCCGCCAAGAACTCGGGCGGGAAGCGCTTGACGCACCCGAAGTCGAGAAAACCCACGCGCCCGCCCGGCAGGAACAGGTAGTTGCCGGGGTGCGGGTCGCCGTTGAAGACGTGGTGCTGGTAGAGTGACTCGAAGCAGAACGTGTGCAGCGTCTCCACCGCGCTGCGCTTGTCCGCGTCGCTGCCCTTTTCTACGAACTCGTAGAAGGGCAGGCCCTCGAGCAGCTCGGTCGTGAGCACGCGCCGCGAGGAGGCCGCGCGGAACACGCGCGGCACCACGATCTGCGGGTGCCCCTCGTAGAGACCGCGGAAGAGCTCGACGTTGTCGGCCTCGCGCTGGTAGTCGAGCTCCTCCGACAGCCGCGCCGTGAGCTCGTCGACGATGGGCTTGGCGTCGAGCGTGGGCGTCATCAGGTTGATGGCGCCCATGAGCAATCCATAGTTCGAAAGGTCCGCCTGGATCGCGCGGTCGACGCCCGGGTATTGCACCTTGACGGCGACGCGAGTGCCGTCGGGGAGCACCGCGCGGTGGACCTGCCCGATCGACGCGGCCGCCATCGCTTGCTGCTCGAGCTCCGCGAACGCGAGCTCGGGCGCCTGGCCGAGCTCGAGGCGGATCACGCTCTCGACCAGCTCGTAGGGCATCGGCGGCGCGCTGGCCTGGAGCTTTCGCAGCTCGGCCTGGAGCTCCGGCGGCAGGGTGTCGTCCATGAAGCTCACGATCTGGCCGAGCTTCATGAGCGCACCCTTCATGTTCCCCATGGTCTGCAGCACCTCCTTGCCAGCCGCCTCCGCCCTGGCCTTGTCGAGCGCGCGCCGCTTCTCCTCGCCGACGAACACGCCGTGGACGGCGTGCAGCATGCGCCGGCCGACCAGGCGCACCGTCGACAGCCACAGGCGCATCAGCCGGCCCCAGCGCGACGTGGTGATCCCCGCGGCATTGCTGCGACCGAAGCCGAGCACGCACGCGAGCCCGAGCGCGCACGCGAGCCCACCGACGTAGAGCCAGATCACGTCACCACCAGTTCTTTCTGCGGAACCACAGGTAGAGCCCGGGCGGCAGCGCCAGCACGAGCGAGCACACCGTCAGGAGCAACCACCACCCGTGGATCGGCAGGTGGTCGAAGTTCTGCCCGAAGAACCCGGTCACGAAGGTCAGCGGCAGGAAGATCGCCGACACGAGCGTCAGCCGCTTGATGATCTCGTTCGTGTGGTTCGCCACCGACGAGCGATACGCTTCCACGCAGTTGCCGATGAGGTCGCGCGCGACCTCGATGCGCTCGACGATGCGCATCGCGTGGTCGTGAACGTCGCGAAAATAGACCGCGGCGCGCGAAGAGACGTAGGGATTGTCGGGTCGCGACAGCATCGCGACCACGTCGCGCAGCGGGCCCACCACGCGGCGCACCGTGGCGATCACGTGCTTGACCTGGAAGATGCGCTCGAGGTCGTTCTGATCCGGGTGGTGGATGACGGCGGTCTCGAGGGTCTCGAGCGCGTCGCTGATGTGATCGAGGTGCACGAAGATCGCATCGACCAGCGTATCCAGCACGGCGTGCAGGAGGAAGTCGGGCCCTCGACGGATGCGTACCGGCTCGGCGTGCAGGCGCTTGCGGAGCTCGTCGAGCTGCGGCACCGGGTGCAGGTGCACCGTGACCAGCGTCTGCCGCGCGAGGAAGCAGTGCACCTCGGAGACGCCCACCTCGACGCAGCTCTCGGGCAGGGCAAACGCGTGGGCCACCACGAACAGCGAGCTCTCGTACTCCTCGAGCTTGGGACGCTGCTCCTCGTGCGCGCAGTCCTCGATCGCGAGCGGGTGAAACCCGAAGCGCTCGCCGAGCAGGGAAAGTGTCGCCGCGTCCTGGGCCTCGAGATCGATCCAGCGCAAGGTGCCCTCGGGCGGGGGGTAGACGAGATCCTCACCTGCCACCACTGCGGTGCCGTCGGTAGGGAGATCGAGCACCGAAAAACGCGCCATGCCCGAAAAACTAGCCGAATTGGGCGCGAAAGGGGCGTGTTACGATTCGGGGGCCATGCGTCTATCCACATGCGTGCAAGCGGGGCTCTGCGTTGTGACACTCGGCTGCGGCTCGGCGTCCCCGCAAAAGGGAGCGGCGGCCGCGGCGGCGCCTTCGGCGAGCGGCGGCGCTCCCCCCGCCGCGGCGGCGCAAAAACGCGATGACGGCCCGCCGAACGGCGTGTTCGAGCTGGTGGTCCGCTCGGCCAAGGTGCCGGCCAGCCGACCCGACGGCAAGCCGTGGTCGTCGAACGGGCCCAAGCCCTACGTGGTGGTCGAGGTCGGTCCCGCGCGATACCTCTCCGAGCCGGTCACCTCCGCCGACCCGAAGTTCGAGTTCAAGGTGGTGGTGCACGTGGACGACGCGGCCCAGCCGGTGATGCGCCTGCAGCTCTGGAACGCGGGCCTGCGGCCGGATGACGTGATCTGCAAGACCGAGATGAAGACCACCGACGTCCTGCGCGCGGGCGGTGAGCTGTCCGCGGGGGCCCTGTCCGGCTGCGATGCGCTCAAGGTGTCGCTCGAGCGCGTGCAGAACGCCGGCTCGTCCTTGGCCGGCGAGCGCACGCAGGCGGTCGGCGCGGCCGAGCCCGACGACGGCCTCGAGATCGCGGGTACGACCGGGTCGATCGACGAGATGGAGCTCAACTCGACCATCCAGTCCAATGGCGGCGACATCCGCGCGTGCTACGAGGCCTCCGGCGCGGGCAAGTCGGGGCGCGGGGGGCAGCTGGTGGTGGCGTTCATGGTCGACAAGGCGGGCCACGCGAGCGAGCTCAAGGCCGCCGAGGACTCGATCGGCGACCAGGGCCTCGTCAAGTGCCTCGGGGCCGCGGTCGGCCGCTGGAAGTTCCCGCGGTCGAAGGGTGGCAAGGCCGCGGTGTCGTTCCCCGTGCAGTTCCATTGACGCACTGACGCAGCGGACAGCTGACAGCCGGACCCGAGCCGGGATATTCCTTGGGGATGCTGGGTCAGCTGTGGTTGGTGTGGTTGCTGCTCGGGGGGCCGGACGTGCCGGCGCCGAGGGGAGCGGGCGCGACGAGCGCCTTTCCGCTCTACTCCAAGTGGATCCGCGAGTACCGCAAGCGGACGCAGATCAAGGTGGATTACCAGGCCATCGGCTCGCGCGGCGGCATCGAGCAGATCGTCCGGGGCACCCTGGACTTTGGCGCCACCGAGTCACCGATCGGCGACGACGAGGCCAAGGCGGTCCCCGGTGGCCTGGTCCACGTGCCGGTCGCGGTGGCCGGGGTGGCCATCGTGCACCACCCGCAGGGCCTGCCGGGCGGCCTGCGCTTTTCGCCTGACGTCCTCGCCGACATCTGGCGCGGCAAGATCCGGCGCTGGAACGACCCGCGCATCGCCAAGGACAACCCCAAGGCCAGGCTGCCGGCCCTCGACATCGTGCCGATCCACGGCCAGGGCGGGGGCACGTTCGTCTTCACCGACTATCTGTCGACCGTGGACGCGGCATGGAAGGCCGCGCCGGGTCGCGGCACCAAGGTGGGCTTCCCGGCGGGCAAGCAGGCCATCGGCGCGGATCGCATCGCCGAGGTCGTCCAGGGCACGCCGGGCTCGATCGCGTACCTCGACGCGGCCTACGCGCACCACTACAAGCTTCCGGTGGCAGCCGTCAAGAACCGCGCGGGCCAGTACGTGGAGCCGACCAACGAGGCGCTGTCCGCGGCGGCGGCCACGGCGGCCGGCGCCGACCTCCGCGTCTCGATCGTCAACGCCGAGGGCGCCGCGAGCTACCCGATCGCCTCGTTCACCTACGCGGTCGTCTGGAGAAAGCCCAAGGACGCGGCGCGCAGCAAGGCCACCGTGGACTTTCTCCGGTGGGCGACGCACGACGGCCAGAAAGCGAACGCGGTGCTGCGCTACACGGCGCTGCCCGCCGCCGTCGTCAGCAAGGTCGACGCCGCGCTGTCCACGATCGCGCCGTAGGGGCTAGAACGTGTAGCTCGTGGCGAGCAGGAACAGCAGCATCTGCCCGCTCGTCTTGGTGATCGCCGTGTCGCGCAGCACCGAGCCGTTGCCAAAGGCGTAGTTGAGCCCCACGGTCGTGGCGCCCTTGTCGGACAGGTAGCCCGAGCCGGCCGAGATGCCGTAGAAATCGATGGCCTCGATGCGGTTGTTCGGGTTCGACACGCTGGGCTCGCGGTTGGCCGACAGGTTGGTCCAGAAGCCGAGACGGAGGGGGATCTTGCGGGTCACATAGAGCTCGCCGCCGACGTTGGTGTTGACCGTGAGGTGGTTGTCGATGTGCGGCGTCCCGGCGAGATCCACGAGATCGAACGCCACGGGTGCGTAGACGCTGACGTCCACCGCCACCGCGAATTCCCGCGGCCGCGCCAGCGCCACGCCGACGGTGCCGCGCAGGGGCTCGAGAAAGCGCGCCTTGCCGCGCTCGGACAGCTTCGAGGAGACTGAGCTGGCGGCGCACGGTCCGTTGGCGATCGCGGTGCAGTACTGGGTGCGCGACGACTCGCCGCTGAGCTCGAGCGTCGGGGACCACACCGAGGCGCCGAGGTGCCAGAGGCCCTCACGGTAGTTGACGCCGAGGTTGCCGGCCAGACCAAACGCGTCGAGCTCCCAGAGGCGCCACCGCTGCGCGGCGGTCCCACCGGTGTCAGCGCCGAGGCTCGCCTGCCGGAACGAGTACGACGCGTATTGCAGGTAGGCGCCAGTGCCGATCGACAGGCCCTCGGTCAGGCGATAGGCCGCGGTCGGTCCGAGGTACATCACGTTCCAGTTGATGCGCTCCGACAGCGCCAGATCGCGTCCGGCGGCATCGGTGGTCAGAAGCTCGGTGTCCCGCGTGAAGGAGTTCGGCGCGAACACCTGGAAGCCGAGCGTGAGCGGCTTGCCGTAGGGCGTCGCCTCTCCGACCTTGAAGAGCGATCCCACCGACGAGGGGATCGGGTTGAAGCCGCGGCTCGAGACGTCCCGGCCGGCGCCAAGGGCGTCCTGCTGGGTAGTGGTGACGTAGCCGTAGAGGTTCGCGGAGGCCGAGATCGACGAGCCGGCCGAGAAAGCCGTGCCGGCCGGGTTGTAGTAGGCGCCGGAGGCGTCGTCGGCCAGCGCCGTGTAGGCGCCGCCCATGGCCGCGGCGCGTTCGCCGACGAGGTAATTCTGGTAGTTGGCCTGGCCGAGCGCCCTGCCGGAGAGCAGGAGCAGGGGCAGCGTCCCCACGACCCCGACGCGCGAACGCACCATGGACACATCTTACCTTACGGCCCGGAAGCGACGACGTCACCGGGCGTGATGCAGATCGCGCGCTTGACCCGCCCGGCCCGGGCTGCTAGATCCGCGTGCCGCCGGTGGTTTCACACCGGCTCAGAATCGCAGCGTTTCCCGGGAAGGGGGTGATCGGCTTTGGTCGGACGTCCATTGGAAGTTGAAGTCCGTGACAGCCTCGAGAAGGCGATGAAGATCTTGAAGCAGAAGATGTCGAAGGAAGGCATCCTGCAAGAGGTCAAGCGCCGTCGGTGCTACGAGAAGCCGAGCGTCAAGCGCAAGCGCAAGATGCGCGAAGCGCGCAAGCGACGCCGCCGCGAGATGAAGCGGAAGGCAATCAAGAGCAGGGAGTAGGCCTGACGGATTGCTTCCGTCTCCACGGAGTGAAAGCGGGCGGTCTTCGGGCCGCCCGCTTTTTTTTCGCGGAGGCGCAGGTCAGGCGTGCGCGGAGGCGGGCAAGGCCTCGGCAGTCACCGGGCGGCTCTTGGCGCGCGCCCCACCCAGGCCGAGGCGGCGCTCCACCTCGCGCGTGAGCGTCTCGTAGTCCTCGCGGCCTTTACCGCGCGGGCCCTCGTACTCGAAGATGGTCTGCCGGTGCGAGGGGCTCGCCTTGTGGCGCGTGTTGACCCGGATGATGCCGGGAAAGACGCGTTCCCCGAACGCGCCGCGCACCATCGACTCGACCTCGTCCGTCACCCGCTCGCGCCGGTCGACCATCGTGAGCAGGTAGCCGAGCACCTCGCAGGGCGCGCCCAGCGTGCGCCGGATCTTGCCGAGCGTGTCCTCGAACAGCTTGAGCCCCAGCATCGGCAGGTACTCGCACGACACCGGCACGAGGACCTTCTCGGCCGACACCAGCGCGTTGATGGTGAGAAGGCCCAGGTAGGGTGCCGTGTCCACGAGGACCACGTCCCAACGGTCGAGCGTGGATCCGCGCAGCACGCGCTCGAGCGCGCGCTCGCGACCCATGACGCTCGCGAGGTGGAGGTCGACCGTCGCGAGCTCCTCGCCCGCCGGCGCCACGAACAGCCCCGGGGTGCTGGTGGGCACCACGATGTCGTCGAGCCCCACGTCGCGCACCAGACACGCCGCCATCGACAGCGCCTCGCGCCCGGGCGACGGCGCGACCAGCGTCGCGGTCGCGCTGCCCTGGATGTCGAGATCGACCAGGAGCACGCGCTTGCCACGGCGGGCGAGCCCGGCCGCGAGGTTCACGGCGGTGGTGGTCTTGCCGACGCCGCCTTTCTGGTTGGCGATGCACACGATCCGCGTCATGCCCCAAGCAAGCGGCCGCTGACGCGACGAGTCAAGTTTTTCCGCCGTCAGGTCCGCGCCGGGGGCTTCCAGCTCATCTCGATGCCCTCCGCGCCTGCGAGGGCCTGCCGCAGAAAGGTGATCAGCCGGACGCTCGCCCCCTCCGACTCGAGATAGTCGATGGCTTCGCTGGTCACGTAGCGATCGGTGTCGTCGTTGTGCTCGGCCTCGAGCAGGCGCGCGAGCTCCGCGAACGCCTCGTCGTCGAGCTCGCCGAGCGATCGCCCCGATTCCTTGTCGAAGAGGACCCGTCCCATCCTGCAAGCATACCGGCTAACCTCGGTGCGTGATCGTCGAGACCGAGGGCCATGACTGAACCCAGCCGCTGGACGCGCATCGCCATCGAGCTGCCGGACGAAGCGGCCGAAGCCATCTCGGTGCGCCTCGGCCTTGCTGGCTTCGCTGTCGAGGTGCAGGACGGAGAGACCATCGCGCGGCCGGCGCCCGGACGCGTGCGCCTCGTCGTGTACACCGCCGAAGGCGAGGAGCCTGTCGTCCATGATGCGCTCTTCGACGAGCTCGGCGCGCTCGAGGGGCGGGGCGTCGACGTCGCCGGGGTACGCGTGGACGAGACGTCGCTCGCGGACACGAACTGGCGCGACGCCTGGAAGGAGCACTGGCGACCCGAGCGCTTCGGGTCCCGCCTGCTGGTGCAGCCGAGCTTCCGTCCGGCCGAGGACGCCGAGGGGCGGGTGGTGGTGACGCTGGACCCGGGCCGCGCCTTCGGCACCGGGTCCCACGCGTCGACGCGCCTGTGCCTTCTGGCCCTGGACGCTGCGCTGGTCGCGGGTCGCGCCCCGGGGCGGGTGCTCGACGTCGGCACCGGCTCGGGCATCCTCGCCATCACGGCCGCGCTCGCGTGGCCCCGGGCGGAGATCGTGGCGACCGACATCGACCCCGATGCGCTCGAGGTGACGGCCGAGAACGCGGCGGCCAACGGCGTTTCCGAGCGGATCCGGCGCTTGCCTGAGATCCCGCGCGGCGAGTTCGACCTGGTCTTCGCGAACATCCAGCTCGACACCCACATCGCGCTCGCGCGCACGCTCGCACGCGCGGTGGCGCCAGGCGGGGACCTCGTGCTGGCGGGGCTGCTGCAAGATCAGGGCGAGCAGGCCGCGCGCACCCTGGCCGTCCACGGCCTCCGCTGGATCGCGCAGGTGTTCGACACGCGCGACCCGATCTGGTGCGCCGAGCAGCTGCGGCTCGCGCCAGCGGTCGCCAGGCGGCCCTAGTGCCGCGCCTCTACGTGCCGCCGGACGCGATGGGGCAGGAAGCCATCGTGCTATCGGGAGAGGACCATCGCTACGTGTGCCGTGTGCTCCGGCTCGAGGAAGGGGATGAGATCGTCCTGTTCGACGGCAAGGGCGCGGAGGCCGACGCGGTGCTCGGACGCGCGGGGCCACGCGCGGTCGAGGTGCGCGTCATGGCCCGAAGGCAGAGCCCGCACGGTGAGGCCCCGAGCGTGACGTTGCTCATGGGCCTGCCGAAGGGCGACCGCATGGAGATCGTGGTGCAGAAGGCGACCGAGCTGGGCGTCGCGCAGCTCGTGCCGATGCTGACCGACCGGACCGTGCTGCGCCTCGACGAGGTGCGCAGCACCCTGCGGCGCCAGCGCTGGCAGAAGATCGCGCGCGAAGCGGCGCGGCAGTGCGGCCGCGCCGACGTGCCCGACGTGTCCCCGGTGCTGACCCTCGAGGCCGCGCTCGAGGGCGTGCCGCGCGAGGCCCTCAAGCTCTTCTTCTGGGAGGAGCCCCCGCGGCGTGGCCTGCGCGAGCACCTCGCGAACGTGGAACGCCCACGGCAGATCGTGCTCGCGGTGGGCCCCGAGGGGGGCTTTACCTACCGCGAGGTCGAGCGGGCGCGAGAGCGCGGCTTCGCCGTGGTCGGCCTGGGCCCGCGTATCCTGCGGACCGAGACCGCAGCGATCGCGGCGCTGGCCATGACGGGCTTCGCGCTCGGCGACCTCGGGTAGCCGCGCACCCGCACGCTGCGAACGTCGAGCACGCGCACGAGCACCAATGAGCAGGCGCTAATTTAGTAGGATGCGGGCATGTATCGTGCGGAGCTGGCCTGCAGCGAGGGCTGCGACTTCCATAGCCCGATCCACGAGGTGATCTACCGCTGTCCCACCTGCGGGGGATTGCTCGAGGTGCGCCACGACCTCGAGCGCCTGCGGGCGCGCTCGGCCTCGGCGTGGATGCACCTCTTCGACGGTCGCTACAAGCGGACCATGTGGCCGTACGGCTCGGGCGTGTGGGGCAAGAAGGAGTGGGTGATGCCCCACGTGCGCGATGACCTGGTCGTCTCGCTCGACGAAGGGGGCACGAACCTCTTGTGGGCGAACCGCCTCGGCGGCGAGCTCGGCCTCGATGATCTGTGGATCAAGCTCTGCGGCAACAGCCACTCGGGCTCGTTCAAGGATCTCGGTATGACGGTCCTGGTCTCGGTCGTGCGCCAGATGATCAACGACGGAAAGCCCATCCGCGCGATCGCCTGCGCGTCCACCGGTGACACCTCCGCGTCGCTCGCCGCCTACTGCGCGACCGCCAGCATCCCTTCGATCGTCCTTTTGCCAAAGGGCAAGGTCTCGACCGCGCAGCTCGTGCAGCCGCTCGCCAGCGGCTCGCTCGTGCTCGAGCTCGACACTGACTTCGACGGCTGCATGGCCGTGGTGCAGGAGCTGGCCAAGGACCCGACCATCTACCTCGCCAACTCGATGAACTCGCTGCGCCTCGAGGGCCAGAAGACGGTCGCCATCGAGCTCGTGCAGCAGTTCGACTGGGAGGCGCCCGACTTCGTCATCATCCCGAGCGGGAACCTCGGCAACGTGAGCGCCCTGGCGAGCGGCTTTCTGCTCATGCGCGAGCTCGGCGTCCTGTCCAAGCTGCCGCGCCTCGTGGTCGCGCAGGCCGAGCGCGCGAACCCCCTGTATCGCGCCTTCAAGGAGGGGTTCGACCGGTTCGCACCGGTTCGCGCCGAGCCCACGCTCGCGAGCGCCATCCAGATCGGCAACCCCGTCAGCGTCCGGCGCGCCATCCGTGCGCTCCAGAAGACGGACGGCATCGTCGAGCAGGCGAGCGAGGACGAGCTCGCCCACGCCGCCGCGTGGGCTGACCGCACGGGCGCGTACGCGTGCCCGCACACGGGGGTCGCCCTGGCGGCCCTGATCAAGCTCCTCCGCTCGGGGACCATCGAGCGACACCACCGCGTGATCGTCGTGTCCACGGCGTCGGGGCTCAAGTTCACCGAGTTCAAGACGCGCTACCACGCGCGCGAGCTGCCAGGCGTCGACTGCCGCCTCGCCAACGCCCCCGAGGAGATCGCACCCACGATCGACGCGGTCAAGCGTGCGCTCGACCGCCGCCTCGGCGCCTGAGTTCTTGGTCTGCGGAATCAGAACAGCGCGGGGAGCGTCTCCCCGAACGGCGCGCGGGCGACACCGGCCTCGGTGATGATGGCGCTCACGAGCTCGGCGGGGGTCACGTCGAACGCGGGGTTCTCGACGCGGATCCCGGTCGGGGCCACCTGGACGGCGCCCACGTGCGTCACCTCACGGGCGCTGCGCTGCTCGATCGGGATGTGGGTCCCGTCCCTCGTGCCGAGATCGATGGTCGAAAGCGGCGCGGCCACGTAGAAGGGGATGCCGTGTGCGCGGGCCAGCACGGCCACGGTGTAGGTGCCGATCTTGTTGGCGGTGTCGCCGTTTCGCGCGATGCGATCGGCGCCCACGATGACCGCCTGGATGCGGCCCTTTTGCATGAGCGCGCCGGCCATGTTGTCGCAGATGAGCGTGACGTCGATGCCCGAGCGCTCGAGCTCGAACGCGGTCAGGCGCGCACCCTGCAAGAACGGCCGCGTCTCGTCGGCGAGCACCTTGACCGGGTTGCCGCGCTCGACCGCGCCGCGGATGACGCCGAGCGCGGTGCCGTAGCCGCCCGTCGCGAGCGCGCCCGCGTTGCAGTGCGTGAGCACGGTCGCGCCCTGCGGCAGGAGCGGCGAGCCGTGCGCGCCGATGCGGCGGCAGCGGGCGATGTCGTCGTGCCACAGGGCGACCGCCTCGCGCTCGAGCGCGTCGGAAAGCCCCGGCGCGTCACCGTGGGCAGCGGCCGCGCGCTGCATCCGGTCGAGCGCCCAGAACAGGTTGACCGCCGTGGGGCGCGTGGCGCCGAGCGCGCGCACGACCTCGGCCAGCGGCCGGCCGCGCCGTGCCCCGAGCGCGACGCCGAACGCCGCCGTGC
>JAHFDS010000540.1 GCA_023248855.1 Myxococcales bacterium
TCTGCCCTGCATGCCAGCGCCGACGATCGAGAAGCAGGTGACGATGAACGCGTGCGCGAGCATCGGGGATCGCGGGCAATTCGCCAAGAGCATCAAGGTGACGTTCAACGGCTGCACCTTCGCCAATGGGGGCAAGCTCGACGGCGTCATCACCATCGACGCCAGCAAGGAGCTCGCCGCGGGCAGCGCGTGTGGACCGATGGCGCAGGTCGTGACCTCGCACGCCATCACCATCGCGGGCCTGACCTACACCTGGGCAAACGGCGCGAAGCACTCGATCGACGGCAGCGCGACGGCCAAGGGCACCCGCGGTGGTGGCGCCGCGCCGACGCGCGAGTGGGCCGTGACGGAGTCGCGCAAGCGCACCAAGGCGGACGGCACCGCGGTGCTCGACCAGAAGCTGACCGGCTCGGGCAAGACCGAGATCGCGCCGTACATGAATGCGCTGAGCCTGCTCCATAACGGCATGTTCACGTCCGAGATGCACCTCGTCGGCATCACGGCGACCGGCACGACGACGAACCTGCGCCTCGTGCGTGACTGCTGCTACCCGGTGGAGGGCACCATCGAGGTGACGGTGACCAAGGCGATGCAGACGAAGTCCCACAAGGTCGAGTGGGGCCCGGCCTGCGGCGCGCGCAAGGTCAATGGCACCGCCGACGACCTGCCGATGTGCCTGTAGTCCGCCGCCAGCGCACGGCTGACGGCGGCACTTGATCCGGATTTCGGGGCGCCCTCGCGAAGCTGCGGGGGCGCCCTTTCCTTTTGCGATTCCGGGTTCTTGCAGCGCGGGAACTTTTCCCGAGGGCGCCTCGTCCAAGGTTGCAGAAGGCTCGGAACACTCGGAACCCACGGAGAGAGACCATGAACAACGTGACCTGGAAGTACCTTGCGGTAGCATTCGGTGTAGCCCTCGCGGGCTGCGGTGGAGACGGCCAGGGCGACGTCATCGATCAGCAGGCGGCGCTCTCGCAGGAAAGCTCCGATGCGGTCGGCGAGCTCGACGCGACGGTCGACGTGGCCGAGGGCGACTTCCGCTTCGCCGAGGCGCTTCCGGCGCCCGGTTCGAAGGACCTGCGCGCCGACGACAGCGCCGGTGGTGGCCTGCGCGACCGGCTCAGGCACCTGTGGCCGGGCGCGCGCGACGCCCGCTTCGACTTTGGCCACCTGATCCGGCTCGCAGGCAGGGGGGTGCGCCAGTGCAGCGGCGCCGACATCGTCAGGACGATGGCGGACTCCGGCTGCACGCTCGTGGGCAAGGACGGGCAATACGTCGGTCATCTCGAGATCTCGTTCAACGACTGCACGCTGCCGAGCGGCGTGCACGTGGACGGCAAGATCACGATCGACAACACGAAGGCGCTGGCCGCGGGGGCGAGCTGCGAGGCCTCGGCGCTCAAGGTCGACGTCACGCACTCGGTCAAGGTAGAGGGCATCAAGATCACCGGCCCTGGAGGTGCGCGCGCCGAGCTCAGCGGCACCGGCACCGCCAAGTATCAGCGTGGCACGGCGTTCCGCGGCGACCGTGAGTGGACGCTCAACGAGACGCGCAAGCGCTTCGCGCGTGACGGCCACCCGGTGCTCGACCAGCACCTCGTGGGCCGCGGCAAGACGGTGGCGGACGCCACGGGCAGCGAACCAGCGCTCGTCCATGACGGCACCTTCACGGCGGAGATGAACATCATCCACGTGACCGCGACGACCACCTCGGTCGGTGTTCGCCGCGTCGCGAGCTGCTGCCACCCGATCGCAGGCACCTGGGACCTCATGATCACGCGCGGCACCAACGACCCCGCCACCGCGCAGTCGAAGAGCCGCCACGTGGAGTGGGGCCCGGCCTGCGGCGAGGTCGCCATCGACGGCGCCGCGAGCACGCTGCCCGCCTGCCTCTAGCGTTCGCGACCCGAGCACCGCCCCGGTGCGCCTCCCCCACAAGACCTGGTCGGCTACTCCTCTTCGGGCTTGCGCAGACCGTGCGCCTCGATCCAGCGGTAGATCTGGCGGCGATCGCGTCCGAGCCGCTTGGCCGTCGCCCGCACGCTGCCGGTCTCCGCGAGCAGCGCCTCGAGCTCCGCCTTGCTGGGCGTCGGTGGCCTCGGCACAGCCGGCACCTCCGCTGGGGTGGCTGGGTCCGGCTCGGCGCGCCTCGGCTCGGTGAGCCAGCCCGGCAGGTCCGCGAGCGACACCGTGGCGCCATCCGCGACCGCGCTCCCGAGCTCGTGGATCAGCCGGTCGACACCGCGCAGGTTATCCGGCCAGGCGCATACGAGGAGCGCCTCGGCCGCCTCGCTCGAGAGGATCCAGGGCGCCGCCCGGCGGCTGCGCCCCTCCATCCAGCGGTGGTGCAGTCGCGTGACCCAGCCGAGGAGGTCGGCGCGGCGCTCGCGTAGCGGTGGCACGCGCACCTCCCACAGCGCCAGGCGCGCGTAGAGGTCCCGCCGGAAGCGGCCGGCCTCGACCTCGACCGACAGATCACGGTTGGTCGCGGCGACCACGCGCACGTCCACACGAACCGGCTGCGCCGCACCCACCGCGTGCACCTCTCCGGTCTGGATCGCGCGCAGCAGCTTGGGCTGCAGATCGAGCGGCAGCTCGCCGACCTCGTCGAGGAAAAGCGTGCCGCCTTGCGCCGCGCGGAACAGGCCCGGCTGGGTGTCGGTCGCCCCGGTGAAGGAGCCCTTGGTGTGTCCGAACAGCTGGCTCTCGACCAGCTCGCGCGAGAGCGCCGCGCAGTTGACCGCCACCAGGCGCCCCGACCGGCCCGACAGCCTGTGCAGCTCGGCCGTCACGAGCTCCTTGCCGGTGCCGGTCTCCCCGACCACCAGCACCGGCGACGGATCGCGCGCGGCGCGGGCCACCTGGGCGCGCACGTGGCAGGTCGCGGCGGCGTCCCCTGGGATCGCCTCGCGATCCACGCCGGGTGCCTCGGCGGTCTGCAGCCGCTTGCCTGCCTCGAACACCGCGAGCACCTGCCCGAGGCGCAGCACGGCGCCGTCGCCGATCGGCGCGCGGCCGCCCGAGGTCAGGGGCCTGCCATCCACGGCCGTGCCGTTGTGGCTGCCGAGATCGGCGGCGATCCACTCGCGCCGCGCGGGCTCCCACTCGAGCGCGAGGTGGCTCCGCGAGACGGTCGGGTGGGTGATCGCGACGGTGGCGCTGCCCTCGGGGTTTCTGCCCAGCACCACCCGTGGGCCGTCGATCCGCGCTGCGCCGGCGAGCTCGGGCGGGTGCACGACCACGATTCGCGCGAGGTCGGCGACGGCGCGCGATGGCGTCATCACCGGCCGCGTGACGGTGCGGTCGTCGCTCACGTGGCGGATGGTAGCACCGCCGGCCAATGGTCATCACGGCGCGCGCAGGTTACAACTGGCCGCGTGGTCCCTGTGCCCGGCGCGCCAGCCGTCGAGCTCTTCGCGGGTGCGATCCCGCCTTGCTGCGCTGCGCGGATCGGCCCCGCGGCGGTGCCACCCCTCGGGACGAGCTCGCCCGAAGCGCTCGAGCGCGAGGCGATCCGACGCACCGCGGGGCTGCTCGACGATCCATTCGACGCCCACGTCCACCTTTTCCCCGAGGGCTTCTACCAGGCCCTGTGGCGCTGGTTCGACGCGCATGCCTGGTCCATCCAGTTCCGGGGCGACGCAGAGGCGGTGCTCTCGCACCTCGCCGGGCACGGTACGCGCCGGCTCCTGGCGCTGGTGTTCGCGCATCGGCCCGGGGCGGCGGCGTTCCTGAACCGCTGGCTCGGCGAGCTCGCCCGGGCCTGCCCCGACGTCGTCGCGGTCGGCACGGTCCTGCCCGGTGAGCCCGACGCGCTCGCCATCACGCGCGAGGCGATCGACCGACACGGCCTGCGTGGGATCAAGCTGCACTGCCACGTTCAGCAGGTGGCGATCGACGACCCTCGCGTCATGGAGGTGCTGACGGCCTGCGTGGATCTGGACGTCCCGGCGGTGGTGCATGCCGGGCGCGAGCCGAGCTCGACGGCGTACGGTGTCGATACGCGGGCCCTGTGCAGCGCCGGGCGAACGCGCCGCGTGCTCGAAGCGCTGCCGCGTCTGCGCCTCGTGGTGCCACACATCGGCGCCGACGAGTTCGACGCCTATCTCGATCTCTTGCGGGATCATCCGGGTCTGTGGCTCGACACCGCCATGAGCTGCGCGGAATACTTCCCGGATCGCCCCGCCTTTGCCGCGATCGAGTCGCACGCCGACCGCATCCTCTATGGGACCGATTTTCCGATCCTGCCCTACGAGGCGGACCGTGAGCTGCGCGCGCTCGCCCGCGGGATCGAGTCGGATCGGGCGCTCGGGCTCATCCTTCGGGACAATGCCGGGCAGCTCTGGGGGCGGTAGCCCCCCCGTCAAGAACCCGCGCCGCCGGGCTCGTGCGCCCGCATACGCCATTGCAGAGGGGAGTCGTCCGCGATTGCGGAGCCGCTCGTTTCTGGCTGCAGTCGCGCCGAATTTGCGTATGTTGCGCAGGCCTTGAGCGAGCGCAGCCACACCCCCGTGATCCGCCACGAGGAGCCCCCCCCGCCGGCGAGCCCGGCCACGCCCTCGTCGGCGCATGCGCAGGGCCTGGC
>JAHFDS010000139.1 GCA_023248855.1 Myxococcales bacterium
GCGGTGCGCGGAACGTCCGCCTTCGCGGCCCCCGCGGCGTCGACGACGCGCGCAATCAAGACACCCGTGCCCGGCTGCGGCGTCACACCGAACGCGGTCGCGAGCTCGCCGAGGAAGGCCTCGCTCACCACCTCGGCGGTTGTACCGGAGACGTCGGCCGCGTCGACGCGCGAGGCCACGTTGTAGGTCGAGCGATGCGTCGGTGGGCTGCCTGCCAGCAGATGGAACACGGAGAACGGTGGGATCCCGGTGACGCGAAAGTCCGCCCCCGCTACCGACACCATCGGCGGCGGGTAGAGGCCGGCGGTGGTGACGGTGGTCTGTACGAGCGCTTGCCCGGTCTGGAAGTCCACGGCGCGGCCCGACAGCGTCAGCGATGGGATCGGCCCGATCGGTCCACCTTCCCCCGCGGCACCCGCGCCCCCCGCGCCGCCTGCGCCCGGCGCCCCGGCCACACCCGCAGCGCCACTCGCGCCACCTGGGCCCGCGCCACCGGCGCCAATCATCGCGCCTGGCGCGTCGTCTCCCGAGCACGCGGCCATCGAGCTCGTGAGCGAGCCCACCAGCATGGCCACGCGGAGCGTCCACTTGGTCGTCATCGGTCCTCCTGGCCCGCCCACCTTGCATCGCGCCCGCCACGCGCGGCCCGGTCCCGAAGAAAGCGTGTTCCACCGGAATACACCCGGATCCAGCGGCGGAATCGGTGGCTTTCGGTCGGCAGGCAAGTCTGCCGGCGGCGCGCCCTCCCACCTTGGGCCCCATGTGCCCCGGGGCCACGATCGCCGAACCGGGGGCGGGGACCCCGCCAGCCGCCCGCGACGCGTCCTAGCTCCAGCGCCGATCACATGGGGCAACGCTGACGCTGACGCCGACGAATGGGGATCCCAGAGGCCCTAAAATCTAGCGCAGCAGTTGCTCGATCTCGGCGGCCGCGTCGAGGCCGTGTTGCAGCTCGGCGAGCGTGCCCAGGGGCCCGGCCAAGAGCTCGCGCCTGGCCTCGGCGCCGTCGAGCAAGGCCAGCGACGCGGTGAGGACGGCGATCCGCTGCGGCACGTGCTCGAGCTCCTCGAGCAGCCCTTCGCGGCTACGCTCCAGGCCGGCCGCGCGCTCGGGCGGTGCGTCCGCGATCGCCATCGAGAGGCGGCCAGCCGAGGCGCACACCGTCAGCGTCCTCCGCAGCTGCTCGAGCAGCTGGCGGTCGGCGCGGGCGAGCTCGGGCAGCAGGAGGTGGGCCCCGCTGGCGCGCAGCCGGACCATCGCGTCGAGGAACCCGGTCACGCACGCGCGCAGGAGCTCGATCACGCGCAGGTCGCGCAGCTCGCGCCGCACCGTGTGGACCTCGGCCTGCAAGCCCGCATCGATCTCGAGGCGCGCGCTCAGCCGGGACGCCTCGAGCGCGAGCTCGCGCGGCACCACGCGCACCCACGACACCACCACGCTGACCGTGGCGACCAGCGCCGCGACCGGCACCCAGGGCACACCCCCCGCGATCGCCGCGCCGCCGAGGCCCAGCACGGTGGCGAGCTTGGCGAGGCCCCTTCCGTCCACGACCCACGACGCCGCGTGCTCGGCCGCCGGGACGTAGCGCTCGGTGGGCAGGCACTCAGCGCCGGTCGCACCGATGAGCGTCGTTAGCCGCGCCTCGGCGATCGACGACAGGTCCGAGACGAGGTCGAAGCGATCGAGCGCGACCTGGCTGGCCGCGAGCTGCCTTTCGGCGCCGAGCGCCACGAGCAGGCCCTCGAGCCGGGCGGGATCTCCCGCGGGCCTCACCTCGAGCCGGCGCCTGCGCCGTGGCGGCGCCGGCATGGGCGGCGCCTCGCACGACAGGCACAGCTCGAGGTGCATGAGGCGCTCCGCGCCGCAGTGATCGCAGCGGCTCATGGCGCCGGCGTCACGAAGCTGCGCTGGTACAGCGCGCGCGCGTCGCCCAGGTAGCGCTCTGCGTCGCGCCGCGCGGCGCTGGCGCCGAGCTGCCTCTGCGCGAGCTCGGCGTCCCGGCGGGCGCGCTCGGCGGCGCGGCGCTGGTAGCTGGCCACGAGCTCGTCGTAGGCGCGCTGCTTCCGGGGATCCTGCGCGTCTCTCTCGGACAAGGGCGCGGGAGGCGCTGGGGCCGGCCCCTCGAACGCGAGGTCTGGCCGGCTGGTGTCCGCGGCCTGATGGCCGCGATCGATCGCGCCGAGCACCTCCTGCAGCGCTCGCTGCTTGTCCTCGGGCAAGCGCTGCCCCAGCATGCTCACCATCTGCCGGCGGCGGTAGTAGGTCGAGCTCGCGCCGACCTCGCGGGCGGACGCAAAGAGGCCCTCGATCTCGTCGGACACCTGCCGCAGCGTCTCGGCCGCCCGCTCGCTCGAGTCACGGGTGCGCGCGGCGAGGCGCTCCTGTCGCGTGCGCAGCGCGTCCTCGCCGAGCACCCCTGCGGCGCGCGTGTAGCGCTCCTGCGCGATCGCCTCGGAGCTGCGCGCGGCCGCGAGATCGCCCTCGAGCGCGAGGCGAGCCCCCCGCAGCACCGCGGAGCCCTCCGTGTCCGGTGCATAGGGCGCATACGCGCGCTGCGGGCTCGCGCTCGCCTCGATCAACGCCTGCCCGAGCTGCTGCTGGTCCTCGCTCGGCGTCTCGGCGCGCAGGTCCTCGAGGGCGCTCGCGGCCCCTGCCGCGTTCGCCGCGCCCGTGGCGGTGACGAGGCGCACGAAGGCCTCGTCGATGCGCACCTGGCGCGCTCGCTTGGCCCGCTCGACGCGGCCGTGCTGCAGAAACCCTCCCGCCGCCACCACGAGGAACCCGACGAACACCCAGTCGGTTCGCCAGCCGCGTCGCAGCCTCTGCAACCATGCCAGGGCCTCGAGCATTGCTGCCTCCATCCAGAGCGTAACCCGATTCGGCTCGCGCGCTTGACGCGCCCGCAGCTCGGCCAGCCACTCGGCTGGCCGGCTAGCGGAGTGGCCAGCTGCGAGACGTGCCATGCGATCTCGAGCTCTTGCGCGGGAAAAGATCGCGTCCTTGGTTGGCGCGAGGGTTGCCTACGGGCGGGCGCATGACACGACACAACCTGAGCACCGCCGCCTTCTGCGGCATTCTGGGACTTTGCCTGCTGCCCTCGTGCGGCGCCGATCCGACCGAGACCGTGGGGGATCCGATCGACTCCATCGAGGCCGACCAGACCGAGGCGCCCGCCGATGGCAAGGGCGACAGTGTCTCGAGCTCGACCTACTACAGCGTCCGGCCCGACCTGCGCCGTTGCCTCGCGCCGCTCTGCGGTGGCTACTTCGTCAAGCGCGTCAACCAGACCTACACCTTCTGCCCGGGCGCCCCGAACGGCGGCTGGACCGACGGCGAGTGCTACGTCGCCGAGGCCGACTTCTCGGGCGCGGGCCTTTCGTCGGCGGAGGGGAGCCTGTGGAAGGGTCGCGTCGTGTCGAAGACGTTCGACCGCTTCGGCAACCTGCACCGCTTCGTCGGCACCGAGGCGTGGCGCGCCGCGGGCACCACCCCCGCGACCGGCACCTTCTATCGCGTGAGCGACCTCGGCATCCGCTGCATCACGACGCCGTGCCTGAGCCTGCGCGAGACCAAGCTCAACTCCAACGTCAGCCCCCTTCCGATCGCGGGCCTCGACCTCGCCTCCGCCGGCGCCTCCGACGCCGATGTCCAGGCCGCCCACGCCGCCGCGCAGCAGGCCGACGGCGTGATGGCCGCCGGCACCAACGTGGCCGCCCGCGGCCCTGCCGGCACCGCCCGCGCGCTCAAGGCGACGCAGTTCTTCGTCAAGGTCCTCCCCACGGGCTGTGACTACGCGGGCTCGCACTACGACGTCGGCGCGTCGTTCCCGTCCACCGACGGCTGCAACACCTGCTCCTGCGGCTCCACCGGCTCGGTCGCCTGCACCAAGCGCCTGTGCGTCCCCACCTGCTCGTACGACGGCGCGACCTACACAGCCGGCCAGTCGTTCCCCTCGAGCGACGGCTGCAACACCTGCTCCTGCACGACGAATGGCACGGTCATCTGCACCGAGCGCGCGTGTGTGGCCGACTGGAACAAGCACTACGTCGGCACGCCGTCGCAGTGCCAGGTCATCCGCTACACCTGCGTGGTCGGGACGACGGCCTTCTCCGACGCGCGCGGCTGCGGCTGCGAGCAGCCCGCCGATTGCCCGCGGTGGATCAACTGCGAGCCCCCGCGCGACTGCTCCGCCGAGCGCACGCACTGCCCGCTGTCGCAGATCGCCTGGTAACGCCCGCGCGTGACGCGGTAGCCTGCCGGTCATGGCTTTGCCACGCCTGCAGCTCTTCGAGTTCAACGATCATCCCCGCGCGCCTGCCGTGCTGCGCGAGTCCATCATCGAGACGCTCTCGCGCGCCCTCGCCTGGGGGCGCATGCTGCGCGGCCTGGTCGAGCCGCTCGAGGCGTTCCTCGAGGCGGCCGGCACCCGCGAGGTGCTCGACCTCGGCGCCGGCGCCGGCGGCCCGGCCAGCATCCTGGTCTCGGAGATCCGCGCGCGCAGCCACACGCCGCCGCGCTTTCTGCTCACGGACCTGCAGCCGCACGTCGAGAGCTGGCAGAAGCTCCGCGCCGCCGAGCCAGACGCCATCGACTTCGTCGCCGAGCCGGTCGACGCGACCGCCATCCCGCCCGCGCTGGCGACGGGACGCGCGCGCACCATCATCAACGTCTTCCACCATTTTCCGCCCGCGCTCGCCCGCGCGATCCTGGCTGACGCGGTCCGGAGCTCGAGCGGCGTCTTCATCTCCGAGGGCTTCGAGCGCGATCCCAGGCAGTTTCTGAACTTCGGGCCCGCGGGCCTGCCGGCGCTGCTGGCGAACCCCATCCTGACGCCGCGCGCGCGATTCCGGAAGGCGCTCTACACCTGGGCGACGCCGATCGCCCTCCTGTGCGGCACGTTCGATGGTCTGGTCAGCACGATGCGCGTCTACACCGAAGAGGAGCTGCGGCAGATGGTGGCGCCGCTCGATCCCACGTGGCGCTGGAGCTACGGTACCTACCCGTACCCGCCGCGGGGACACGGCTACTACTTCTGGGGGGTGCCGGGCTCGTCGAAGCCGGGGGCCCAGAGCCGGTAGAAGCCCTCGAGGCTCTTGAAGCGCTGGGCGCGCACCTGACGGTCGCACGCGTCGACCATCGCCCGCCCCTCGTCGCCGCCGAGGAGCTGTCCGCGTCTTCGCCGCGAGGCGATGTTGTAGAGGCCGAACGACACGTCCTCGAACGCCGCCTCGACCGTCTCGAGCAGGCCCAGGGCACGCTCGACGTTGCCGGACCGGTAGGCGATCGCCGCCCGTCCCAGCAGGGCGAGCGCGCTGGCATACTCCACGCCCTCGCGCTCGAGGCGCCTCGCCTCGGCGAGCGCGGCCAGCAGGTGCTCCGCGGCGGCCGTCCGCTCGTGTTCCACGAGGTGCGCCCGGAGCCGCGCGCACGCGAGCGTCACCCGCAGGGTCTGCACGCGCAGAAACCCCCCGGCGCGCACGTCCTTCCGGCACCGGTCGAGGCGCTCGAGCGCGGCCGCGCCAAAGCCGGCCATGATGTCGAGGTAGGCGTGCGACACGGTGGCGTTGAAGTGCGGGAACTGGAAGCTCGTCGCGGGCCAGCGCGCGATCACGTCGTCGAGGTCGCCGTGCCCCCCCTCGGCGTCGTCGCGGATGAGGTACGGCAGGTAGCCGCAGGCGGAGCGCAGGTTGACGATGTTGAAGAGGTCTCCGCGCGCCTCGGCCTCCTCGAGCAGCGCCGGCAGCCGCACCGACACCTCGTCCATCTCGCCGACCAGCGACAGGCCGAACAGCACGAACATGTGCGCCGTGCCGAGCTCCCACGCGTAGCCGGGGCAACGCTCGCGAAACAGCGCCGCGGCCGCGGTGCACAGCTCGAGAGACTGGCGCACCCGACCGACGTTGAAGCACACGATGCCGCGCACGCCGATCGCGAGCGCGCGCGCGGGCGGTGTCCCGAGCCGCTCGGCGATCCGATCCATCTCGTCGAGCACGACGTCGCAGCGGGCAAGGGCCGGCAGCCCACCGAGCGAGCGCAGAGCGGCCTCGGCGGCCAGGGCGCGCTGGATGCGCAGCGGCTCGCCTGCCCGCAGCGTCACGATGAGGTGCCGCGCCGCGAAGTCGGTCGCGCGGATGTGGTCCACCATGCCCAGGCCCGTCGCCACCGCGTAGCCGAGATCGATGCGCGCCAGATCCTCGCGCGGCACCTGGCTCTCGTCCCTCGGCTTCCAGCCGAGCCCGCGCAGCCGGACCATGGTGCGGCGCAACAAGAGCGAGGCGAGCGCACGCCCCCGCGTGCGCGCGAGCGGCGCACCGAACGCCTCGAGCACGGCCTCGAGCAGGCGCGATCCCTCGGCGAGGTGCCCGGCGCGCAGGAGCTCCTCGGCGGCGCGGCGACGCAGATCGAGGTTCTCCGCCGAGGCAGCTCCCTCGGCGGCCTCGAGGAACGCGGTGGAGGCCTCGCGCCCGCGGCCTGCGTTCGAGAGCGCGTGCCCGCGGCGCGTCTGCAGCGCGCGCAGGGTCTCGCGATCGCCCGGGCACAGCTCGATCGCCAGCCGCAGGAGCTGCGCCTCGCGCGAAAACGCCAGCGCCTCGGCCGCGCGATCGGCCGCCCGCACCGTCAGCTCGGCCGCCCGGGCGTGGTCGCCGGCGCCGCGCAGGTGCAGCGCCAGCGCCTCCGGATCCGCATCCGGGGTCGCCTCGAGCGCGCGCGCCAGCCGCCCATGCAGAAACGGGAGCTCCGCGGGCGTGACGAGGTCGAGCGCGGCCTCGCGGATGCGGTCGTGGTAGGCCTCGACGCGCGGCTCGGCGCCGCCGCGCGCTCGGACCAGCGAGCCCGCCTTGAGCAGCGAAAGCGCGCTCGGATCGTCGAGGTCCGCCGCTCGCATCGCCACCGCCTGCGCGAGCGGCCGCCCCGCGACCGCGATGACGCGGAGCAGGCGCAAGGGCGCGTCCGGCAGGCGCAGGAGGCGAAGGCGCAAGAGGGTCTCGAGCGTGGGCGGCGTGCCCCCGTCGTCGTCCCGGGCGTGGCGCGCCAGCTGGCCGATGAAGAAGGGGCTGCCGCCCGCCTCGGCGGCGATGCGGCGCGCGCGCACGCGCCCCGGGTCGGCCGAGCCGAGCAGCGTGGCCGCGAGCTCGATAGAATCCGCCTCGCCCAGGGGTCCGAGCGCCAGCGACCTTCGATCGAGCACCGCCCCCTGGACGTGCGCCTCGAAGGCGGTGAAGAACGGCCCGTCCTGCTCCTCCGCGCGTGCGCACAGAAGGACCAGCATCGCCGGTGCATCCGGCGGGCGCACGAGCGACGCCAAGAGGGCCCCGCCATCGGCGTCGCCCCACTGCAGATCGTCGAGCGCCACGACCAGCGGTCGCTTCGCCGCGAGGCGCAGCAGGAGCTCGCGGAGCGCGCCGAAGGCCCGCAGGCGCAGGCCATGCGAGCCCAGGCCCGCCAGCGCCACGCGCGGCGCATCCGCGATCGCATCGACCTGGCGCAGCACGGGGAACACGCGCGCGAGCGCCGAAGCGTCCACCGGCACGAGCAGGTCGGCCTCGCCGCGCGGTAGTCGTGCCAGGTACTGGCTCAGCTGGTCCACCACCGCGTCGAGCGCCTTGTACGGCACGTGCTCTCGCTCGTAGCAGCGCCCTTGCAGGATGAGCGCGCCCTCGGCCTCGACGCGCTCGACAAAGCGCTGCTCGAGCGCCGACTTGCCGACGCCGCTCTGGGCCGACAGCTGCACGAGCACGGTCCCTTCGCGGGCGTCTGCGAGGGCGCCCTCGAGCAGGCCCAGCTCTCGCGTGCGGCCCACGAAGACCGACGCCCCCGACGTCGAGCGGGACCCGCCGGGTGGCGCCGAGGCGGCGCTGCCCAGGCGCCGCAGCACGTCCGCGCCGCTGGGCCGGGCCTCGGGCCGAAGGCGCAGCAGCTCGCTCGCCAGCGCCGCGAGATCCTCCGGCACCCCGGGCGCCAGCTCGGCAGGCGGCGGCGGCTCGAAGCGCTGCTTGTCCTGCAGCACGTCCGCCACGCCGCCCAGGAACGGCAAGCGGCCGGTGAGCACGCGGAACAGGATCACGCCGAACGCGTACCAGTCGCTCGCCGGACCGAGTGGCTCGCGCGCGGCCTGCTCGGGCGACATGTAATCGATCGTCCCGGCGAGCGCGTCGTCGCCGCCCCAGCGCTCGCCGCCGAGCGCGGTCGCGAGGCCGAAGTCGAGCAGCACCAGGCGCCCCTCCGCCGTCACGAGCACGTTCGACGGCTTGAGGTCGCGGTGCAGGATGCCCGCGCCATGCAGCGCCGCCACGCCCTCGGCGAGCTGCCGCAGGCAGTCGCGCAGCCGCACGGGATCGTAGCGTGGCACGGCCCCGGTGGTTCGCACCGGGCGGGGCACAGCGGACAGCGCGGCCGGCAGCTGCACCGTCGGCGCAGTGGACGGATTCGGCTCGTCCTCGCTCGCGACACAGAGCCAGGCGAGCAGCGCCACGCCGTCGATGAGCTCCATCGTGAAGAACACGTCGTCGCCGATCGAGAGCAGCTCGTAGAGGGTGACGAGGTTCGGGTGATGGACCCCCGAGAGCGCGCGGAACTCGTGCTTGAGCCGGTGCAGGTTGCGATCGTCTCCCGGGCGCAGGGTCTTGAGGGCCACCGTGCGCCCCTCCTGCCGGTCGAACGCCTCGCACACGACACCCATCCCGCCGGAGCCCAGCTCGCGACGGACCTCGAAGCGCTCGGCGGCGCTCGAGATGCGAAGCAGCGCCGCCGCGACCCCGAGCTCCATGCCGGCGATCATCCTCCAGCGGTCGGCGGACCACAATCTGCTAGGGTTTTCCGGTGCGCCGCGTCGCCGCGTTCTTCGACATGGACCGGACGCTGCTCGCCTGCAACTCGGGCGAGCGGTGGGTGCGCTTCTTGCGCCGCCGCGGGGAGATCTCCACGTACCGCGCGCTGCGCGCGGTGGGCTGGCTGCTCGAGTACCGGATGGGGGTCCTCGACTTCGCGCGCATCTCCGAGCGCGTGGTCGCGGCCATGCACGGCGACGAGGAGGCCGCGATGTGGGAGAAGTGCACCGAGTTCCTGCAGGAGCTCTTGCCGACCATCACGCCGGCGGCGCGCGCGGCGGTGGCGCACCACCGCACCGAGGGACACGTCCTTGCGATCCTCTCGTCCTCCACACCCTACGTGACCGAGCAGCTCGCGCGTGAGCTCGACATCCCCCACGTGCTGTGCACGCGCCTTCACGTCGAGGCCGGCCGCTTCACCGGCCGCGTCCATCGCCCGGTCTGCTTCGGGCGCGGCAAGATCTACTGGGCCGAGCGGTTCGCGGCCGAGCACGCCATCGACCTCGGCCAGAGCTTCTTCTACTCCGACAGCTACACCGACCTGCCGATGCTCGCCCGCGCCGGCAGGCCCGTCGTCGTCAACCCCGACCCGCGCCTTCTGCGTCATGCCCGCCGCACCGGCTGGCCCATCGAGCGCTGGTGATCGCGAGCAGCCCCGAGGAGCCAGCCGTATGCCGATGCTCGCGCCGCACATCGAACGCCTGATCGAGCTCGCGCTCGACGAGGACCTCGGCCGCGGAGACGTGACCACCGCGTCCGTCGTCTCCTTGGGCCTCGACGCCTCGGCCTACGCGCTGGCCAAGGAGCCGCTGGTGCTGTTCGGTCTCGACGTGGCCGAGCGGGTCTTCGAGCGCGTCGACGCCCGCTGCCGCATGTTGCGCCGCAACAAGGACGGGGACGCGCTCGTCCCTGGCGACCGTCCGTTCGAGGTCACGGGCACCGCCGCCGCGCTGCTCGGGGCCGAGCGCACCGCGCTCAACTTCCTGCAGCGCCTCTCGGGCGTGGCGACGCAGGCGCGCCGCTACGCAGATGCGTGCGCGGGCAGCAAGACCCGCGTGGTCGACACGCGCAAGACGACGCCGGGCTGGCGTGCCCTCGAGAAGGCCGCGGTGGCCGCCGGCGGCGCCAGAAACCACCGCGCCGATCTCGCGGGCGGCATCCTCATCAAGGACAACCACGTGGTGGCCGCGGGCGGCGTGGCGGCCGCGGTCGCGCGCGCGCGCGCACAAGCGCCGCACCCCTTGCGCATCGAGGTCGAGGTCAAGACCCTGGCCGAGCTCGACGAGGCGCTCGCCGCCGCCGCGGAGATCGTGCTGCTCGACAACATGGGCGACGGCGACGTCGCCGAGGCGGTGCGCCGCGTGGCAGGCAAGGCCCTCATCGAGGTGTCGGGGGGGATCACGCTCGAACGGATCCCGCGGCTGTGTGGGATGGGCGTGGACCTGATCTCGTGCGGGGCGCTCACGCACTCGGCGAGGGCCGTGGATCTGTCCCTGGAGCTGGAGCTCGGCAGGAAGGCAGCCCGATAGCCCCCGCCGACCTCCTCGAGACCCCGCTGCGCCTCGAGACCACCTGGCTCGGCAAGGCCGGCTTCGCCGCGCTCGCCGAGACCAGCTCGACCAGCGACGAGATCGCGAGGCTCGCCCGGAGCGGCGCGCCGCACGGCTTCGTGGTGGTGGCCGATCGCCAGACGGCGGGGCGCGGCCGGCAAGGGCGCGTGTGGCAGTCGCCGGCGGGCGCGAACCTCACGCTGTCCATCCTGCTCCGCCCGCGCATGACCCCCGCCGCGCTGCCGCCGATCGCGCTCGCCTGCGGGCTCGCCGTCGCCGAGGCCGCCGAGGCCGCTGGCGCGCGCACAGCGGTGAAGTGGCCGAACGACGTGCTCGCCCTCGGCCCTTGCGCGGGTGCGCTCCGTCCGGCGCGCAAGCTGTCGGGGATCCTGGTCGAGAGCGTGACCTCGAGCGCGGGCCTGGCGTTCGCCATCGTCGGCGTGGGCCTGAACGTCAACCAGCGCGAGCTGCCAGCCGAGCTCGACGGCATCGCCACCTCGCTCCTGCTCGAGACCGGCCACGAGCACGATCGAACCGACGTCCTCGCGAGCGTCCTTGGCCGGCTCGAGCAATGGATCGATCGCTTCCTCGCGAACGGCCCCGCGCAGGTCGTGGCCGCGGTGACGCCGCGCCTCTTCGGCCTCGGCCAGGAGATCCGCACGGCCGAGGGCCTGCACGGCCGCATCGCCGGGCTGGACCGCGACGGTGCGCTCCGCCTCGACACCGAGGCGGGGCCGCGTCGGCTGGTGGCCGGCGAGGTCATCCTGGTGTAAGCAGAGGGATGCCTCCCGCCGTCGCAGGAAAGAGCAGCAAGGTAGCGCTCGCGCTCGGGGGCATCGCGCTCGCCGGGCTCACGGGCCTCCTCCTCTGGCAGCTGCGCAGGCCCGCGGAGGCGCCGACCGGCCCGGCCACCGCCGCCTACCGGCCGAAGGTCCTTCTGCACCCCCGCAAGGTCCCGCCCGACGCGGGGGCCGGCGGCGCGCCCGAGGTCAAGCCCATGTTCAGCGGCGCGGTGAAGTACCGCGATCCGACGCCCGCCGAGCGCGCCGTGGGGATCACGAACCGCATCCCTGAGGCCGCGCCGCCGCCGATCAAGCCGGCCACCAAGAACGCCGTCGAGGCGCGCTTCTTCCACCTGGTGGGCGAGTGCTTCCGCGGCGTCCCCCCGCAGGTCATGGACAGCGCGATGATCCGCCTGCACGTCGAGGCGCGGGGCGGCAAGGTCAAGATGTCCTCGCCACCCGAGATGTTCGGCACGTTGCTCGCGCACCCGAGCTCGATCCGCTGCGCGCGCGACAAGGTCAATGGCTTCGAGATCCCGATGGGCCCCGAGGACGCCGAGGGCTCGCACGACTTCCTGCTGACGACGATCTTCGTGCCCCCAGGCGCGCCCCCCAGCAAGCCGTGACCGAGCGAGCCGGCAGAAAGGCCGTCGTCCTGCTCGTGGACGACGACGACGAGGCGCGCGAGCTGCTCGCGCAGGTGCTCACGCAGTCCGGCTACGAGGTCCGCGAGGTCGATGACGGCAGCCACGCCGTCGCGCTCGCCGGCACGCGCCACGGCCTCGACGCCGTGGTGTCCGACGTGCAGATGCCCGTTGCCGGCGGCTTCGACGTGCTCGACGCCTTCCGGCGCGCCGGCGACGGGGTCCCCATCGTCCTCATGACCGCGTTCGGCGACGTGGACGCCGCCATGCGCGCCGTCGACAAGGGCGCGTACGACTACGTGACCAAGCCCCTCGACGTGCGCAAGCTGCGCGCCACCCTGGAGCACGCGATTGAGCGCGCGCGCCTCGGCGAAACGCGCGCCCGCCCCGACGGCCGCCCGCACCGGGCCGGCGCCGTGGTCGCCCACGCTGCGCCGATGATCGAGCTCTACAAGACCATCGCGCAGATCGCACCGTCGAGCATCACCGTGCTCGTCATCGGCGAGAGCGGCTGCGGCAAGGAGCTGGTCGCGCGCACCGTGCACGCGCGCAGCACGCGCGCGGCGGGGCCGTTCGTCGCGGTCAACTGCGCGGCGTTGCCCGAGACGCTGCTCGAGAGCGAGCTGTTCGGCCACGTCCGCGGGGCCTTCACCGGCGCGGTCTCCGATCGCCGCGGCCTGTTCGAGGAGGCCACGAACGGCACGCTCTTCCTCGACGAGATCGGCCACGTCTCGCCGAAGATGCAGGGCGAGCTGCTGCGCGTGCTGCAGGAGGGCGAGATCCGCCGCGTGGGTGGCGGCCCGGTCAAGGTCGACGTCCGCGTCATCGGTGCCACCAACCGCGACCTCGAGCCGCTGGTCGCCACCGGCCAGTTCCGGAGCGACCTCTACTACCGGCTCAACGTGGTCACCCTGCGCGTCCCGCCGCTGCGCGACCGCAAGGAGGACATCCCGCCGCTCGTGGCGCACTTCCTCGCGATCGCGGCCGACCGCGCCGGCATCGGCGTACCGCCCGTGGCTCCCGACGCGCTGGCCGCCCTGTGCGCGTACGCGTGGCCTGGAAACGTGCGCGAGCTCGAAAACGTGGTGCAGCGCGCGCTCGCGGTGGCGCGCCCGGGCGGCATCGTCGAGGATGACCTACCCGACGAGGTGCGCGCGGGCCCCAAGCCGCCGCCCCTGCCACAGGCCGTCTCGGCCGAGGACTGGCCGACGCTCGACGAGCTCACGCGCCGCTACGTCGGTCGCGTGCTCGAGCGCACCGGCGGCAACCGCACGCGCGCCGCCGAGATCCTCGGGGTGGACCGGCGCACGCTCTCGCGCATGGCCAACCGCGAGCGCGGGCGCGACGACGACGACGACGACGGCGCTACCAGCTGAGCTCGAACACGCACGCCGGCGCGCCGTTGCAGCGGCACTGAGGGTGCTCGACCTTGACGCTCCTGGCGCCGGTCATCAGCGCGGCGCGCCTGATCCAGCCCACCAGCACGCGGCAGTAGCGCGGATCCAGGACGGCGAAGCTGGCCAGTGATCCGCGCAGGAAGCGCTCCTTCCGCTCGATTTCCCACGCGCCGGTGCTGTGCGTGCCGCGCCAGACCCGGGTGCCGCGGTCGAACAGCCAGCCGGGACTGGAGAAGCGCAGGATGAAGCGGAAGAACCTGCCGATCTCGTACTCGGCGCCGAACTCTCCGTAGCGCTCGGGGAGCTCGAGCCCGAAGGCGGCCGTGGCCACGCCGATGGCCCGCACGAACGCCTGCACCGGGTACCACGCGGAGGCCAGCACGATGCCCTCGAAGGGCGCGCGGTCCTCGGCGGGCAACGCCGAAAGGACGCGCCGAAAGCCGCCCTCGCCGTACGTCTTCTCGACGTACGCGCGAAACGACATCAGCGTGGTGCCGCGGATCTGCGCGCTCCCCTCCACGCGCGCATCATAATGCGCCGCCGCCGCTCTGGCGGCAACCGTGGTCCCTGGTCCCTCCCTTGGTTGCGGCCTTGACGCTGCGCTGAGTATGCTCATCGAGGCGACACCCGGCCCCCTGTCGAGCCCACCTGACGATTCGGCACGATTAGAGACACCTTGGAAGGCGACGCGGATCAGACCGCAGGGGTAGACGAGGGGACCTCCTCCAATCGAGCTCTGCGCTTTTTCGGCCAGACCCTCGCCATCGCGGCGGCCTATTTCGTCGCGGGTCGCCTCGCGCTGCTCATGGCCATTCCGCCAGGCTACGCGACCGCCGTCTGGCCCGCGGCTGGCGTCGCGCTGGTGGCCGTCCTGCTCGTCGGCTACCGCGCCTGTTTCGGGATTGCCATCGGGTCGTTCTTGGTCAACGTCGGCACCTCCTTCGACGCCAGCAGTGCGCTCACCGTGATGAGATCACTCGCGCTGGCCGCCAGCGTGGGAGCGGGCGCCGCGCTCCAGGGCGCGTCTGGCGCTTTCCTCGTCCGCCGGTTCGTGGGCTATCCCTCGACCCTGGACAGACCACGGGACATTGCGCTCCTGCTCCTGTTCGGCGGGCCCGCGAGCTGCCTTCTGAGCGCGACCTGGGGCGTCACCACGCTCCTCGTGTCGGGCGTCATCTCGGCGCCGATGTACGCCTTCAGCTGGTGGACGTGGTGGGTGGGGGATGCCATCGGCGTGGTCATCTTCGCACCGCTCCTCTTGAGCCTGATCGGCCAGCCACGCGAGGCCTGGCGGCGGCGGCGAGTGACGGTCGCCCTTCCGCTCGCCATTGGCTTTGCGGTCGTGACGGCGATCTTCGTCCGCGCGAGCACGTGGGAACAGGCCGGGCATGAGGCCGCGTTCGCCCACCGCGCCGAGTACCTGGTGGACGCCATCGAGCGCCGGATCAGCCGGTACGTGGAGGTCGTGGAGTCGGTGGCGGGCCTCTTCTTCGCCGAGAGATCCGTCAGGCGCGAGGAGTTCCAGGCGTTCACCCAGGGTCCCCTGGCGCGACACCGGGGGATGCAGGCGCTGTCGTGGAACCCGCGCGTGCGCGAGAGCGCGCGTCCGGCCTACGAGGAGGCCGCACGCCGGGATGGGCTCCCGGGGTTCGAGCTCAAGGAGCGAGATGCCCGTGGGGCGCTCGTCCGGGCGGCGGCCCGGGATGAGCATGTCGCCGTATTCTACATCGAGCCGCAAAGTGAGAATTCGCCCGCCCTGGGGTTCGACCTGGCGTCGGAACCGCGCAGATACGAGGCTGTCGATCGGGCACGCGACAGTGGCGCCATTGTCGCCACGCCACCGATTGGCCTGGTCCAGGGGCGCGAGCAACAACCGGGTTGTCTGGTGCTCGTGCCCGTGTACGCGCGAGGGCGGCCGCAGGCGACCCCCAAGCAGCGTCGAGAGAGTCTGCGCGGCTTCGCGGTGGGCGTGCTTCGAGCCAGGGACCTCGTCGAGGAGGCCCTCGGCGAGCTGGATCGCGAGGGGATGCTCATCCACATCGAGGACGCGTCCCTCCCGGGAGCCGAAGGCAGGCTGTACGGCGATGAAGCTCGAGTGAAGCTCCGTACGGTCGCCGAGAAGGGGTGGAGCACCTCGATCTCCGTGGCCGGACGAACCTGGCACATCACCTTCTCACCCACGGCGGCCTTCGTGGCCTCCCAGCGAAGCTGGCAGGCCTGGATCGTCCTCGCGGGCGGGCTGTTCCTCGATGGCCTGCTGGGCGTGCTCCTGCTCATCGTCACGGGTCGCGCGGCGCGACTCGCAGAAGCGGCAGACGGATTGCGCAAGAGCGAGGCGCGCACGGTCGCCGTCGTGAGCTCGGCGTTCGATGCCATCGTGTCCATGGACCACCTTGGAAAGGTGGTCGAGCTCAACCCGGCTGGCGAGAAGATGTTCGGCTACCGGCGCGATGATCTGATTGGCAAATCCATGGTCGACTTCATCATCCCCCCCGCGCTGCGGGAGGCGCACCGCAAGGGGCTCGCGACCTATCTGAAGACGGGGGAGGGCCCCGTGCTCGGAAGGGTCGTGGAGGTGTCTGGGCTTCGCGCCGATGGCTCGGAATTCCCCGTGGAGCTGGCCATCACCCGCGTCAAGGGGCAGGAGCCGGCCCTCTTCACCGGGTTCATCCGCGACATGACCGAGCGGAAAGCGCAAGCCCTGCGCGCCCGGCGGCTCCAGGAGCTGACCGTGGCCCTCTCGCAGGCGGCGGGGCCGCAGCAGGTCGTGGACGCCGTGCTTCGAGAAGGGCTCGCCGCCCTCGAAGCCGCGTCGGGGGCCGTGCTGTTCCTGTCCGAGGACGCGTCCCACCTGGCGATGGCCAGGGCCGTGGGCTATCCCGCCCACGTCGCCGAGGGTCTCGCGAAGGTGCCTCTCGACGCCCCGCTCTCCCCATGCGATGCCGTCCGCACCCGGCGGGCGGTGGTCCTCGGGTCAATGGCCGAGCGACGGGAGAAATATCCCGGCGCGCCGTTCGAGCTCGACGACGGAGCGGTGGTGGCGCTCCCGCTGCTCGTCGAGGGTCGCGCCATTGGCGCCATCCGATTTCATTATGCCCAGGAGAGACGGTTCAGTGAGGACGACCAGCGGTTCATGGACGTGCTGGCCAGCTACTGCGCGCAGGCACTGGACCGGGCTCGGCTCCTCGAGGCCGAGCAGCGCGCGCGCGCAGCGACGGCTCGCCACGCGCGGCGCGTCGAGGTGCTGGCAGAGGCCTCCAAGGCCTTCTCGCAGGTGGCGCTCGACCTCGAGGCGGCGCTA
Source organism: Myxococcales bacterium (assembly GCA_023248855.1). Lineage (GTDB taxonomy): Bacteria > Myxococcota_A > Polyangia > JAHFDS01 > JAHFDS01 > JAHFDS01. The sequence goes on from JAHFDS010000139.1 coordinate 16,503, forward strand.
CGCACCTCCGCCCGGCTCATCGCGGAGAGTGTGGGGGATGGTTGCGCCATTTTCCTCCTGTCTGCCGACAGCAGGGAGCTGACGACGCCGGCACTTCACCACGCGGATCCAGCGGCGGAAGAGGCTCTTCGCCATCTGCTCGGGCAGCCGGTGCGAGCCGAAGACAGCTCGGGCGGACAGGTCGCGCTGAGCGGCAAGCCGCTGCTCATCCCGAAGGTGGATTTGCAGAGCTTCCGGGGCTCGGTCGCGCCGCAGCACTGGCCGCTCATCGAGAGAGCTCCCCTGCAGAGCCTCCTCATCGTGCCGCTGCGGGTACGCCAAAAGACGCTGGGCAGCCTCGCCGTGGCGCGCTACCAGCCCGACCACCCCTACACCGAGGAGGATCAGGGCTTCGTGCAGGAGCTGGGCGACCGGGCGGCGGTGGCCATCGAGGATGCGAGGCTGTTCCACGAGACGCGGGAGGCGATCGCGCTGCGCGATAATTTCATCTCCATTGCGTCGCACGAGCTGCGCACGCCGCTCACCGCGCTGCAGCTTCAGATCGAGAGCCTGCACGCGCTGATCCTCTCCGGGCAGGTCACCGGAGAGCAAGCCGGCCGGAAGGCCAGCCTGGCCAAGCGCCAGACGGAGCGCATTGGGCGACTGATTGACGGCCTGCTGGACGTCTCTCGCCTCACGTCGGGGCAATTCGTCCTCAACCTCGAGGAGGTAGACCTGTTCCTGCTCGCCCGTGAAACTGCGGAGCGGTTCGACGTGGAGGCCAGACGCGCGGGCTGTTCTCTCAAGGTCAGCGGCGTCGGCGTTCGAGGCCAGTGGGACAGGATGCGGCTCGAGCAGGTGCTTTCCAACCTGCTCTCGAATGCCATCAAGTACGCGACGGGGGCGCCCATCGACGTGACGGTCGAGGATACGGGGGATGGCCGCGGGCGCCTGGTGGTCCGGGACGGCGGGGCCGGCATCGCAGCCGAGGACGCGGATCGCATCTTTGGTCGTTTCGAGCGGGCGGTCTCGCCCGGGCACTACGGCGGCCTCGGCCTCGGTCTGTTCGTCTCGCGGCAGATCGTCGAGGCGCACGGGGGCTCCATCACGGTCCAGAGCGAGCCGGGCAAGGGCTCGAGCTTCGTCGTGACGCTGTCTCAGGCCGTGCTTCGCAGCAAGCGCGGTGATAGCGTCCGCCCATGAACGTGATCCCGAGCGTCGCAGCCGCCATCCCCCCACTCGACGAGACCGCCGCCGCCGAGGCGCAGCGTCGCGTGGACGACAAGACCAAGCCGCCCGGCTCGCTCGGGCGGCTCGAGACGCTCGCGGTCCGCCTCGCGGCCATGCGCGGCGAGCCGAGCCCCGCCTTCGCCCACAAGGTGATCGTGGTCGCGGCGGCCGACCACGGGGTGACCACGGAGGGCGTCTCGGCGTACCCCGCCGAGGTGACGGCGCAGATGGTCAAGAACTTCGCCGCGGGCGGCGCGGCCGTGTGCGTGCTGGCGCGGGTGGCGGGCGCGCGGATCGTGGTCATCGACGCGGGCGTGCGCGGCGGCCACGACTTCGGGCCGGGCGTGATCTCCCTCGGCCTCGGCGGCGGGGCGGCGAGCTTGCTGCGCGAGCCGGCGATGCCGCTCGAGCGGGCCGAGCGCGCGGTCGAGGCGGGCATCGCGCTCGCGATGGCCACCGCCGAGCAAGGCGCCGATCTCATCGCGCTCGGGGACATGGGCATCGGCAACACCACCGCGGCGAGCGCGCTGGTCGCGGCCTACACGGGGGCGACCGCAGACGCCGTCGC
>JAHFDS010000541.1 GCA_023248855.1 Myxococcales bacterium
CGGCGCGAGCGTGCGCATCGTGTCGACCGGCGTGAGCGGCCGTGTCATCGCGTCGGCCGAGCGCGGGCGCGTGCTGGTGCAGCTCGGATCCGCGCGCATGCAGGTCAAGCTGGGCGACGTGCGCCTCGACCAGCGCGGCGCCAGCGCCCCGCGTGCGGCGGCGGTCACCGTCTCGCGCGGCGCGGCCGAGCCGTCCCACGCGGTGGTGACACCACGACATCCGGGCAACACCCTCGACCTGCGCGGCGAGCGCGTGGACGACGCGCTCGCGCGGGTCGACGAGTTCCTCGATGACGCTCTGCGGCAGGGCTGGGACGCCGCCTACCTCCTGCACGGACACGGGACGAACGCGCTCAAGAACGCGGTGCGGGCGCACCTGGCCGGCCACCCGGCGGCCCGGCAGGCGCTTGCCGGCGAGCGCGGGGACGGCGGCGACGGCGTGACCGTGGTGCTCTTGCCCTAGGCAGGCTATCTGATCATGCCGCGCACCCAGCACCGGCCAGGAGAAGCTCGATGAGACTCGCCCTCGTGTTTGCCATTTCGCGCGCCGCGCTCGCGGCCCTGTGCGTTGCGGCGTGTGGCGGCGGTGGCAAGGCGCTGCCGCGTGTGGACGCCGCCCCCGTCGACGCAGGGAGCGCCGGGGCGCCCGCTGTCGACGGCGCCGCGGGATCCGCGCTGGACGCGGGGCCGGACGCGCCGCGCGCGCCGCGGCTCGTGACCGTGACCGGGCCCGTCACCGAGCTCGCGGCCAACATGGACCTCACGCTCCCGGACTCGACCGTCCAGCTCGACGGGGACGCGACCAAGGTGACGAGCGACGGGACTGGCACGTTCGCGCTACGGGTCCAGGTGCGTTCGCCGTTCGTGCTCGTGGGCGCGCACGCGGGACACGTCACGACGCGGCTCTACGAGCTGCAGCTCGGCCTCGACGAGCTCATGTTCAAGGAGCTGCGCCTGCCGACCGACGCGACGTTCGACGCCTGGACGGCCAGGCTGCCCGGCTACGACGCGTCCAAGGGCGTCGTGCGTGTGGAGATCCGCGCCTACGGCGCGGGCGCGTGCGGCAAGGCAGACGGGGCCACGGTCGCCCTCGAGCCGGCGGCCGGCTCGGTGGTCTACGCCCAGGCGGACGACGAGATGCACCGGCAGCGACACCTGCCCGATCCGTCCTTGACCGCCTCCGCGGCGACCGATTCGCTCGCCTTCGCCTTCGTCCACGGCGTGCCGGCGGGCCGGTACCTGGTGCACGTCACCAAGCCAGGCTGCCAGGCCGAGGCCTGGCCGCTGGTCCAGCCGACCCGCACGTACACCGGGCGCACCGTGGTGGCGCCGGGACACGCGGTGTCCCTCCCGTTCGTCGTCCTCAAGTAAGGTCCATGGGCGTCGCGAAAGAAGCCACGCCCGCGCGGTGAGCCCGCGAGGGGCCGTGAAAGGGTAGGATCGACCGATGTCACGCGGCCGCAAGGAAGCTCGCAGGAAGGCGGGCGATGTGCTCGGCGGCTACCGCATCGAGCGCCAGCTCGGGGCGGGGTCGATGGGCACGGTCTACGCGGTGCGCGACCCCAAGGGGGCTCCGTTCGCGCTCAAGGTGCTCGACGCGAACCTCGCCGAGGGCGAGATGCTCCAGCGCTTCTCGCGCGAGGCGGAGCTGGCTTCGCGCGTCAATCACCCGAACATCTGCAAGGTGCACCGCTCGGGCGCCGCCACCGACGGCTCGCCCTTCTTGGTGCTCGAGCTGCTCGAGGGCGAGGACCTGCGGGCTTGCTTGCGGCGCGAGGTGCGCCTGCCCGTGGAGGCGCTCGTGACGCTGTGCGAGCACGTCTGCGCCGGGCTCGCCGCGGTGCGTGAGGCCGGCGCGGTGCACCGCGACCTCAAGCCCGAGAACATCTTCTTCCACACGCCGACCCGGCAGTACAAGCTGCTCGACTTCGGCATCGCCAAGGTCCTCGGCGGCATCGCCATGACGGCGCGCGGGCAGATCCTCGGCACCGCGGAGTACATGTCGCCCGAGCAGGCACGCGGCGGCGAGGTCGACGTCCGGAGCGACATCTACGGGCTCGGCTGCGTGCTGTGGGAGGCCGCCGCGGGGCGTCCGCCGTTCGTGGGCAAGAACTTCATCGAGGTGCTGACGGCGCACCGCGACCGGCGTCCGGAGCCGCTCGCCGATCACGGCGCCCAGGTCGGCGCGGCCATCGAGCGCGTGATCTTGCGCGCGCTCGAGAAGTCCCCCGAGGCCCGCTTCGGGCCCGAGGACATGGCGCTGGCGATGCGCACCGCGCAGGAGCAAGGCGTCGGGCCCGGGGAGGCCCCCCCCGCCGCGAGCTGGACCGACCGGCTGTTCGCGTTCCTCAAGGGCCGCGGGTAGGACGTCCCTATTTTTTCCTGGCTCGCTCCACCCGAAGGCGCGGTCCGCGCATGGTGATGGACATCGCGTCCTCGATGACGCGGCCCTCCAGCTCGTAGCGGTGCTCGGCCTGGATGTCGGCGATCGCGCCCTCGAGCTCGTAGACGTCGCCGCCCTCGGCGTGGAGCTCGAGCCCCCCGCCGGCCATCTCACCGCGCTTGACGGTGCCGGTGATCTTCATGCTGGGAAGGTTACCGCGCGCGGACAGGGGAAGCCATGTGTCGCCGCGCCGCTGGTCGAGCGCGAGGGCGCCCTCGCCGAGCGTCGCCCGCAGCGCGCCCGACACCGGCGGTCCTCCCGGGGCCCTCGGGAGCACGCGGCGACCGAGCGGGCCTCGGGACAAGAGCGGGGCGCGGGCGGCCCCGTCGAGCTCGATGAGCTCGCGACGCTCGGCGTCGACCACGAGCCAGCGGCCGCCGCGCGTCGCGGTGGCTCGCTCGGCGAACAGCTCCGCGAGCTGCGTCGCGCTCCGCGAAAGCGCGATCGCCGCGTGCGCGCGCAGGGGGGCAGGCGTCCCGAGGCGATCGAGCGGCTGGGCCGGCACCGGGCCGGCGAGCAGGATCAGCCCCGCGCTCGAGAGGTAGAAGCCGCACGCGGAGCGGATCTGTCCGGCCAGCGCGTCGGTGATCCAGCCGATCCCGCCGGTCGGGCTCTGGAACTGGGTGACGCGCGGCAGGTGCGCGAGCGAAAGCGGCAACGCCAGCTCCTCCTCGACGAACACGAAGCCGCCCTTGCCCAGCATGGCCCCGCCGCCGCACGAGAGCCGCGGCGCGCCCTCGGGGGCGACGTAGCCATCGAGCAGGTCCTCCCAGGCGTTCAGGGCCACGAGCGCGTCCGCGGGCACCCGCGCGGCCTGGGCCATCGCCTCGATCTCCTCCCGCTGCGGCGCCGACAGCTGCGGCAGCACCAGGCGCACGGCGCTGCGGCGCATCTGCCCCCAGCCGTCGCCGGCGAGGCGCTCGAGCGCGCGCAGCGTGTCCCCGATCTCGGGGCCGAGGAGCTGGCCCTGCTGCGTCCCGCGCTGCGCCGCCGAGCCCGCGAGCTCGAGGACGAGCCGGCCGTCGGGGTGGCGCGACAGGCGCCCGCCCGCCGCCTCGGTGACCGCGGGCAGCTGCGCGGGGGGCGCCTTCTTGCGGTGGAAGAATCCGCCCTCGGTCGCGCAGCCAGCCAGCCAGGCCAGCAGGACCATCGCACGCAGGGCTCGCCGCCGCGTGACGCTCGAGCCTTCGCCAGAATTGCGCGAGCGCGCATGCCTGGCTGGCGAATTCCGCGATCGAGGTTCAGTAGTCGACGTCATCCTGTCCGAGACTTGGTTCGACCTCGAGTGGCGGCACGTAGAGCTCGCCCCGGTACAGCCACTCGTAGGTCGCGTAGTTGCCGGCCACCAATTTGGCGTACTCGCGGCTCTGGTGGAAGGGGACGAGCTCGATGAACTCGTCCAGCGGCCGCGGCCCGAGGCGCTCGAGCCAGCGCATCATCGCCGCCGAGCCGCCGTTGAAGCCGGCGGCCACGAGCGGCACCTGGCCGCGGAACTTCTTCCACAGCCGGCCCACGTAGCCCGCGCCGAGCGTGACGTTGGTCGCCGGATCGAACAGCTCGTCGTCATCGAGCTCGCGGCCGTTGCGCTCGGCCACCCGTCGCGCAGTCTCCGGCAGCATCTGCAAGAGGCCAATCGCGTTCGCGTACGACACCACGGTCGGGTCGAAGCCGGACTCCTTCCTCATGATCGCGAACAGCAGCATGCGCGGCAGGCCCTCGGCCTTGGCGGCCGCGGTGACCTCGGCCTCGAACGCGAGCGGGTAGCTGCCCTGCTGGGCGGAAAGGCCGCCACCGACGCTGCGGGCCCGCTCGGCGTAGCGGTAGACCCTCGCCCAGTCGCCTGCGGCGCGGGCGAGCGCCATGGCGCCGAGCAGATCGGGCAGGCGCGAAGGGACGCTCACGCGCTCGAGCTCGGCGGCCGCCTCCCAGGGCAGCCCCGCCCGCACCAGCTCGCGGACGCGCGCCGCGCCGTCACCGCCGAGTGGCTTTTCCTTCGCCGCGGGGGGGACGGGTCGTGGCCCCGCCGGCAGCGGCGCGCCGAGCGACCTGAGGCGGCTCCGCGCCAGCGCGCCGTACCAGCCGAGCGGGCTCGCCTGCGCGAGCTCCGTGTAGGCGGCGCGCGCTGCGT
>JAHFDS010000542.1 GCA_023248855.1 Myxococcales bacterium
GTCGGGACCACGTAGAGGATCGGCCACAGGTCCGCTTCGGACGGCGTGCGGCGGCCAGAAAGGGCCGCAGCGGCGGCGACTAGGCGCTGAGAGCGCACGATGCGGCGATCCGAGAGCGCGATGCCGGCCCCGCGGAGCGTGCGCACGGCGTGGGCGAGCGCTGGCCGCAGGCGACCGAGGTCCGCAGCGCGTGCCTTCGCGGCGAGCTCGTCGAGGGCCCCGATCGTGCCGCGCGTGGTGGGGCGATCCCCCAGGGAAAAGCCCGACTCCAGCAGCGTCTCGAGCGAAGCATCCGGCACTGGCTCGAGAAACGCGCGGACCAGGAAGCGATCGGCGAACGCGGCCAGCGACTCGTCCTCGGGCAGGGCGTTCGCGGCGCCCACGCACACGCGGAGCGGGCAGCGCACGAGCGTGTGGCCGCGCCGGAAGGTGCGCTCGTTGAGGATGCCGAGCAGGGTGTTGAGGATGGCCGTCGAGCCGCGGAAGATCTCGTCGAGGAACGCGATCTCGGCCTCGGGCAGCATGCCCGCCGTCGCGGTCTCGACCAGGCCCTCCTTGAGCTTGCGCAGATCGATGGGGCCGAACAGCTCGGACGGCTCGGAAAAGCGCCCCAGCAGGTACTCGAAGTAGCGGCCGCCGAGCGCTTCGGCGACGCGCCGCACCGCCTCGCTCTTGGCGGTGCCGGGCGGCCCGATGACGAGCAGGTGCTCTCCCGCGACGGCCGAAAGCACCACGAGCTCGACCACGACCTCTCGCTCGACCAGGCCGCGTGCAGCCTCCGCGACCACCGCTCGCAGGTCGCACGCGCTGCTGGGGGGCGTCACGACGGCATTATGGCGCATTCTCGGAGCGATGCGGCGGCGCCCGCGCCCGTCAGGAGAGGTCTTGCGCGAGCGCCGCGCGGCTCGTGTCTTCCAGCGCGGTGGTGTGCTGGTAGGCGGGGTGGTCGATGCGCAGGCGGACCGGCGTGCCGGGCTTGCAGAGCGCCGCTTGCGCCGCCTCGGGCAGCCGGAAGCGGATGTACTGCACGGCCGAGATGCGCTCCTCTTCCTGACGGCCCGTCTCGAAGGTGGCGCGGATGGAGGTCTCCCCGATGACGAGGTGCACGTGCTCATCGATGCCGACCAGGCGATTGAGCGTCGGGCGGATCTGCGCGGTCTCCGTGACCCCCACGAACAGCGAGGCGGACAGCTCTCCCGGGTCCGGCACGAGATCGTTGTAGGTGTCGATCTCGTGCTGCGTGCCCACCTCGTCCTCGATCTGCTCGACCCGCAGCATCTCCTCGATCTGGAACAGCACCGTGGTTCGGTTCTCGAAGAGCAGGGTGACGATGGGGCCGACCTCGATGCGACGGGCACGCTTGACGTCGATGGCGCGCTTGCGCAGGTCTTCGCGGAAGCCGGCGTAGAGGCGCGGTCCGCGCACGTCCGAGCGGATGATCTTTCGCATTTCTCTTGTCTAGCACGCGAAACGGGTGGGGCGAATCAGCGGCGGGCTTCGCGCGCGACCGCGGCGAGGGCGGCGTGGTGCTCCTCGAGCGCGCTCTGGGCGGTCCTGAGCTGCGGATCGAGCGCGATCGCTCGCTCGAAGGCCTGCCGGGCCGCCTCGAGCGGCTGTGCGCTGTGCTCCTTGAAAGCGAGCGCGCGCAACGCCGCGCCGAGTGCGTACTGCGCCTCCGCGAAGGTCGGATCCGCGGCCACCGCGGCGGCGAGCTTGTCCCGCGCCTCGGCAGGGCGCTCGTCGCGCCAGAGCTTCCAGGCTCCGTCGGTCAGCAGCACGCGCGCCAGCATGCGCCGGGACGGGGCGTCGTCGCGCAGCTTGCGCGCCTGCTCCGCCGCCGCGAGCGCGCCCGGAAGGTCGCTCGTCGAGAGCAGGAAGGTCGCGAGGGCGCGCTGGGCCGCAGGGGAGTCGGGCGTCACCTCGACGCGCCGGCGCAGGGCGGCGAGGGTCGCCTCCGTCATGCGCTGCGACGCGAAGATCTCCGCCAGGACGTCGAACGCGAGCGCCACCACGAAGCGCTCGCCGCCCGCCCTCACGACGGCCAGCGCCTGTGCCTCGGCCTCGGCCGTGCGCCCCTCGGACAGTGACAGCCGCGCCTCGAGCAGTCGGCCACGTGGGGGAAGCGGCTGGGCCCGCTGCAGCGCCACGCGGGCGCGGCGCACCTCGCCACTCAGGAAATGCAGCCACGCGCGCCGCACCTCGGCCTCCGGTTGCTTGCGGTCGCGCGCCAGCGCGCGGTCGATCCAGCCGTGGGCGGGGGCGAGGTCGCGGGGCGTGGGCGTGCCCTGCGCGGCCAGCTCGACCTGCGCGAGGTGCGCGTGCACGAGCATGGGCAGCACCGCGGTCGGCGCCCTGGCGTCCGCCTGGGCGAGCCTCTGCTTGGCGACGTCGAGCCAGCCGGGCTCGCCGTCCCACGCCTCGACGATCGCGCGCGCCTCGAGCGCGAGCCGGTCGGCCTCGGTCGCGGCCTTCGGCTCCCCGAGCGGCCCCGTCGGCGGTAGCTCGATCTGCCGGCCTGGTCGGCTCGGCGGGGGCCGGCGCGACGCCGCAGCGATGGGCGGCAGGAGCGGCACCGGCCCGAACGACGGTCCGAGCTCCGCCGGACGCGACGGGGAAAGGCGCATCGTCACCGCGATACCGCCGACCGCCAGGATCGCGGCGGCGGCGACGGCCACGAGCGCGCGCCCGTGCAGAAGGGGCCGCTCGCCCGGCGGATCGGCGAAGCCCGCGCGCGCTTCCTCGACGGTGGTGTAGCGGTCCTCCGCGGCCGGTTCGAGCAGCTGCGCGAGCCACGCCCGCAGCTCGGGCGAGCACGGCACCATCGACAGATCGAGCTTGAGGCGCTGGTGCGGCAGCTCGCTCGGCGAGCGGCCCGAGAGCAGCGTCACCAGCGTCGCGCCGAGGCCGTACAGGTCCGAGGCCGGCGATGCCGCACCGTGCAGCTGCTCGGGCGCCATGTAGCCGTACGTGCCGACGGTCGTGCTGCCGAGCTCGCCGGGCGCGCGCAGCGCATCACGCACCGAGCCGAAGTCGACGAGCCACACGCGCTGCGCCTCGTCGAGGATGACGTTGGCGGGCTTGAGGTCGCGGTGCAGGACTGGCGGCTTGCGCGCGTGCAGGTAGCCGAGGATGTCGAGCAGCGCGTGCGCGATGCGCCGCACGCCCGCCTCGTCGGTGCGAAAGCCGGTGCGGAGGCGCTCGGCGAGCGAGCGACCGGGCGCGAGCGCCTGGACCAGGTAGAGACGCTGACCCGAGGGGCCGTCGACACTGAAGTGATCGACGTAGCGGGGGATGCCCGGGTGGTCGAGCGAGCCGAGCACACGCGCCTCGCGCTCGAACAGCTCGAGCGCCTTCCACGACTCGAGGCCGCGCAGCGCCATGCCCTTGACCGCTACGGCCTCACCGCTGTGCGTGTCCCGGCAGGCCCAGGTGACGGCGCCGCCACCCCGCCCGAGCTCGAGCTCGACGACGTAACGATCCGCGATGCGGTCCCCTGCGGCGTGCACGCTACCGAGCGCACAGGATACCGCGTCGCCCGGCCATGATCGGCCGCGATTCGTGGACGGCCGCCCGGTCAGTCGGCGTAGGGCTCCTGGAACAGCATGCGGTCCTCGAGGCGCAGCGCGGTCAGCAGGTTTCCATACACGCACCCCGAGTCGAGCGCGAGGTAGCGCTCCTTGAGCCGAAGGCCGAGCGCTGCCCAGTGCCCGAACACCACGGTGGCGTCCCTGCTCTTGCGGTCGGGTACCCGGAACCACGGGAGGTAGCCCTTCTGGGCGGCGTCCGGCGGCCCCGAGAAGCCGAGGTCCATGCGGCCCTCGGGCGTGCAGGTGCGCAGGCGCGTGAGCGCGGCCACGATGGTGGCCCAGCGCTTCGGTCCGGCGAGGCTCTTCGACCATTCGTTCTCGGGGCCAGCGGCCAGACCCTCGAAGAGCCGTGCGCGATCGCGTCCGCGCAAGAGCTCCTCGATCTCGGACGCGAGCTCCGCCGCGCGCTCGACGCTCCACTGGGGCAGAAGGCCCGCGTGCACGACCACGTAGCCGTCCTGGCGATGGAGGAGCGGACGCTTGCGCAGCCAGCACAGCAGCTGGTCGCGGTCGGGTGCGAGCAGCACGTCCTCGAGGCGGTCGCGCTGCTTGGGGCGGGCGAGGCCGTCGGCGCGGGCGATTAGGTGCAGGTCGTGGTTGCCGAGGACGGCGGTGACCGCCCCGCCCAGGCCCCGTAGCCGCCGCAGGACGGCCAGGGAGCGGGGCCCTCGGTTGACCAGGTCACCCACGAGCCACAGCCGGTCACGCGTGGCGTCGAACGCGATCCGCTCGAGCAGCCGCCCGAGCGTCAGGTCGCATCCCTGGAGGTCTCCGATCGCGTAGGTGGCCAACGCCCAAAGAGCGTAGCCCGCGGTTCTGACAGGCGCCCGCTCGCGGGGCCCCCGAAAGGTCAGGGGTGGTGGTGGTGGTCGTGGTCGCCGGTCGTGGCCGGGGAGCTGCCGCCGACGCCAGCCCCGCCCGCGCCCGCATTGCCGCCCGCGCCCGCATTGCCACCCGCGCCCGCATTGCCGCCCGCGCCCG
>JAHFDS010000140.1 GCA_023248855.1 Myxococcales bacterium
GCCGGGCCGGGGCTTCGCAGCGGCCGCCGAGCGCGCGCTCGCGTACCTGCGCCCGCAGCTCGTCGATCCCTGCGGCGCCGAGGGCCGCGCGTGCCTGCTGTCCGAGGGCCGCGCGGAGCTGTGCACCAACGCGCTCGTGGCCATCGCCTCGCTGGAGGCGCGCCGCGGCGGCGGCGACCGCACGCACGACGCCCTGCTCCGGCGGCTGGTCGCGTTCATCACCGCGCTGCAGCAGCCGTCCGGCGACTTCCACCACGTCTTCTCCCCGAAGGAGGGCGTCGTCCCGGGCCCGCGCAAGCAGTTCTGCTCGGAGGAGGCGGCGCTGGCGCTCGTGCTGGCGCACGAGGCCTTCGGCGAGCCGGCGCTGCTGGTCGCCGCAGAGCGCGCGCTCGACTACCTCACCGTCACCAAGTACGACTTCTTCCTCGGGCGCTTGACCTACGGCGCCGACCACTGGACCTGCATCGCCGCCGACGAGGCCTTCGGGCGCCTCTCCCACACGCGCTACGTCGACTTCTGCCTCGGCTATGCGGCGTTCCTCGCGCGCCTGCAGTACGGCGCGGGCGAGGCACCTGCCGACTTCGTGGGCCACTACGGTGTCGGCCGCCTGGTCGTGCCCTCTGCGGGACCCACCGCGACGGTGGCGGAGGCGCTCGCTTCGACGCTCGCGCTCGCGAAGAAGCACGGGCGGCCCGCCTTGCCGGTTCGGGACCAGCTGTTCTCGGCCCTGGCGGCGCTGCTGCGCGACCAGCTGCGCCCCGACAACACGTGGATGTTTCCGGTGCCCGCGCGCCTCGTCGGGGGCTTTCGCCGCTCGCTGGTCGAGCCCGAGCTCCGCATCGACTTCGCGCAGCATGCGCTCTCGGGCCTGGTGCGCGGCGCCGAGCTGCTCGCGCTGGAAGGGGCCGCCGACCAGCAGTGACCCAGGTCCGCCAGGGTCAGCATTGATCCGCCCGAATGCCTTCGCTCGCCGCCGGGGTTGCCCGGCCCCTCGCAGTAGCTCCTCGAGCGGTCATGGCTGATCGCCGAGCCGCACCCTGGCGTCCGAGAGCATTGGAAATCCAGTGTGATGCGTCGGGCACTCCGATTGCTAGCCGCGCAGGCCATGATTCTCTCCAAACTGATTCGCGGGCTGGTCGCCCTTCCCCTCTTCGCCTCGGCCTGCGGTGGCGACGCTGCGCCGACCGAGGGCGTCGCCGCCGACGCCGACGACGTCGTCACAGGCGAGGGCGACAACGGCAAGGAGGACTCGACCTTCGCCTCCGAGCCGGGCATCCGCGTGGTCGTCACCGTCGACTGGGAGGGCACCGACCTCAGCAGCGCCAACCTGGCCGCCATGGAGGCGTTTCGGACGCAGTTTCCGAAGGTCCCCCTCGTGCAGTTCCTGAACGCGGCCTATTACACCAAGGCAGGTGCGTCGGCCGCGGCGGTCACCCGATCGATCCGTCGCGCGGTGCGGGCTGGTGACGAGCTCGGCCTCCACATCCACGGCTGGAAGCGACTGTTCGAGGCCGCGGACGTCACCTTTCGCGCCGAGCCGACGTTCTGGGGATCGCCCCTCGACGCCAGCGAGTGCCTGACGGACTGCGGCCACGAGGTCGCGATCTCGAGCTACTCTCGCGCCGAGCTGCGCAAGGTTATCGACTACAGCATCGCCACGCTGCAGCGCAACGGCTTCGGGCACGCGACCAGCTTCCGCGCCGGCGGGTGGATGGCCGGCGCCACGGTGCGCGGGGCGTTGCTCGACTCCGGGCTCACCGTCGATCACTCCGCTGTTCCGTCGAGCCCGCTTTCGGGCGAGCTGCGCGGCCTGCCGCTCCTCGACTGGGTCAAGACCCTGTGGCCGCGAACCAGCGCCACGACTCAGCCGTACTCGATCGCCGTCGGCAGCGGTTCTCTCGTCGAGATCCCCGACAATGGTGCGCTCGCCGACTACGTGACGACGGCAGAGATGGTCGCGGTGTTCGACAGCGCGGTCACTGCCTACAAGCATGATCGGTCGCACGCCCAGGTCGTCAGCATCGGCTTCCATCAGGAGACCGCCGCCGACTACGCGTCCAGGGTGCAGCGGGCCCTGGTGACGATCGCCAGCCACGCCCGTACCGCCAAGGTCGCCGTTCACTACGTGACCTCGGCGGGTGCGATCGCGCCCTGACAGACGTACCAGCCCGAGGATGCTGGCCCTCCAAGTGACCGCGGAGGCCGTCGACCCTGCGCCACGCGCCCGATCTCGCGGAGTGACGCGCTCGCGGGCTACGCCCGGCCCACCGGGGTGCCTAGTCGGCGCGCTTCATCGCCGCGCGAGCAGCCGCGCGTGGCACGATGCCTGGCGCATGACACTCTCGCAGCTCGCGCTCCTGCCGTTCTTGGCCCTGATCTCACCGTCCGGCGACGCGCCGCTGCCGCCGCCCGTGGGCGATCCCGGCGGCGCCGCGATCCTGCAGAAGGCTGGGCTCCGCGGCACGTTCGTGCTCTACGACGTCGGACGGAAGCGCATGACCGCCACCGACGTGGCGCTGGCCGGCGCGACGTTCCTGCCGATGTCGACGTTCAAGATCCCGAACACGCTCATCGGGCTCGGGACCGGGGTCATCCCCGACGAGCGCTTCACGTTGCCCTGGGACGGCAAGGATCACGGACGCCCGACCTGGAACCGCGATCACACGCTGGTCTCGGCGATCCAGGAGTCCGTGCTCTGGTATTACCAGGAGGTCGCGCGGCGCATCGGCCCCGAGCGCATGAAGGCCTGGCTCGACAGGCTCGGCTACGGCAACCGGGACATCTCCGGCGGCATCGACAGGTTCTGGCTCGACGGGCGCCTGCGCATCAGCCCGGTCGGGCAGATCGTGTTCCTCGACCGGTTGCGGACGCGCACCCTGCCCGTGCGGCCCGAGCATGCCGAGCTCGTCGAGCGGATCACGACGCTCGAGTCCGCGCCCGGCTGGGTCTGGCGCGGCAAGACCGGGACGTCGAATGGCAGGAAGCCGCTCGCCTGGCTCGTCGGGTCGACCGAGCGCGACGGGCGCGCCTACGTCTACGCCTTTTTCGCAGAGGACCGATCGGTCGAAAAGCTCATGCGCGTGCGCAAGGACCTCGTGCGCCGGCTGCTCGAGCACGCGGGCGCACTGCCGCGGCGCTGATCATTGGCGGGCCGCGCCGACCGGACAGCAGCGCAGAGGAAGAAGCGGGCAACGTGGCTCGCGAAGGCCGCGGCTAGGGAGACTGATCGAAAGCCACGCAATTGGCCTCCGCCTTCAGGTTGTCGCCCTGGCCGAACTCCCCGCCGAGGACCCAATTCCCCCCCTCCTGGCTGATTTGCACCTGGTTGAAACCACGAAACCGCCCCCCCACGCCCACGAGAAAACAGGCTGCTTGGTCGGCACGAGCGAGCACGATTGAGGATGAGCCCTGCGCCCAGACCATCGGCGCCGAAGAGGTCGTCCGCAAGTCGCGCTGAAGGTACTTGACGCTATTGGGGATTCCGACGCAGAACGCCGACGCGCGAATGGTCTGGTCGCCGCCGTGCCTCATGTAGATTCCGAGCCCGTTCAAGCCGGGCGTTCCTGCGAGCCATGGCCCGTTCCACTTCAGGCCGTAGCGATCGATCTGGACCTGCTCGCCCGCACCGTCGAACTGCCCCGAAATCGACGTGAGCGCGCAAAAGTGCCTGTCGTCGTGCGTCAGGTCCCTGGTCGGTTGCGCAGGGGGTTGCGCGCAAGCGAACCCCCACCGGCAGCGGGAGGGCGACAGTGAACCCGCTAGCGAGGCGGAGAGGCTCGGCCGGTTGAACCTGGACAGCGGGATGCAGCGCGCGGTTGCCGCGACGCCCGTGCGCTGCGACGTACCGTGCAGCGTCCAATAGCCGCCCCAGGTATCAACCGTCACCGACTCGGCCTCCCCACGAAGGTCCCCCGCGACGCTGGCGAGGGAGCAGAAGTGCGTCTGCGTTGGCCGCATGAAATAGTAGTTGTCGCCCTGTCGCCAGGTGAAGTCTTCGTAGTCGACCGCGACCGCCGACGCTGCAGTGCCGGTGCCACCGCCCGGATCGTCGCCGGGCGCGCCCGCATCGTCCGCACATCCCGACGCCGCGAACGCGGCGATAATCAAGCTTCCCGAGAGAATAGCCTTCATCCGGTTACTCCTTCTTCAAGTGCATCGACCTCGCGCGGAGCCACGACACGTCGCAAGCTCGCGTGGAGAGCTCGGGCGCGCGCACCGACGCATGCCGGCGCGCGCACCAAGGGGTCAGCAGGAGTGACGGATGTAGCGGCGCCCCGCGCACCCCGCGTGGCACGCGCCGCGCGCCTGCTCGGCGAAACAGAGGCACGTCGCGTCCCCGTAGCATCCACCGATGACGCGGTAGTAGGTGGCTTCGCACCGCTGGTTGCATTGGGCCGCGGAGCTGAGCCCCTCCTCCGTCGGCGTCGCGGTCCAAGCGGCGTCGTTCCGTGCAACCGGCCTGCTCGGTGCAAAGCAGCCGGCATCGACCAGCTGCTGGTGGATCGCGTCGAGCTGGTCGACCAACCGCTGCCGCGGCTCGGGGCTCGGGCCCAGGCGGGCCAGCTGAGCACGCAAGGCTGCTTGACGCGCGAGCAGCTGCTTGCAGAGCGCGGACGAAGCATTGTCGGCCTTGCCGCCGACCGCGTCTTGCTCGTCAGGTGCCATCCCCTCATCGGCGCCGCAGGCCGACAGCGAAGTGGCGATCAGTACCAAGAACAGAGTGTTGCGAAGCAGTCTCATCTCTTTCCTCCGGTGAGCGATTCGTTCACCTGCTTGACGGCGCGGGTCGCGATCGGTCGCGGAAAAAAGTGAAGAGACGTCCAGAGCGCGGGCACACCACGGACCACCTGCAAGCCGGTCGCGCCGACCGGGGGCCGTCAGCGGTCGAGGCGGTGCTTGCAGACGCCGCCGACGAAGGTGGCGACGGCGCGCCCGGTGAGCGCGCGCCCCGCAAACGGCGTGTTGCGCGACTTCGACAGCATGCGCGCGGGCTCGACCGCCCAGCCGAACGCCGGGTCGATCACCGTGACGTCGCCGGGGGCGCCGATCGCCAGCGTGCCTGCGGCCAGGCCGAGCGCGCGCGCCGGCCCCGCGGTCATGCGGGCGATCGCGTCGGGCAAGGAGAGCACGCCCACGGTCACCAGCTCGAGCACCAGCGAGAGCGACGTCTCGAGGCCGGTCATGCCGAACGCGGCGAGGTCGAACTCCACGTCCTTTTCGACCACCGAGTGCGGGGCGTGATCGGTCGCCACCGCGTCGATGGTCCCGTCGCCAAGGCCCTCGCGCACGGCCAGGACGTCGTCCCGACTGCGCAGCGGTGGCGCGCACTTGCAGGCGGTGTCGTAGAGCGCGCACGCGGAGTCGTCGAGCGATAGGTGGTGCGGCGTGACCTCGGCCGTGACGGCCAGGCCGCGCCGCTTGGCCTCGCGCACGAGCTCCACCGAGCGGCGGGTCGACAGGTGCGCCACGTGGTAGCGCCCGCCCACCAGCTCGACGAGCTGCAGATCGCGCGCGACGATGACCGACTCGGCGACCCACGGCTGGCCCTTGAGGCCGAGCGCGGTGGCGACCGGCCCCTCGTTCATCGGGTTTCGCCCCGACAGGTCGTGATCCTCGCAGTGCTGCACCACCGGCAGGCCGAACGTGCGCGCGTACTCCATCGCGCGGCGCATCAGGCCCGCGTTCATCACGCACTGCCCGTCGTCTGACACCGCGACCGCGCCGGCGTCCTGCATGTCGGCCAGGTCGGCCAGCTCCAGGCCCAGCAGGCCCTTGGTGATCGCGCCGATGGGCCGGATGCGCACGCCGTCCACCTCGCGCGAGCGGCGCACGAGGAGCTCGGTGACGGTGCGGTTGTCGTTGGTCGGCTTCGTATTCGGCATGGCGCATACGGTCGTGAAGCCGCCCGCCAGGGCCGAGCGCGAGCCCGATCCGAGGTCCTCCTTGTACTCCTCGCCCGGCTCGCGGAAGTGCACGTGGATGTCCACCAGGCCCGGCACGACCAGGCGGTCCTTGCACGCGTGCACCTCGGCGCCCGGGGGCACGGCAAGACCCGGCCCCACCGCGGCCACGCGGCCGCCCTCGAGCAGGACGTCGGCGAGCTGATCGAACACCTGACCCGGCGCCGGGTGGTGGATCACCCGCCCGCCACGAAGGAGCACGCTTTTCGACATCGGCGAAAGACTAGGGGGTGTCCTTGATTTCGTGGAGCCCTTTTTTGAACAGCAGTGCGTCGTGCGTGCCGCCCCGTGGGCTGGCCGGGGCGCTTCCAGGTCGAGGAGATCCAGCTGGCGGGCACCTCGCTGCAGCGCTTCACCGCGAGCTTCGAGCAGCACTGCGAGGGCGGCCCCGCCGCGCTGCGCGGCTGTGTCCACTACGAGCAGTGACAGCCTCGCAATGACCGCGTGTGGATCGGAAGCCACGCCGGGCAGGCGGTTCGTGGCTCCTCGTCCGCAGGCGTGATTGCAAGGCCGCGACAATGCGTGGGGCAGGGTGGGCGTCGCACGTGCAAGGGGCTCCGGCATCTCGAGGATGAGAAAGGAGCCCCAGCGGCCTGGCGGCGCTCCTCCGGCGACGCCCGCGGTAGCTCACCGCCAGCTCAGCGCCCGACCTGCCCCACGTGCCGCTCGCCTACCGCTGCTTGCCGCCGCGGCCCATCCGCGCCAGCAGCCGGTCGGCGTCGGCGAGCTCGCGCCGCTGCAGCTTCCCGGTGGCCGGGTCATCGGCCGCCTTGGCGATGACGCCGCGCGCCTTGAGGAGGAGCTCGCGCGCCCGCGCCCGATCGTGGCCGGTCTCCCACAGCGCCCTCGCATAGAAGACCTCACCGAGCGCCCGGTCCGACGGATCGAGGCCGGGCTGCTTGCCCGAGCGCGCCCGGTCGAGCAGCGGCAGCGCCTCACGTGGGCGGCCCAGCTCGAGCAGCGCGTGGCCGAGGCCGCGCAGCCCCACTGCCACGTGCGGATGCGAGGGCGGCAGGGTCTTGTCCCAGATCGCGAGCGCGCGCCGGTAGTGCGCCTGCGCCTCGTCCCAGTGGCGTCGGTGGTCCGCCAGCAGGCCGAGGTTGCTCTCGACGACGCCGACCTGCGGGTGCTCCGGCCCGAGGCGCGCGATGCGGATGGCCAGCGCCCGCGCGAGGACCGGCTCGGCCTCGCCGAAGCGTTCCTGGCGCACGTAGAACAGGCCGAGGTTGTTGAGCGGGTAGGCCAGGTTCGCGTGGTCCCTGCCGAGCGAGCGCTCCCAGGCCTCGATCGCCCGCTGGTAGGACGCCTCGGCCTCGCCGTTTCTCGCCTGCTCCTCGTAGATCATGCCGCGGTTCGACAGCAGCATCGCGAGGCGCGGGTGGTCGGGGCCGAGCGCCCGCTCGAAGATCTCCCGGCTGTGCTCGTTGTGCCGCTCCGAGCTCGCATCGTCGGAGAGCGCGTGCTCGACGTTCGCGAGCACGTTGTAGGCCTCACCGAGCGCCACCGGATCCGGCGGCTGCGCCACCTCGAGCGCGGCGATGGCGCGCCGGACGGCGTCCTTGGCGTCGGCGAAGCGCTGGTCGGCGAACAGGGCGTTCGCCAGCGACTGCTCGAGCCGCGCCTCCTCGCGCGGCGGCCGGCCCAGGCGATCGAGCAGCGCCCGCGCCCGCCGTTCCCAGAAGATCGCGTCCGCCTTGCGGCCTTTTTGCTGCTGCAGCGTGTACACGAGCTGCGTCGCGGCGCCGAACAGGATCCCGTCCGCGCGCGAGGACTCGGCGAACAGGCTCGCCTCGATCAGCGTGTCGATCGCCTCGGCCAGCTTGCCCTTCTGGGACAGGAGCAGCGCCCGGTGGATCATCGCCTCCGCCTCGAGCGGCTGGTACTTGAGGGCCCGCGCCTCCGCGATCACGCGCTCGACGATGGGCGCCTCGGCGTCGAAGCGATTCGCGCGCTCGAGCACGTCGGCCTCGGACAGGGCGTCGCGCGCCGCGCGCAGCCGATCGCGATCGGTCGGCGCGGTCGGAAGGGCCACCGGCGCCCGCAGCGCCCGCACGTCGGCGCAGTCCGAGATCGGCGCGGGGGACGCCGCGATGCGCCGAGCCTGTGGCGCCAGCTCCTCGCTGGCCTCCGACAAGAGCTTGCCCGCGGCGCGCAGCTGGCCGAGCCGCGCGTCGAGGCAGCTCATGCGCAGGTCGAGCAGCTCCGCCGACTGCTCCCGGCGCACGCTGGTCGCCGCGCAGGCTTCCTCGCGCATCTGCTTCCACGCACCCGCGTAGGCGTCGAGCTCGGCGATCACCTCGCGCGCCGTGCGCTGCGAGAACGGCCGCGCCGAGGCCGCGAGGGATCGCTCGACCGCCTTTCTGACGCCGTCGTCCCACACCCCCGCGAGGTGTCGCTCCGCGCCGCGGCACGGACGCAGCGGGTCGTGCAGCACGAGGCCCACGGCCACCAGACCGAGCAGACCCGCGCCGAGCAGGACCGCGAGGGCGCGGCCACGCGAAGGGGGCGCCGCGAGCGCCGCGAGCAGCTCGTCCATCGACGAAAAGCGCAGACCGGGGGCGCGGTCCAGCGCCCGGCAGAGCGCGCTCCACAGCCAGGGCGGCGCGGAATAACCGGCCGGCGGCTCGCGCAGCGGCGACGCGAGCACGTCCTTGGCCACCTCGCTCGGCTCGCCGCGATGGTACGGGTGCTGGCCGAACAGCGCCTGGTAGAGCACCACGGCGAACGCGAATTGATCGGCGCGCCCGTCGATGGCCTCGCCGCGCCACTGCTCGGGCGCCATGTAGAGCGGCGTTCCGACCACGATGCCCGCGGTCGTGATGCTCGCGGGCGAGCGCACGAGCGGCACCGCCTGCATCGGAGGTCCGGTGATGTCCATCTCGGCGCTCGGCAGCCGCGCGAGGCCGAAATCGAGCACGCGGACGCGCCCGTCCTTGCCGAGCAGCACGTTGGTCGGCTTGAAGTCGCGGTGCACGAGGCCCACGTTGTGCGCCGCGGCGAGGCCGCTGCCCGCTTGCCGGAACACCTCGAGCACCTCGCCGAGCGGCCGGCGCTGCTGCAGCCACACCTCGAGCGTCGGCCCCTCGACCAGCTCCATCGCGACGAAGACCTCATCGCCGAGGGTCCCCACGTCGTGCACCGCGATGACGTTCGGGTGCGCCAGGCGCGCCATCGCCTGCGCCTCGCGCAACAGGCGCATGCGCCCGACCGTGGCGCCCTCGCCCTCGCTGCCCTGGGCGTGGATGACCTTGAGCGCGACCTTGCGATCGAGCTCCGGATCCCACGCCTTGTAGACGACGCCCATCCCGCCCGCGCCCAGCCGATCGAGGATGACGTAGCGCCCGACCGCCGCGCCGCGCTCGAGCGCCCCCGCGAGCGGCGGCCCTTCGATCCCCGGCGCCGTCGCCTCGAGCGACGCGCCGATCGCGCCCGGGGGCCTCCCGGGCAGCGTGGTCTCGAGCGCGGCGGCTCCCACCTGGGCGCCGCCGCCGAGCGGAGCCGTCTGCTTCAGATCCCCCATCGCCGTGCCCCAGGATACCGCGGGGGCCTCCCGGAGCGCGCGCTGCGACCGACTCGAGGGCTTCCTCGCCCGGGACGCGGGCACGGAGCGAGCACGGCGTCGGCTTGCCTGGCTTCGTCGAGCGCGAGCTGCGGCGCTACCTCGAGTGCGGCCTCTGCTTCACACCGACCGGCACGGGCTGCCGGTAGCCCACCGGCTCCAGAACTCCCGTCGAGATCGCATCCGTGCCCAAGCGGTAGTGCGGGCCAATACCTGTCCGCTTTCCCTCACCCCAGACCCCTCTCCCGTGGGGCCCGTGGGGAGAGGGGAGCCGGAAGTGCCGAAAAAGAGCCGGCCCTCTCCCTCCGGCGCCTCCGGGAGAGTGTCGCCGCGGGACTCTGGACTCAGCCCGCCAGGCGCCCCGAGGCAGCCTGGCGCAACGGCGGTGCGCCGATGGCGACGGTGAAGACCACGTACTGTCCCCAGGCGGCGCCGGGCGCGCGGTGGTGCGTGACGCCGACGACGACCTTGAGCTCGCCCTGCGCGAGGAGCTCAGGAGGGAAATCGAGGTACTCGAGGTCGCTCGTCTCGATGACCCAGCCGTGGACATCCTGGCCGGAGCCCTCGACCGCGGCGTGCAGGATGTCCCTGAGCGCGTCGAAGGGGTCCTTGCCCTTCTTCTGCACGAGCGCGACCTCCTCGGTGAGACGCGCGAGGCCATTGACGCGGATCGGCCCGGGCGCGCCGACGGCCGCGCGCGCCCGCGCGAGGTTCTGCAGCACGCGCGCCTCGTCGGCGGCGTGGTCATCGGACTCGAACAGCGAGTACGTGGTGACCGCCGCCCCGAGCGCGGCGACGTCGCGAGGAATCGCCGGGCCGACGGCGACCTGCCGCGCGGTAGGGTCGAGGAGCGTGAGCCTGCCGATCGGGCTCTCGAGCGCGTAGTCGAGCCACGCGGTGAGATCGCGCGTCGGCGACGTGCCGAGGAAGAAGTGACCGCCGCGGATGAGACCGTCCACCTCCCAGCCGGCGAGCAGGCCGCGGCCGATGCGGTCCGCCGTGGTCTCGTCGTGCCCGAGCTGCGCCTCGATGAGCGTGCCCACGAGCCGCGTGTTCTCGCGGCTCTGTTTTTCAGCGCGCGCAAGCGGCGCGAGCTTGGCCGCGGCGCGCACGCGGTTCAGGCGCTCGACCAGGATCCCCTCCGCCTCGGCTGCGTCCTTGACCGGCGACGGCGGGCCGGAGCTGCGCACGCTGTAGGAGACGCCGCGCCCGTCGCCTTCGTGGACGATGATGTCCGCGATCGCCATGTCGAGGAAGCGGCCCTTTTCGTGACCGAGCAGCTCCACCCACGCAAAGGGATCGGCGGGCGCGAGCTTGCAGGTGATGACGAAGCGCGGCGGCTTGAAGCGCGGGTTCGAAATGCACGGCTCGACGCCGTGCTCGCCCTGGTTGACGTAGCCGACGATGCTCTCGAACTTGGTCGCGCGCGTGCTTCCGCGCAGCGTCACCGCGCGGTTCGCGCCGAGGGTGCGCGAGCCAGGATCGAGGTGCACGTCGTCGGTGCCGACCACGGCAGCCACGACGAGGCGGTCACCCTTCTTGACGGCGGCGAAGCCGAGTGCCTTGGGGCCACCCGTGAGCGCCTGCCCGAGCTGGGGCGCGAGGTCCTTCGAGGCCTGGACGATCTGCGCCTCGGTCATGGCGGGCGGTACCGTCTGCCACCAGATGAGCGGGCTTGCATCCGGCATGACCGCGCCGCAGCGCGCGATCATGAAGCGGCGCAGCCGCTCGGCGGGTAGCGCCTTGTGTACGAGGTGGAAGCGCGCGAGCTCCAGCGCCGCGCAGCGCAGCGGGGCCGAGAGCACGACCGTCTTGCCTGCCGCCGCAGCCTGCACGAGCTCGCCCCAGGGTGAGCGGTCGAGGTACGTCGCACCGTCGGGCGGCGGCGCGTCCTGGAACATCCACGACTCCACCACGACGTCCTTGGTCGAAAACGCGCTCGGGGGCGGCGCCTTGCTGGGCAGGACGGCCAGCTCCTTGCGGCTCGGGAACTCGGCCGCCGGGCGCGAGCCCGTGCCGGAGCCCGACGTCGCCGCACAGCCCAATTCCAAAAGGGCGGTCCCCAGAAGGCTCACGAACTGGATCCTCATCGCTGTTCTCCACCGGCATGCCCGCCGTCCCCAGGTTCTCGGCTCTCCGGCCCAGGAGTTGCGCGCAGGTTGCTCGCGGCCGGTGCAGCCGTCAAGCGTGCCCCCCTGGTTTTCGGCAGCGCTCCCCGGCGATCGTCGAGAGCTGACGACCCAGCCGCCTCGGGCGCCAGCGAGCGCCGAGCAACGCTTGCGCGGCGTGTCGCGCAAGTTTCGCCCGGTCGCACGCCCAAGGCCTCGGATCCTCATGGGCCCGGCGGTGGCATGTGCGTTGCGTGCCTTCTGCGCATGCGCACCCCTCTGCTCTTCCTCGCGCTTTCCGTCCTGGTCAGCGCCGCAGGCTGCACGGATGGATCGAGCCACACGATCGCCCCCGCCCCCGATGCCGCAAGTGAAGGCCCCGCGCCGGCGGTCGACGCCGCAGTACCGCCCCCGCCGGACGCAGCGCCCCTTCCCGGCGGCGTCTACCGCGTCGCGGGGCTCGAGGACGACCTGCCGGCCGATGATCTGGCCCCGTTCGCGGCGATGGTCGGCAACGCGCGCGTGGTCGCGCTCGGCGAGAGCGTCCACACGTCGGGCGGCTTCTCGCAGGCCAAGTTCCGGCTGATCCGGTACCTCGTCGAGACCCTCGGCTTTCGCACGTTCGCCATCGAGTCGCCGCGCACGGACGCCGAGCGGACCGCTGCCTACGTGGCCAGCTGCGAGGGCACGCCGGTGGACGCGCTGGCCGGCCTCTTTGGCGTCTGGGGCAACACCTCGACGCGGGACATGCTCGCGTGGATGTGCGCGTGGAACGCCGCCCATCCCGCCGATCCGATCCGGTTCTTCGGCTTCGACGTGCAGCAGCCAAGCCAGGACTACGCCGCGATCACCGCCTTTCTGCAGCGGGTCGCATCGGCCGAGGCCACGCGCCTCCTCGGGGGGCTCATGCCGTGCGCCCTGGATCCCAGCCTGCAATCCCTCCCGCAGGAGCGCCTGGCCGGATGCCTCGCAGGCCTCGACGCCATCT
Source organism: Myxococcales bacterium (assembly GCA_023248855.1). GTDB lineage: Bacteria > Myxococcota_A > Polyangia > JAHFDS01 > JAHFDS01 > JAHFDS01. The sequence continues at coordinate 12,616 of JAHFDS010000140.1, forward strand.
CGAGCTACCTCCAGGAGCACGAGGCTGCGGTCCTCGCCACGGCCTCCGCGGCGGAGCTGCGCTGGGCGCGCATCGCCCTGCTCGGGATCCGCTCCTGGCAGGATGAGGCCTTCTTCGGCCAGACCGACATCAAGCGCGGCTACGCCTCGCGCGACGCCGCGATGGCCGAGGTCTTCCTCACGACGCGGGAGCTCCTCTACCCGAACGAGCGCATCATCCTCTGGGCGCACAACTGGCACATCGACCGGGCCACCGACAAGGCCCAGAGCGACCTCGCCGGCGTGCGCTCGATGGGCACCCTGCTCGTCGCGTCGCTCGGCGACGCCTATCAGCCCTTTGGCCTGACCGCCTTCCAGACCGAGATCAACTGGCCCGGCGTCGGCTGCGGCGCGGCGGGCGCCCCGCCGACCGAGCGGTCGATCGAGCTCCTCCTGCACGGCCTTGGAGCGCCGTACCTCCTCGTGGACCTGCAGTACGCCGGGGCCGTCCCGCCGCTCGTCGTGCCCGGCCAGCGGTACGAGCTCGGCATCCACGACGACCGAGGCCCCGCCGACGTGCTGGTTCCCGGCCAGAGCTTCCGCGGCCTCCTGTTTCTCGAGCACTCGCCCAAGATGATGCCGGTGCTCTATCCCGACTGCGCCTTCTGCATCCAGCATCCCGCGCGCTGCAAGCGGGTGACGGGCCAGCGACGGATCGACCCATCGCGAGGCTGAGCCACCCGCCCCCAACATATTCGCATATGGAGATACGACAGGATCCAGGGTCCGAATCCCAAAAACCCCGTTGATCCTCCCGGCGTCTCCACTACGATGCGCCCGTGGCACGACGCACGCCCCTGTTCGATGCACACGTTGCGCTCGGCGCCCGCATGGTCGACTTCGCCGGCTGGGACATGCCGGTGCAGTACTCCGGCATCCTCGACGAGCACCGCACCGTCCGCACCGCGGTGGGTCTGTTCGACGTCTCGCACATGGGCGAGGTGCGCCTGCGCGGCGCGCGCGCGCTCGAGGCGATCCAGCAGATCGTCACGAACGACGTCGGGCGCCTGGCCGACGGCCACGCGCTCTACACCGTGATGTGCCGCGCTGGCGGCGGCATCGTGGACGACTGCATCGTGTATCGCCTGGGGACCGAGGAGATCTTCGTCATCGTCAACGCGTCGAACCGCGACAAGGACGTCGCGTTCATGCGCGAGGTGGCGGCCGGCCGCTGCAGCGTCGACGACGAGTCCGACGATACGGGCCTTATCGCCATCCAGGGGCCGAAGGCCGCAGCCGCGCTCGAGCAGGCGATGGGCGTGGCGCTCGCGGGCGTCAAGGGTTTCTCGGTGACGCGCGGCGGGGTCGCGGGCAAGCCGATCCTGGCGGCGCGCACCGGATACACCGGCGAGGACGGCTTCGAGGTCGTGTGCGGCGCGGCCGACACGCGCGCGGTCTGGGATGCGCTGCTCGAGGCGGCGACGCCGCTCGGCGGCAAGCCCTGTGGCCTCGGCGCCCGGGACACCCTGCGCCTCGAGGCCAGGCTCTGCCTGTACGGCAACGACATCGACGAGACCACGACGCCGCTCGAGGCGGGGCTCGGCTGGGTGGTCAAGCTCGACAAGGCCGATTTCTCGGGCAAGGCCGCCCTGGTCGCGCAGAAGCACAAGGGCATCGACAGGAAGCTGGTCGGGTTCGTGATGAAGGAGCGCGGCATCGCGCGCCACGGCTACCCGATCCTGGCCGAGGCCGGCGGGCCGCGCCTCGGAGAGGTCACGAGCGGCACGACCGCCCCGACCCTCGGCGTCGCCGTGGGCCTCGGCTACGTCCCGGCCGCGCGCGCCCACGCCGGGGCACGCCTGGTGGTGGACTGCCGCGGCAAGCCCGCCGCGGCGGAGGTGGTGGCAGGTCCGTTCTACAAGCGACCGTCCTAGGGCGCCCATCCAATGACGCGATTCCAGCGCGCACTCTGAAACCGGGGAGAATCGGAAGCGAATGAGCACCAAGACCATCCCGAACGAGCTGCTCTACACCAAGGAGCACGAGTGGGCCCGCGTCGACGGCAACGTCGCCACGATCGGCATCACGCGCTTCGCCGTCGACCAGCTAGGCGACGTGACGCAGGTCGATCTGCCCAAGGAGGGTGAGCCCATCAAGAAGGACGACATCTTCGGGACCATCGAGTCGGTCAAGGCGGTGTCGGACCTGTTCGCGCCGCTGTCGGGCAAGGTGCTCAAGGTCAACGACCCGCTCGGGGACAGCCCCGAGTACGTCAACGACGACCCCTACGACGACGGCTGGATGATCCAGATCGAGCTGTCGGAGCCGGCGGAGAAGGCGCAGCTCATGAGCGCCACCCAGTACGAGGCGTACCTGCGCGAGCAAGGGTGAATGCCCCGTTTTCATCGTGGAGGTGGACGCGTCCAGCTCCACGCCTGAACCGAGTGTCAGAAGGCGGCCCATGAAGCACCCTCGGAGTCCGATGCGCTACGTACCCCACACCCCGGGGGACGTCGCGAAGATGCTCGACCGGATCGGCGTGGCGTCGGTGGACGCGCTGTTCTCGCAGCTCATTCCGCCCAGGCTGCGGATCGGGAGGCCGCTCGGGCTCGAGCCGTCGCTCGACGAGGCCAGCCTCGCGCGGCACCTGGGCGAGCTCGCGGCGAGAAACGCGGCGGCGGGCACGCCCGAGGGCGGCCTGCAGTTTCTCGGGGCCGGCGTGCACCCGCACACCATCCCGGCGGCGGTGGACCTGCAGATCTCGCGCGCCGAGTGGTACACGAGCTACACCCCGTACCAGCCCGAGATCAGCCAGGGCACGCTGCAGGCGATGTACGAGTACCAGACCATCGTCGCCGAGTGGCTCGGCCTCGACGTGTCGAACGCGTCCATGTACGACGGCTCGACCGCGACCGCCGAGGCCGTGCTGATGGCGCGGCGCCTGTCGGGCAAGAAGCGCGCGATCGTGTCGGCAGGGCTGCACCCCGAGTATCGCCTGGTCACGGAGACCTACACGCGCGCGCTGTCGGGCGGCGAGGTCATCGTGGTGCCGCTCGGCACCGACGGGCGCACCGACGCAAGGGCGCTCGAGGCGCGCGTGCTCGAGGAGCCCGACCTCGCGTGCGTCGTGATCCAGACGCCGAATTTCCTGGGCGCCATCGAGGATCTGCGGCCCGTGGCGAAGCTCGTGCACGAGCGCGGTGGACTCTTGGTCGGCGTCTCGACCGAGCCCGTGGCCTTCGGGATGTACGCACCGCCGGGCAAGCTCGGCGCCGACATCGCGGTCGCCGAGGGCATTGGTCTCGCCATCCCGCCGACGCTCGGCGGCCCGGGCCTCGGGATGTTCGCGGCGCGCGGTGAGCACGTGCGCGCGCTGCCGGGACGCCTGGTCGGCGAGACGGTCGACAAGGATGGCCGGCGCGGCTACGTGCTCACGCTGGCGACGCGCGAGCAGCACATCCGCCGCGAGAAGGCGACGTCGAACATCTGCACCAACACGGGCCTCGTGGCGCTCGCGTTCACCATCCACGCGTGCATGCTGGGCCGCCAGGGGCTGCCCGAGATGGCGCGCCTGTGCTTCCGCAAGGCCGAGTACGCCAAGGCCAGGATCGGCGCGCTCAAAGGATTCGCCTTGGCACATGCGTCGCCTACGTTCGCGGAATTCGCGGTGCGCGTGCCCGGAGGGGACGCCGCCCAGGTCATCTCGCGCGCGGCCGCGCGCGGTGTGCACCCGGGGGTCGCGGCCGGACGCTGGAACGCGGTCTGGAACGACGTGCTCCTCGTCAGCGTCAACGAGACGCACCGCAAGGAGGACCTCGACAAGCTCGTGGCGACCCTGGCGGAGGTGACGCGATGAGCGTCGATCATCGCAAGGAGCGGCTCTCGAGCGGCCTATTGCACCGAGAGCCACTCATCTTCGAGCGCGGCTCCGCCGGCCGCGTGGGCTGCTCGCTGCCGGAGGCCGACGTGCCCGAGGCCACGGCCGCGATCGACCCGGCGCTCCTGCGCGCCGAGCCGCCGCTCCTGCCCGAGGTGAGCGAGCCCGAGGCGACGCGGCATTTCACGCGCCTTTCGCAGTGGAACTTCGCGATCGACCTCGGCATGTACCCGCTCGGGTCGTGCACCATGAAGTACAACCCGAAGAACAACGAGCGCGCGGCGCGCATGCCGGGGTTTGCGAACCTGCATCCGGCCCTCGGCCCCGAGCACCTGCAGGGCGCGCTCGCGCTCATGTGGCGGCTCGAGCGCGCGCTCTGCGAGATCACGGGCTTCGGGCGCGCGACGCTGCAGCCGGCGGCGGGCGCGCAGGGCGAGCTCGCGGGCCTGATGATGATCCGTGCCTACCACGTCGACCGGCACCGCTCGCCGTCCAAGGTGCTCATCCCCGACAGCGCGCACGGCACGAACCCCGCGAGCTGCACCGTCAACGGCTTTGCCACCGTGCCGCTTCCGACGGGCGCGCGCGGCACGCTCGATCTCGACACGGTCCGAAAGGCCATCAGCGACGACGTCGCGGCCATCATGATCACGAACCCGTCGACCGTGGGCCTGTTCGAGGACCAGATCGCGGAGATCGCCGAGCTCGTGCACGCGCACGGCGCGCTCGTGTACATGGACGGCGCGAACTTGAATGCCCTGCTCGGGCAGTTCCGCCCCGGCGACCACGGCGTCGACTGCCTGCACATCAACCTGCACAAGACGTTCACGACGCCGCACGGCGGCGGCGGCCCGGGCGCGGGCCCGGTCGCGGTGGCGCCGGGCCTTGTGCCCTTTCTGCCGACGCCAACGGTCGAGAGCACCGGCGACGACTACCGGCTCGACTTCGACCGGCCGAAGTCGATCGGGCGCGTGCGCGCGTTCTTCGGGAACTTCGGCATGTTCGTGCGCGCCTACACGTACATCCGCGAGATGGGCGCCGACGGCCTCAAGGCCGCGACCGAGATGGCGGTCCTGAACGCGAACTACCTCAAGGCGCGTTTGCAGGCGCACTACCACACGCCGTATGACCGCGCGTGCATGCACGAGGTCGTGGTGAGCGACCAGCGCCTGAAGAAGGAGACCGGCGTGCAGACGCTCGACGTGGCCAAGCGCCTCATGGACCACGGCTTCCACCCGCCGACCATCTACTTCCCGCTCATCGTCATGGGGGCGCTCATGATCGAGCCGACCGAGACCGAGACGCTCGAGACCCTCGACGAGCTCGCCGACGCCCTGGTCGCGATCGCCGAGGAGGCGAGGACCGATCCCGAGACGGTCAAGGCCGCGCCGCACACCACGGGCCTGCGCCGCCTCGACGAGACGCTGGCCGCCCGCAAGCCCCGCCTCCGCTACACCCGCGAGGGCTGACCGGGTTGACCGACGTTGGCGCGATGAACGCCCGCGTCACCGGCCTCCTCGTGGCTTCCGGCCTGGCCGCGCTCGTCGCCGAGGTGGTGTGGACCCGCGCGCTCGCCGCGGCGCTCGGCAGCGAGGCGCACGCCACGGCCGCGGTGCTGGGTGTCTACTTCGCGGGCCTGGCCCTCGGCGCGCGGGTGTTCGGCAAACGCGCGGACGCCGCGGCGCATCCCCTGCGCCTTTACGCCTGGCTCGAGGCTGCGGGCGCCGTGGGCGGCGTCTGGGCGCTC
>JAHFDS010000543.1 GCA_023248855.1 Myxococcales bacterium
CTGGCGACCGTCGAACGAGAGATCGACACCGCGCCGCTGGAGCGTGTCGAGGAGGTCGGCGCGCGGAGACGGGGGCGGTGGCGAGGCCTGTGCGATCGAGGACACGCGGATGAGCCGCTGACGGCTCGTGTCGAGCGATCGCTCGAACCTGACCACGATGCCGGCGCCAAGGAGCTCTGGCGCCTTCTCGCGCAGGCGCGCCGCCAGCACGCGCGCGTTCTTGGGCCAGTCCGGGCGGCGGGTGACCGCCGCGTCCACCAGCTGGGCCAGCCTGGCGAGCAGAGCGGTGGCGGTGCTGGTCCAGGCACCCGCCTCGATTAGCCTCTGCAGAGCAGCCGTGATCGCGTCCATCACACCTCCTCGTGGACCTAGCGCGGCGGCCAGAAGGCGTGGATGCCGGCCAGGTCCCCTTCTTCTCGGAGTCCTAGCGGTCGGCCCAATGGGCGCGCTTCCCTGGACGCAGAACACTTCGGACGCAGGCGCTCGGGCCAATGGGCGGCCTGGCGCCGTGCGCGTCCCGTGTGGTCCCGAAGCGTTCCATCGAGCCGCGAGAAGCCTCATCGCGGCGCAAGCGGTGTGCCTCGCGTGCCGCAGATTGGGCCGAGCGCTAGGTCTCCGAGGGGGGATAGGCCGGCCGCGTCTCCTGCGAAACCGCGGTCCCGAAGGGTGCCCTGAGCACGACGCCGATTCATGCCCCGGCGGTCGACTGGACCGCCGCTCCGCCGCTCGAGCAGGCGCGGGCATTCCTGCGCGCGTGGTGCAGGCCCAAGACCTTCGGCGACGGCTTCATCGAGATCGCGACCGTCAAGCCGCGCGTGGTGCCGTTCTGCGCCAGGCCTGATGAGGCCGCGCGGCGCGCGCTCGACGAGGACGCGGCCGGCGGCCTCAACGTCTACGTGGGCCTCCACCCCAGGCGCGCCGCTCGGGGCAGCGGAGCGATGGGCGTCGGCACCAACGAGGACGTGCTCGGTCTCGCCGGTCTCGCCGTCTACATCGATCTGCACGGGCGAGGCGCACGGTTCAAGACCGTCGAGGAGGCGCTCTCGGTGCTCGAGGACCGGCTACCACCGCACCTCCAGCCGCCCCTCGTCCTGTTGTCCGGATACGGTGTTTGGGGCCTCTGGCCCTTCCGCGAGCGGCTCGCGGGCGCCGAGCACGCCCGCTACCTCGACCTCGGAAAGCGCCTCGCCGCACTGCTCGCCAGCGATCCGAGCATCTACGACCTCCGGCGCATCGCACGCATGCCAGGCACGCGGAACTGGCGCGAGCGCGGACGCCCACTGCTCGCCCGTCTCCATCGCTGTGTGGAAGGCCAGTGCTTCTCGCTCGAGGGCTTCGGCGAGTGGCTGCCCTCCCTCCCCGAGGAACCGAGGCGACCTCGGACGCCAAGAGCAACGACCACCGCGCGCTCGGCGCCGGCTCCGAGGACGCTGCCTGCGCCGGTGCTGCGCGTGATCGACGCACTCGCGCTGCCCGTGCGTCCGGTGGTCGATCCCAGGACCGGCGGCATCGTGTGCGTCCAGATCCTCTCCGAGTGCCCGGCCTGCCACGCGAGCCACGAGAGGAAGGCCTGGCTGACACCGTCGGGACGCCTCAAGTGCTGGCGCGAGAGCTGCCCGGCGGGGATCGGTGCCACTGGCATGGATTCAAGCGGCCACGCCCGTGGGCTGCCGCTCAGCACCTGGGTCGGCACGTTCGCACCGGGCGCGCTGCCCGCGGTCGCTGTCGCCGCGCCGGCCGCCTTGGCGGCCGAGCGGTGCGCGGACCTCGCCGAGGCCGAGGCGCGGCTCCCGAGCCTCCTCGAGCAGGCGATCTGCTGGGCCGAAGAGCAACCGGGGCGGGTCGCGCTCGTCGCCGCCACACCGGGTCTCGGCAAGACGCGCGAGGCGCTCCGTGCCCTGGCCGAGCGCGGGGGCCGCGGCACGCTGCTCGCGCAGGCGCACGTGCGGCTCGACGAGCGAGAGCGCGAATCGGTTGCCCACGGCCCGAAGACGCGCAGGCGCTATCACGGCCTCCTGAGCGTCGTGGACGAAGCGGGCCGCCCCGTGTGCCGGTACGCCCGAGCACTGGCGCCATGTGCGGCACGTGGCTGGTCCATGCGCGCCAACGCCTGCCGCACGTGCGTCCATCGAGACAACTACGACGGCTCCGGCGAGACCTGTCGCGCGTACGCCGGTGTGACCGGCAGAGGCACGCGCTTCGCGACGCACGCACACGCCGCGTCTCTCGGGCCGACCGGCGACCTCGTGGGGCCCATCATCGCCGACGAGCTGCCCGCGCTCCTCCAGACGGTCACGCTGGCGGCAGACGAGCTCGTTCCGCTGACGGCGATGCACCTCGACCCGGCGCTCGAGGCGTGGGCCAAGGCGCGCGCGCCGTTCGCGCGGATCCTCCTGCGGGCCGCGCGAGAGATGCGCGAGGCGCGCAGAAGGCGCAAGGAACCGGGGCATGCCTGGCGTATCTCGGGTCAGAACCTCCGAGGCCTGCTGGGCTTCGCGGCCATGATCGAGAGGGGCGGCGGCTCGCTCCTGCTGTTCGATGCCGCCAAGGAAGGAGCCGAAGCGCTGGACGATGCCGCACGCCGGCTCACGGAGGCGCACGACGGTGCGCCGAGGCCTCCGGCACCGGACCCCAAGAGCCTGCGGGACGGAAGAATCCGCGCCGAGCACTACCCGCATCACACCATCGACGAGGCGCTGATCGCCCTTGCCAGGGAGGGAGAGCCCACCACTGACAAGGAGCCGATCGCCTGTCTGGTCGCCGATGGTGCGGGCGATGGCGTCGAGGTGCGCATCGAATGGCGCCAGCTGGGCTTTGGCACCTGGAAGGACAAGAGCGGACGGCCCCTGTCCCTGGTCGTGCTGGACGCAAGTGCGCCGCACGTCGAGCGTTCCGTCCAGGCCGCATTGCCCGAACGGGAGGTACGCATGTTCCGCCTCGATCTCGCAGATCCGGATTCCGTCACACGCGTCTTCATGCGCACGACGACCCTGTCACGACGCAACCTCATCGAGTCCCGCCGGCCGATGCGCCTGCGCAAGCGGGCGTCCCCCGCGCTCGCGCGCGTCCTGCGCCGGACTGGACGCAGGCTCGCGGCCCTGGGGCTCGAGGCGCAGCTCGGGATCATCACGCACGCGCCCATCGCTCGAATCCTGGGCGACTGCGTCAAGGTCCTCGATCTTGCGGACGCAGACGCACGCGCGCGCCTCGAGGAAAAGGATGCGCTCGGCGTGCTCGCCGAGCTCGAGGCGCTCCGCGCCTCGCACCGCATAGGCCAGCTCAAGGTGCTGTGGTACGGCGGCCAGCGCGGCTCGAACGAGCTCGAGGCCTGCGACGCGCTCTTGTGCCTTGGCGATCCCTGGCCCGACATCGGGGCCGGCAAAGAGGACGCGCGCGCGCTCGGCGTCGAAGGCGCTGTTCACCTGGATGGCCTCGTTGGTGCGGAGGTGCTCCAGGCGCTGGGGCGGGCCCGCGCGGTGCGGCGGACGCCCGAGCGGCCGGTGGTCTTGCTCTACGCGGGCAGCGTCGTGCCGAGCGCGTGGGCGAACTCAGCCTTTTCGGTCGAGCTGCTCGGCGACGGGCGCCTGCGCACCGAGGCTTCGCTGGATGCCGAGGACCTGGCCCACGCAATGATCGACCGCTGGGGGGCGGCGTGCCCCGCGCTCGTGCGCCTGGTCATATCCGCCCCGAAGGCAATCGAGGTGTTGGACCATCGGCCGGTCTCTACTATTAGAGAGATCTCTATTAGTAGAGAGCCGTCGATGCTCCCCCCGCTCGACCTCGGGGCGATAGCTGGGCTCTCGCGCGAGACCCTTCGGGAAGCGCTCGAACGCGCCCTCGGCGGGCTGCCCGAGGTGACCGTGCCATCGCCCACGGCGCCAGTTGGAGCAGGCGGTGCGTGGCGGCTGCGAGAGGCGCGCCCCGGGGCGGCGCGGGAGATCTCCGAGGCGCTGCGGGCATGGCTGGCGGCGGTGGTGCCGGTCGCGCCGGCAACCGAGACCGCTGCCCCGGCAGAAGCGCCCATCTTGGCGACACTCCCGGCGCTGCTCGTGGCGCCCAAGCTACCCCCGTCCCCGCGGTGCGCCCCACGACCGAGCAGGAGCGCCGCCTACTGTGCCCTGCGCGCAGGTCGCCGGACGCTGGTTCGAAGGCTGGCGTCGCCATCGTGGTACCAGCAGGCAGCGTCGAGATATCGCCACTGGCACCGCGGCGCGGATGGTCGCGAAGAGCGGCGACCGCCCTGGCTGCGTCGCAGCGCGCGCCCGCAGCCCGACCCGGCGGCCACGAAGGTCACGGGGAAGTAGCCATGCACGCCCGGACTGATCCCGCGATCCTGTCCGCGATGGCGGACATGTTCCGCCGCGGTTGCCCCGCCGAGCAGCTCGCCTGCGTCTACGGCATCAGCCTGCGCCAGGTGCAGCGCCGGCTGGCCCGGCGAGGCCTTCACGTGCCGCGTCGGCGCAGGGCTGCGCAGCAGCTCGCGATCGAGATGCGTCGCGGGCAGATCCACCTGCTCCGCGGCCAGGGCCTCTCGGTCGCCCAGATGGCGCTGCACCTCGGC
>JAHFDS010000544.1 GCA_023248855.1 Myxococcales bacterium
AGAACTCCTGGAGCAGGACCTTGACGGCGACCTTGCGTCCCATCACGGGGTGTATGGCCTCATACACCCTTCCCATGCCCCCTTCGCCGATCACCCGGGTGACGCGATAGTTCCCTACCGCGCGGCCGATGAGCTGGTCGTCGCCGTACGGGCCCTGCGCGGCCTGCGCCTGTGGTTCCGCCACGGTAGTACGAGGGTATCCCCCGACCGGGACGATGGCAAGCACGGGTCGAGTACGCTCGGACATGTCGCCTGGGACGCACGGGCAGACGGAATCGATCCCAGGGGTCGAGGTGGTCGCGTATGGTCGAAAGGCGCAGATACAGCAGAGGGGAGTCAGCGAGTGAAGAAGGATGACGGCGAGGGTCGAACCGGGGGGCGCGAGCGGGCCGAGGCGACCGTACAGGGGGTCCTGACGGTGCACCCCGCCGGCTACGGCTTTCTGGCGCGCGAGGATGGCCTCGAGGACGTGTTCGTGCCGGCCCGGCAGCGCGGCGCGGCGCTGGATGGCGACGTGGTGGTGTGCGAAACCTGGCCGGCCCTTCGCGGCACGGAGGGGCGGGTCGTGGAGATCGTGCGGCGCGGACGGGCCAAGCTGACCGGCACGCTGCGCAAGACCGGGCGCCAGCTGTGGCTCGAGCCGGACGACCCGCGCCTGCCCGAGCAGATCGCGCTCGAGCCTGGCGCGCCGCCGGCCGATCTCGGGCAGGCGATCCTGTGCGAGATCACGGAGTACCCGGCGCTGGATGGCCAGGGGGAGATGCGCGCGCGGTTCTCGCGCACGCTGGGATCGCCCGACGATCCGCGCACCGAGGTCGAGAAGATCGTCGTCCTCGGTGAGGTGCCCGACGAGTTCCCGGCCGAGGTGAGCGTCGCCGGTGACCGCGCGCCGCGGGCGGTGCGGCCGGAGGACCTGGTCGATCGCGTGGACCTGCGGGACCGCGCGTTCGTGACGATCGATCCGCCGACCGCGCGGGACTTCGACGACGCGATCTTTGTCGAGGACGTGGCTGGCCGACCGCGGCTGTGGGTCGCAGTGGCGGACGTGTCGCACTACGTGCGCTCGGCCACACCGCTCGACCGCGAGGCGGCGCTGCGCGGGTGCTCGGTGTACCTGCCGAACCGCGCGATCCCGATGCTGCCGGAGCCGCTGTCGGCGGGGATCTGCTCGCTCGTGCCCGAGGAGGACCGCCTCGCGATGGTCGTCCGCATCGACCTCGACGACGGCGTCCCGGTGGACACGCAGGTGTCGGCGGCGGTGATCCGCTCGCACGCGCGCATGACCTACGACGACGCCGCGGCGGCGCTGGCCGGCGACACGCGTGGACCGCGCGCGCGCTACCAGCCGCACCTGCCGCACCTCGAGCGCGTGCAGGCGCTGGCCAAGGCCATCCGCAAGCGACGACATGCGCGCGGGGCGCTGGAGCTCGACCTGCCCGAGGTGGAGGTGGTGCTCGATCGCGACGATCCGCTGTGCGTGCGCGACGTGCGACGCGCCAAGAGCGATCCCGGGACGCGCGCGGCGTACGCGATGGTCGAGGACTGCATGCTCGCGGCCAACGAGGGCGTCGCGCGCTACCTCCGCACGCGCGGGATCATGGCGCCCTGGCGCATCCACGACCGGCCCGACCCGGCGCGGCTCGAGGTGCTCGCGCGGGTGGCCGACCAGTTCGGCCTGGCGACCGTCGGGCTCGACCAGCACGACGGCCTGCAGCGGCTGCTCGCCCAGGCGGCCGGCGAGCCGTTCGAGCGCGCCCTCAACTTCCTGCTGCTGCGCTCGATGAAGCAGGCGCAGTACGCGGACAACCCCATCGGGCACTTCGCGCTCGCGGCGCCGGACTACCTGCACTTCACCTCGCCGATCCGGCGCTACCCGGATCTCGTCACGCATCGCCTGGTGAAGTACGCGCTGCATCGCGAAGGCCTGCCGGCGGGTGGGCTCGGGCGCGCGCCGGTGCCGGTGGACGACGAGCTCAAGCAGGTCTGCCAGGCGGCGTCCGAGGCCGAGCGGCGCGCGATGCAGGTCGAGCGCGAGGTCAAGGACATGTATCGCGCGTGGGTGATGCGAGAGCGGCTCGGCGATGCATTGCCGGGGGTGATCTCGGCGATCACGTCGTTTGGCCTGTTCGTCGAGCTCGACGAGCCGTTCGTCGAGGGCCTCGCGCGCTTCGCCAGCATGGAGGAGCGGTTCGAGATCGACCCCGACGGCACCAGGGCCGTGGCCCAGAAGAGCGGGCGCACGATCGCGCTCGGGGACCCGGTGGTGGCACGGATCGACGAGGTGAGCGTGCCGAGGCGACGCATCGGGCTGTCGCTCGTCAGCGGCGGGCGCGGACGAAAGGGGCGCGGGCTGTCCGAGCACGAGCCGAAGCGAGCCGGCGAGCGCGCCAAGGGGGGTGGGGCCAAGGGCGATGGGGCCAAGGGCGGTGGTCCCAAGGGGCGCGGGCGCAGCAAGCGCGATCGGAGCGCGCGGCGGTGACGCGCCTTTGCGTCCTCGGCGGTAGCGGGCTGATCGGCAGCCACGTCGTCCACGCGGCGCAGGCGGCGGGCCTCGAGGTGATGGCGCCCGACCGGAGGTCCGTGGACCTGTCCGATCGCGCGGCGATCGAGCGGCTCGTGGCGGCGGGGCGCCCGGACGTGATCATCAACGCCGCCGGGTTCACGGCGGTCGACGCGGCGGAGGACGCGCCCGAGGTGGTGCGGGCGGCCAACGTGATCGGGCCGACGGTCCTGGCCGAGACCGCGCAGCGCGCTGGCGCGTGGCTCGTGCAGTACTCGACCGACTTCGTGTTCGGCGACGACGCGCCCGGCGAGCGCGACGAGGCCGATCCGGTCTCGCCCGTGGGCGTGTACGCAAGTAGCAAGGCCGAGGGCGAGCGCGCGGTCCTGGCGGCGGATCCGTCGGCGCTGGTGGCGCGGGTGGGCAATGTCTACGGGATCGGCGGGCGGAACTTCGCGGCGAAGCTGCGCGGGCTCCTGCTCGCGCGCACCCCGGTGGGGCTGGACCGCGAGCGGCGCATGTCGCCCACCACCGCGCTGGCGATCGCGCGGCAGACCCTCGCGCTCCTGCCGCACCATCCATGTGGGATCGCGCATATGACCTGCCACGGCGAGGCCACCTGGGCGGCGTTCGGGCGCACGATGGCGGCGGCGCTCGGCCTGCAGGCCCCCCCGATCGAGGAGAAGACCTCGGCCGCCCTGGCCACCCGCGTGCATCGGCCGAGCGTCGTGCTGGCCAAGCATTCGCTGGCGCGCTGGGGGCTCGACCGCATGCCGGACTGGCCGGAGGCGATGCAGGAGTACCTCCGCCAGACGCGATGACGCCGGGCATGGAGCGCCCCCTCGTTGACCCGGGCGCCCACTTGGCCGACCCTTCTGGGATGCTTGAACCGTCGCGCCGACGGGTGCTGGTCACTGGTGGTGCGGGATTCGTGGGGTCCCACCTGTGCGCACGGCTGATCGCCGAGGGCCACGAGGTGCTGTGCCTCGACAACTTCTACACCGGCAACAAGGACAACGTGGCAGCCCTCATGGGCGGGGCGCGCTTCGAGCTCATCCGCCACGACGTCTCGCAGCCGCTGTTCCTCGAGGTCGACGAGATCTTCAACCTCGCCTGCCCGGCCTCGCCCATCCATTACCAGACCGATCCGGTGCAGACCACCAAGACAAGCGTGCTCGGGGCGCTGCACGTGCTCGGGCTCGCCAGGCGGCTCGGGGCCCGTGTGCTGCAGGCATCGACCAGCGAGGTCTATGGCGATCCCAAGGTGCACCCTCAGACGGAGACCTACTGGGGCCACGTGAACCCGATCGGCATCCGCGCCTGCTACGACGAGGGCAAGCGCTGCGCGGAGACGTTGTTCTTCGACTACCAGCGCCAGCACGGCGTGCGCATCAAGGTGGCGCGCATCTTCAACACGTACGGTCCGCACATGCACCCGAACGACGGGCGCGTGGTCTCGAACTTCATCGTGCAGGCGTTGCGCGGCGAGCCCATCACGATCTACGGCGACGGCTCGCAGACGCGGTCGTTCTGCTACGTCGAGGATCTGGTCGATGGACTCTGCCGGCTCATGACCTCGCGCGATGACTTCTTCGGCCCGGTCAACCTCGGCAACCCCGGCGAGTTCACGATCCGCCAGCTGGCTGAACGGGTCATCGCGCTCACCGGCTCGCGCTCGCCCCTGGTGGAGCGACCGCTGCCGAGCGACGACCCGACGCAGCGCAAGCCAGACATCACGCTCGCGGAGCGCGAGCTCGGCTGGCGACCGCGGGTCGATCTGGAGGAGGGCCTGCGGCGCACGATCACGTTCTTCGATCGGCTCCTCGGCAGCGACCGCGTGCGCTCGCGGCACGAGCGACGGAGCCAGAGCCCAGCGTGACGCGCGGCGCGGTCATCGACGGGCTGGTGTTCGACGCGCAGCGCGAGGCGGATCGCCTGCGCAGCGACGCCGAGGAGGACGCGCGGCGCGAGCGGGACCAGGCGGCGACGGAGGCCCTGCGGGTGCGCGCGGAGGCGGTGGCCGAGGGGCTGGCGGCCGGCCGCGCCGAGGCCGCGG
>JAHFDS010000545.1:0-561 GCA_023248855.1 Myxococcales bacterium
CCCGGCGAATACTGGCGCGAACTTCGAATACAGGACGCTAGCGCGTGGCCCGCGTCATCGGCATCGATCTCGGCACGACGAACTCCTGCGTGGCGGTCCTCGAGGGCACGGGCCCCCAGGCCGCACCGACGGTGATCCCGAACTCGGAGGGCGCGCGCACGACGCCCTCCATCATCGGCTTCACCGAGGGCGGCGATCGCCTGGTCGGACAGATCGCGAAGCGTCAGGCGATCACGAACCCGGAGAACACGATCTACGCGGTCAAGCGCCTGATCGGCCGCAAGTACGAGGACAGCGAGGTTCAGCGGCACCGCTCCACGTGTCCCTACCAGGTGGTCGCCGCGAAGAACGGCGACGCCTGGGTGCGCGTTCGCGGCAAGGACTACTCGCCGAGCGAGGTCTCGGCGATGGTGCTCTCGCGCATGAAGCAGATCGCCGAGGATTACCTCGGCGAGGAGGTGCAGGAGGCCGTCATCACGGTCCCCGCGTACTTCGACGACACGCAGCGCCAGGCCACCAAGGACGCCGGCAAGATCGCCGGCCTCGAGGTCCTGCGGATCA
>JAHFDS010000545.1:571-4552 GCA_023248855.1 Myxococcales bacterium
CAACGAGCCGACCGCGGCCGCCCTCGCCTATGGCCTCGGCGGCGACAAGAACGAGCGCATCGCGGTCTACGATCTCGGTGGCGGCACGTTCGACATCTCGATTCTCGAGCTCAACGCCGGCGTGTTCGAGGTTCGCGCGACCAACGGTGACACCTTCCTCGGCGGCGAGGACTTCGATCGTTCGGTCGTGAACTACATCGCGGACGAGTTCCAGAAGCAGCACAACATGGATCTCCGCCAGGACAAGATGGCGCTGCAGCGGCTCAGGGAAGCCGCCGAGAAGGCCAAGCACGAGCTGAGCTCGTCCCTCGAGACCGACATCAACCTCCCGTTCATCGCGGCCGACGCGTCCGGTCCCAAGCACCTGTCGATGAAGCTGCAGCGGCAGAAGCTCGAGTCGCTGGTGCAGGACTATGTCCTTGGCAGCCTCGGCCCCTGCGAGCAGGCCCTCGCCGACGCCGGCGTCGGCAAGCAGGACATCGATCAGGTCCTCCTGGTCGGCGGGCAGACCCGCATGCCGCTCGTGCAGGAGAAGGTCAGCGAGTTCTTCGGCAAGAAGCCGTCGAAGCTCGTGAACCCCGACGAGGTGGTCGCGATCGGCGCCGCCATCCAGGCCGGCGTGCTCAAGGGCGCGGTCGAGGACGTGCTGCTGCTCGACGTCACGCCGCTGTCGATCGGCGTCGAGACCGCCGGCGGCGTGTTCACCAAGCTCGTGCCGAAGAACACCACCATCCCCGCCAAGGTGGGTCAGATCTTCTCGACCGCGCAGGACAACCAGAGCTTCGTCGAGGTGCACGTCCTGCAGGGCGAGCGCGAGATGGCCAACGACAACAAGAGCCTGGCTAAGTTCCAGCTCGTCGGCATCCCTCCCGCGCCGCGCGGGGTGCCGCAGATCCAGGTCTCCTTCGACATCGACGCCAACGGCATGCTCAACGTCAGCGCCAAGGACCTCGGTACCGGCAAGGAGCAGTCGGTCCGCGTCGTCCCGACGAGTGGCCTGACCGAGGCGGAGATCCAGCGCATCATCGAGGACGCCGACGCCCACGCCGAGGAAGACTCCCGCAAGAAGGAGCTGGCCGAGCTCAAGAACAACGGCGAGGCGCTGGTCGCGACGACGGAGCAGGCCGCCAAGGAGTATGGCAGCGTGCTGGCGGAAGAGGACCTCGCGACGCTGCAGCAGGACATCGCCGAGTGCAAGATCGTGCTCGAGCAGAGCGCCGACGTCGACGCGCTCCGGGAGGCGATCCGCCGGCTCGAGGAGAGCGCGCACAAGATCGCCGAGGCCATGTACTCGGGCCTGCAGTAGCGTGAGGTCCGCCCGCGCGGACCCCGCCAGAGCCCCATGAATCAGCGCGACTACTACGAGATCCTCGGCGTCGAGCAGGACGTGGACGCGCGCACGCTCAAGGTGCGCTATCGCGAGCTCGCGCTCAAATACCACCCCGATCGCAACCCGGGGGATGCGGTCGCCGAGGCCCTCTTCAAGGAGCTGGCCGAGGCCTACGCCGTGCTCTCCGACGAGGAGAAGCGAAAACAATACGACCAGGTGGGCTTCGGCGGCCAGGAGCCCGTCTTCGAAGGCTTCGGTCAGGGCGGTGTCACCGAGTTCTTCGAGAACTTCGTCACCGAGTTCCTCGGAGGCAAGAAGCGCGGCAAGACCGAGGGGCGCGACCTCCGCTACACGCTCGAGTTGACGTTCGAGCAGGCCGCGTTCGGCTGCGAGAAGATGATCGAGTTTCCTTCCGCGGTGCTCTGCACGACCTGCAAGGGCACCGGCGCGCGCATCGGCGTGTCGTTCCGGCCGTGCCCCGCGTGTGGCGGTCAAGGCGAGGTGCGCGTCCAGACCAGCCGCGGCTTGATGGTGCGCGGCTGCGGGACCTGCGGCGGCGACGGCAAGATCGTGAGCGACCCGTGTCCATCGTGCACCGGGACGGGCCTCGTGCCGAGGCAGCGAGAGTTCCAGGTGCGCATCCCTGCGGGCGCCGAGAACGGCACCGTGCGAGTGGTGCGCGGCGAGGGAGAGCCAGGCCGTCGCGGTGGCAAGCCCGGCGACCTGCACGTGGTCCTGCGCGTCGAGGCGCACCCGATGTTCGTGCGCGAGGGCTCAGACCTCCTGGTCGAGGTGCCGGTGCCGATGACCGACGCCACGCTCGGCAGCGAGCTCGAGGTGCCGACGCTCGATGGCGTGGTGCGCATGCGGATCCCCCCGAGCACGCAGACCGGCAAGGTGTTCCGGCTCAAGGGGCGCGGCCTGCCCGGTCCTGCCGGCACCGGCGATCTGCGCGTGCGCATCGCGGTCGAGGTGCCCGCGCAGCTGCCCGAGCGCCTGGTGGCCGCCTTCGAGCAGCTCCGCGGGGACGTCGGCGAGGAGTACTACCCACGCCTGCTCGAGTACAAGAAGCGGCTGCGCAAGCGCTGATCGCGCCGGCTACGGCTCCGGCGTCATCGCGCCGTTGCCGCCGTAGACCATGCGCTGCGTCGCCGTGAGCTTGCGCGCTCCCGCGACGTCTCCGAGCATCGTGGCGCCCTCGGTGGCGGTGCGCGCGTAGGACCCCGTGTAGTCCACCTTGTACAGGCCAAACCGCGGCCCGAAGCCCTCGGCCCACTCGAAGTTGTCGTAGAGGCTCCAGTGGTAGTAGCCCCGGACGTCGACGCCCTCGGCGCGGGCGCGCGCGATCTGCTCGAGCGAGCGCACCACGTGCTCCGCGCGACGTCGCCCGACCGCCGTCGCCAGGCCCGACTCGGTGACCACGAGCGGCAGCGCCGGCCAGCGCGCGGAGAACTGCGCGAGCAGGTCGTGCAGGCCAGGCGCCCAGAACTCGTAGCCCATCGCCGGCACGTACCACGTCGGATCCTCGGGATTCAGGCAGGATCCGAAGTCGTAGCCGTAAAAGCAGAGGATCCCGTCGAGTGGCGCCGGGATGAGCGGGGTCTTGGCGGTGACGCCCACGCGGAAGTAGTACTGCAGGCCCAGCCAGTCGAGCGTGTGCGCCCACTCGGGGTGCATCTCGTCGGGCCGCCCGTCGAGATCGGTGTCGAGGCCCCCGGACGACAGCGCCTCCGGGAACGCCCACAGGTAGAAGTTGACGATGCGATCGCGCACGGCGAGGTCTTCGGGGTCCATGCTGATCGCGTTGTCGCGTGCCGGCACGAACGAGATCACGGCGTGCGGCAGGCCCACCGCCGCCGCCACGCCGTCGCCATCGGCGTCGACGGTGTCCGCCTCCTTGATCGCCCGGTACATCGCCGCATGGGCCGACAGGTAGTCGCGCACCACCGGCAGGAACTTGTCCTTGATGACCGACAGCGTGAGCTGGCCGGGCGGCAAGTAGCCCACGAGGTAGGCGCCCACGAGGTAGTTGATCGGCTCGTTGAGCGTGCCCCACTCGTCCACCCGGTCGCCGAAGCGCTCGGCGAGCAGGCGCGCGAACTCGGCCATCTCCTTGATCACGAGCGGGCCGCCCTGCGGGTGGCCGAGGCCGCACAGGTTGGTGTCGGACGGGCCGTGCGCGCACTCGGCGTCGCGCGGATCGTGGATCCAGACCGGGTTCGAGAAGTGGTGCAGCGTGATCATCGGCCGGATGCCGGCGCGCTTGTACGCATCGAGGAGGGACGAGTAGTGCGCGAGCGCGACCTCGTCGATCTGGTTGCGCCGCGGCTCGATGCGCGACCACTCGACGCTGAAGCGGTAGGAGTCCACGTGCAGCTCCGACAGGAGCGCGAGGTCCTCGGTCGCCTTCGAGTAGCCGCGCGACGCCTCGCCCACGTACGCCTTGCCCTTGCCGAGCCCGCCCATCGCGATCGGACGGGACCAGACTGCCCAGTCGGCCGCGGGGGCGACCTCCTCGATCTGGGTGGCGGCCGTGGCGACGCCGAAGCGGAAGCCTCCCTTGCCGGCGGGCGCCGACAGCGAGCCCATCGCCGCGAAGGTCACCTCGGCGGCGGGTGCCCCCGCGGAGCCCCCCGCGCCACCCGCTCCGG
>JAHFDS010000141.1 GCA_023248855.1 Myxococcales bacterium
TTCGGGCCGCTCGGCGGCCTCGGCCTCGAGGGCACGATCGACCTCGTGGCGTGCAACCCGCCGTACATCTCGACCGCGCGCCTCGAGAAAGACCGCAGCGTGCTGCTCGAGCACGAGCCGCGTGCCGCCTTCGATGGGGGCCCGTATGGCCTGTCCATCCACCAGCGCGTCATCAAGGAGGCGCTGCCATTCCTCAAGGCGGGCGGCCGGCTCCTGTTCGAGATCGGCCTCGGTCAGGAACGCCAGCTCGATCTCCTGTTTCGCCGCGTGGGCGCCTACTCGCCGCCCGAGCCTCTCAAGGACGCTTCCGGTAACGTCCGGGCCGTGATGGCCCAGAAAGTTGGATGATGGACATCAAGGATCAGGTCAGGACATTCGTGCTCGGCAACTTCTACGTCGCCGACGCGAAGACCCTTGCCGACGACACCTCGCTGATCGACCAGGGCATCGTCGACTCGACCGGCGTGCTCGAGGTGATTGGCTTTATCGAGACCACGTTCGGCGTCACCGTGGCCGACGAGGAGATGCTCCCCGACAACCTCGACTCGATCGGCCAGATCACCGCCTTCGTGCAGCGCAAGCAGACGACCGCGAAGTAGCAGGGAGCCCCGGCGCGGGGGCGGCCCTGATCTCGATCTCAGGTGCTGCCGTTGGCGTCGAGCCAGCGCAGAAGAGCCTTGACGCTCCCGGTTGCGAGCGCAATGGTGGTGTCGGCGGCGCCGTAGTAGAGGTTGAGGCTGTCGCCGTCGGCGCCGAGGGTGTAGCCACAGGGAAAGGCGACGTTGCCGACGTCCCCCTCCCGCTCGTAGGAAGTCTCGGGACCGAAGACCCACGAGTCCCCGCGGAGCAAGCAGCGATCGGGCTCGTCGAGGGCGAACAGCGCGAGCCCAAGGCGATAAAGGCCCCCCGACGCGGTCTGACGGACGCCGTGGTAGATCATCAGCCAGCCCCGCGGCGTCTCGATGAGGGGAGGCGACAGGCCGACCTTGTTGGCGTCCCACCAGCCGCCCTTTCTCGCCTGCAGCATGAGCTTGTGCGCCCCCCAGTTGCGCAGATCGGGCGACAGCGAGATCCAGATGTGCGCCCCAGAGTCCGCCATCGGGCGATGCAAGAGCGCAAAGCTCCCGTCGATGCGCCGGGGCAAGAGCGCCGCATCCTTGTCGTCGGGCTGCATGATCAGGCCATACCGCTCGAAGTGGCGAAAGTCCGAGGTCAGCGCAAGCGCCACCCCGGGCCCGCCGCGCGAGAATGCGGTGTAGGCGACGACATACTTGCCGAGCTCCTCCACGAACGTGATGCGGGGATCCTCGATGCCCCAAAGCTCCTCGGGGTAATGCTCCGGATCGGGCCGCAGCGTCGGCTCTGGATCGATGATCCATCCATCGACGCCATTTCGGGATCGCGCCGCGCACAAATGCGAATGACCGCGCCGGTCTTCGACGCGACACAAGAGCAGGGTGGTGCCGTCCGGCAGCAGCGTGGCCCCGGGGTTGAACACCGTGTGCGCGGGATAGGGCCAGTCCGCCGCGGTCAGGATCGGGTTCTTCTCGTGCCGGTGGAAGAGCGTCTCGAAGTGGCGAGCCGACGTCATGGGCTGATCTCCCTCGCCGCGGCTCCGTTGGCGGGGGCGATCCGCACGCCGGCTCGATCGGCCGAGCGCATCTCCTGCAGCGCCAGCAGGAACGACAGCGTCGACTCGGCGCCCTGGTTCTGGTTCACGCGATCGGCGTGGAGCCCGTCCCGGCAGCCGCCCGTGAGCGGGTCGTAAAGGGGCTGCTGGAGCTGGTTCTGGCCGAAGAACCAGTGGAACGCGCGGCGTGCATGCCGGCCCCAGCGGGCGTCGCCGGTCGCGCGCAGGGCCTCCAGGCAGCCCGAGATCATCGCGCAGGCCTCGACCGGCTGCTGATCGAACGCCGGCGCCTTCTGACCCCGCACATAGAAGCCATTCGAGCCGATGGGTGCGAAGTAGCCGTCCGCGGAGCGCTGGATGTGGGCCAGCCAATCGAGCGATCGCAGGCCCGCCGCCGTCATCTCCTTGTGCTCCATGTGGGTCCCGGACACGATGAGCGCCTGGCAGAGCCGGGCATTGGAATAGGTCACGCGGTCCTCGAACCAGGGCCAGTCGGGGGCGCTCGTCCGCTGGAACAGCGACAGGAGGCGCTCCGCGAGCGCCCTTCTGACCGCCTGGACGCTGCGATCACCCTGAAATGCCCGCAGGTAGTCGTCGATTCCGAGCAGCGCAAAGGCCCACGCGCGCGGGCTCGAAAAGCCGGAAACGGCCGGCAACGCCAGGTGAAAGAGCTGGCCGGCCAGGCTCTGTCGGCCCGGATCCACCGACCGGCCCACCACCGTGCCGAGCGCCCAGAGCGCGCGCCCGTGACTGTCCTCGGAGCCGCACGCCTCCGTCCACGTTCGTGCGTACGACATGAAGTTCCGGAAGCGCCCGTGCTCCCTGTCGAACGCATGACCGACGAAGGCGAGGTAGCGCGAAGCGAGCGCACGGAGCGCCTTTTCGTCCTCGGTGCCGGCGTCCTCGACCAGGGCGGTCAGGAGCAACGCTCGAGCATTGTCGTCGAGGCAATAGCCGTCCTCGTAGCGCGGCACGCTGAAGGCGCTGTGCTGCAGCATGCCGGTGTGATCGGTCATCAGCTGCAGATGCTCGAGGTTGAGCGCGGGCAGCTCGGCAGGTCGCTTCGCGAGCGTCTTGGCCTGGAACACGCTGCGCATCCGGCTGGTGTGCTCGGCGCTCGCGCGCTCGAAGCTCTCGAGATACCTCTTCGCCACCGCGGGCCACACCATTTCGCGGCCGTAGCTCGCCGCGCGCGCACACAGCGCGAGGCGCCGCTCGTCGTTGCCGAGCAGGCCAATGACCTCGCGCGCGATGGCCTGCGGGTCGCGCCAGGGCACCAGGATGCCGCGGCCCTCCGCGAGCAGCTCGGTCGCGTACCAGTAGGGCGTCGAGATCACCGCCTTGCCCGAGCCGACCGCGTAGGCCAGCGTGCCCGACGTGATCTGCTCCGGCTTGAGGTAGGGCGTGACGTAGATGTCGGCGGCCGACAGGAACTCGGCCAGCTCGCCTTGGCTCACGAAGCGGTCGTGGAAGATCACGCTGGAGTCGACGCCGAGCTGCTGCGCGCGCGCCTCGAGCATCAGGCGATAGGTCTCGCCGTGCCGCTCCTTGACGTGGGGGTGCGTGGCGCCGAGGACGATGTAGATCGCGTCGGGCCGGCGCTCGAGGATCGCGGGTAGCGCCTCGATCACGCTCTCGATGCCCTTGTCCGGCGAGAGCAGGCCGAAGGTGAGGATCACCGACTTGCCCTCGACGCCGAGCTTGTTCTTGCTGGGGCCCGACT
Source organism: Myxococcales bacterium (assembly GCA_023248855.1). Lineage (GTDB taxonomy): Bacteria > Myxococcota_A > Polyangia > JAHFDS01 > JAHFDS01 > JAHFDS01. Next base: position 3,354 of record JAHFDS010000141.1, read on the forward strand.
GCGGCACGAGCGCGATGCCGTGGGGGATGAGGTCGATCTTGCTCGCTGGAACGCCGTGCACGTCGGCCAGCAGCCTGGCCCCGTGTGCGCTCATCACCACGAGCCGTTCGGACAGCTGCGTGAGCTCGTCCATGGCGGCCCGTTGCTGGGCATTGGGTTCCGCGAGGATCGTGTGCAGCGTGCTCACGATCGGCATCCGCACCTCGCGCAGCAACGCGAGCACGTGGCTGCCAGCCTTACCGCCGAAGATGCCGTATTCGTGCTGCACGGACAGCACGTCGACGGTGTTGACGTTCAGGAAATCGGCCGCCCGCCGGTACGACGCGAGGTCGCTCTCGGCCAGCTCGAAGCGAACCCGCTGCGGATAGGCGTGCCGCCGCCCCGCGTCGTTCATCGCCAGCACGAAGCAATCGAGCTCGGGGTATTCGCCCGAAATGGCCTCGCTCAGGTCGGTGGTGAACGTGGCGATCCCGCACTGACGCGGGACGTGATTGCCGAGCATCGCAACCTTGCGAATGGTTCCGGCTGCGAGAGGGGTGTCGATAAATGCTCCGGAGGACCTATACGCCATTTTCCCAGCACTGGCAATGACCGTCGGCTGAACCGGGGATTCGGTGTGACTCGACTTCACTTCTCCCCGGCGGCGGACGGGCCGGTCTGGTCCGGCGCACGGCCGGAGCGAAGCAGGAAGTCCCCCGCCGGGGCCGCGCCGCGCCATAGCCAGCGACTCTCTGCGCCGCGGGGATGCAGCGCCCAGGGATCGGGAAAACGCCCCTGCCACCCGAACGGATCGACGATCGCAGGCTCACCGCTGTTCGTGCCCGTCAGCCTTCGCACGCCGAAGTGGACGTGCGGTCCGCTCGCGCAGCCGGTGCTGCCGGAAAGGCCGACCCGCTGGCCGCCGCGGACCTGATCGCCGACCGCGACCTGCAGGACGGAGAGGTGCCCGTAGATGCTCTCGAAGACCTCACCATCGGGCCGGTCATGCCGCAAACGCAGGACCACGGCCTGGACGTCGCGATCCCCGCACCTGACCGGCCGGTCGAGCCCGGCGACGGTGACGACCCCGTCGGCAGTCGCGACGAGCGGCGTCCCCTCGGGCAGCTGCCAGTCGTGGCCATCGTGGCCGTCCCCTTCCCCCCAGGGGAGGACGACGTTGTCGCCCCGCCAGGTGAGGACGCCGGGCGAGCTCATCATGGCGCTGGAGAACACGTTGAGGGGCAGATCGTGATCGAAGGGCCATCCGTCCGGGTAGTCGCCCTCGAACGGACGCTCGAGGAACCCGCCGGCTTTGCTCTGGCCGTCGCCGTGCTGCGCACAGCCGCTCACGAGGATGACGACGCCGAAGAGGCCGCAGAGGCGCCAGCCGCAGCGTCTGCCCGCCATTGCCGGGTCTGCCGCTACGAGCCCACGGAGCCGGTCGACACTCCGAGCTGGACCGACACGCCGGTGTTCACGTTGTTCACCGTGACGACGCCGCTCGAGGGGTCGATCGAGACCGAAGCCTGATTCGGCGCAGACGGGATCAGGCCGAGCTGCAGAAGGATCTGCACGGTGGTCGCCTGCCCGTTCGCGTGGACCCCGCCAGTGCTGACTACGTACTGGCAAGGGTTCACCGTGATCTGCTGGCCCTGGGTGACGCCGGGGATGTTGCTCGACGTGACGGTGAAGATACACGATCCGAAGCGCGTCGTTCCTGCGGCCTTCGTGCTCCCGACCGTCATGTCGAAGGCGGGCGCGGTCGCCGCCGTCATCGTGAACTTGAGCTTGAACGGCGTCGGGCTCAGCATCGGCACGGGCTGCGTGAAGGAGAACTCGGTGCCCTCGATGGCCTTGGCGGTCATGGCGCTCATCGGGATCTTGGCATTCTCCTTGGCGACGCTGGCCGCTCGAGGCTCCTCATCGTCGCAGGCGGCAACGCTGGCCACGAGCGAGAGCACGACCATCAGACGGCTCGATACGAAATGCGACATGTCGAAACCCCTCGCAGAAGTGTGGACTGGGGCATCGTACGCCTCGGTTGCGTGCGCCGGCAAGCCAGGTCCACGTGCAGGGACTCTCCATCCGCCTCGCCAAGGGCCTCAATCGGCTGATGGGCCGGCGCGGCAAGGTGCTCGCCGACCGCTTTCACGCGCGCATCCTGCGGACGCCGAGAGGTCCGCCGGGCCCTCGCCGACGTCGTCGGCAACCGGGAAGCGCTGCGCGCGCGACTCGCCAATGCGATCGGCGACGAGCGGGAGCATCTGCGCATCGAAGGGCCTTGCGACCTGCGCGTCGTCGGACAGCTCGACCCGTGCCACGGGAAGTGACACCCGGAACGTCGTCCCCTTGCCCAGCTCGCTCTCGACCTCGATCGAACCGCCGAAGTCGCGGATGATGCGATGGCAGATGCTCAGGCCCAGGCCGGTTCCGACCCCGACCGGCTTGGTCGTGAAAAACGGGGTGAACAGATGGCGCAAGACCTCCGGCGACATGCCGGAACCGGTGTCGGCGATCTCGATCGCGACCTGCCCCCCCCGCGCGCGCGTGGTGATACGGATCTCGTTTTCCCGGGCGTGCCCCTCCGGGAGCGCCTGGAGGGCATTGACGACGAGGTTCAAGAACACCTGCCCGAGCCGTGACTCGGTGGCCCTCACCGGCGGCGTCTTGCCATAGCTCCGAACGAGCCGCGCCCGGTGGCGGACCTCGCTTCCGGCCATGCGGAGCGTCGACTCCAGGACCTGCTGCACGTCGACTGGGCCGCTCTTGTCGTCGTCGCGGGAGCGCGAGAACAGTCGGAGATCCTGGATCACGTCGTGGATCCGCTCGGCTCCGGCACGCGCATCCACGAGCTCCTCGCGCACGTCGCCGAGCTCGACCGGGAGGCCCAGCTTCTCGAACCGCTCATCGAGGGTGTGCTGGGCCAGCTCGAGGTTGGCCATGACGCAGGCCAGGGGATTGTTGATCTCGTGCGCGACGCCGGCGACGAGCATCCCCATCGACACCATTCGGTCCGAGACGATGAGCTGATCGGCCAGCTGCCGGCGCTCGGCGCGCAGCCCGGCCTCTCTGATCTCGCGCTCGATCGCCGCGACCAGCCTGGGCCCCAGGTGGTCCTTGAGCACGAAATCATGAGCGCCGTATCGCATCGCCTCGGCGGCGGCGGCCTCGCTCATGCCACCGGACACCAGGATGAAGGGCAGATCGAGCCCCTCTTCGCGCATCAGAGCCAGCGCGGACCGATGGTCGAAGCCGGGCATCGAAACGTCGCACAGGATCACATCCCAGGTCTGCCGCTCGAGCGCCGCACGCATGGCCTGGGCCGTGTCGACTCGCTCGGACATCACGTCGCGCTCGCCGCGCCGGAGCGCGAGCACGAGGAGCGCCGCGTCTGGTTCAGAATCCTCGATGAGCAGCGCTCGAATAGGATTGCCCATGACGACCTCCCACTCCGCGGCCGGTCGGCTCAGAACGCAGTCGTCGACGGCGACGTCCTTGAACCTCGGCTGCTCGAGCCCCGGCAATCGGCAGCCGCCGCGAGTCGGCTGCCGTGGATACGAGATCGGCGTCCGCGGGCGAGGGGCGCAGCGATGCCGGCCCGGCACCGGTCGGACACGACAGGCCAGAGGATGGGTCGCCTGGCGCGGTCATCGGCCCTCGCTTTCGATGCACCTTTTCTGTTAGCACCGCCACGTAGGGGCGCAAGGCTTGCGCCTGCTACCACGCCGGACGGGAGGTCCAGGCATCCACGCGCAGAGGACAAGCTGACCTCCGCGAGCCTCAAATCGTGGTCACGCAGACCCCGTCCCCCTGAAGATCCCCATGCTCAAGGCATCTTGCAGGCCAGAGGACTGCCGGCACGTGACCTGCAGGACGTGGAGGCATGAGAACATCCCACGAGAACAAGGCCGTCCTGGTCACTCGGCGCCTCGCCTCACCCTGTCTGCTCCGAGACACCAGAAAGCGGCCAGCGGTGACGCGATGAGCCCCGAGAGAGCGCCAACCCACCGGCACGCGGTGCTCGTCGTCGACGACGAGGCACCGATCCGAAGGAGCGCGGCGCGCGAGCTTCGCCAGACGTTCGACGTGGTCGAGGCCGCCGGCGTCACCGATGCGCTCGAGCAACTGGCGGTTCGACCCGACGTGTGCGCAGTGGTGGCGGACCTCGGCCTCCTCGACGGATCCGGCGCGGCGCTCCTGACGGAGGTGGAGCGGCGAGCACCATGGTGCGCTCGCGTCTTGATGTCCGGCGCCACGACCATGCCGGCCGTCGGCGACATCGTGGTGCCAAAGCCCTGGCCGGGCGGCGGCATCCTCCGAGCGGTGGAGCAAGCGCTGGCGATCCCGCCCACGGATCCGCCGGCCGACACGCCGCGACCTAGCGACTTCTCCGTGCCGCGGACCTTGCTGTTCGCGGACCGAAGCGCCGACACGCTCATGCTGCTCCGGCAGGCCGCCGAGCGCCGCGGCTTTCGCGTGGTCGAGGCCCGGGACGGTGCCCAGGCCGTCCAGCTGGCCCTGCAGCACCACCCGGACGCGATGGTCGTGGACCTCGACCTGCCCGCGCTGGGCGGTGTGGAGGTCGCCAGGGCCCTCGGCGAGGCCTTGCCGCTGTCCGAGCGACCGGCCGTCGTGCTGAGCACCGGGCGCGCGCTGGGATCCCAGACGCTCCGCGAGGCCATCGAGGCGGGCGCGGCCGACTGCATCGACAGGGCCTGCCCGCTCGCAGACCTCTTCGACCGCATCGACAAGCACCTCGGCCCCTCGACGCGCCCCAGCGCTGCGGCCTTCCCCTGGACCAAGACGGTCGTCGACGAGCTGACGACGATGCCCGTGCGGACCGTGCGCGTAGATGCGTCGGTCCCCCGCCCGCCCAGATCGGCGTCTTGAAGCGTTCGCCACGGGGCCGTTTCCGCCGTACCGTCCCGGCCATGACTGCCCTCGTGAATCGCCAGTGGCTGCTCGCGCGTCGCCCCTCGGGCCTCGTCTCCGAGGCCGACTTCAAGTGGAACGAGGCCGCCGTGCCGGAGCTCGCGGACGGCCAGGTGCTGGTGCGGACGCTCTGCCTGTCCTGCGATCCGACACAGCGCGGCTGGATGTCGATCGACACGTATCTGCCCAAGGTCGAGCTCGGCGAGGTGATGCGCTCGAGCGGCGCCGGCCGCGTGGTCGCGTCGAAGCACCCGGCATTCGCGGCCGGACAGCTCGTGCAAGGCCTGGTGGGCTGGCAGGACTACGCGGTCGTGGCGGCGGGCAAGCCCGGCGCGCTCATGCCGCTACCGCCGGGGGTGCCGATCGAGACCGCGCTCGGGGCGCTCGGCATCACCGGCATCACCGCGTACTTCGGGCTAATCGACGTGGGCAAGGCGAAGCCGGGAGAGACCGTGGTGGTCTCGGGCGCGGCCGGCGCGACCGGCTCGATGGTGGCGCAGATCGGCAAGATCCTCGGCTGTCGCGTGGTCGGCATCGCCGGCGGCGCGGACAAGTGCCGCTACCTCACGACGGAGCTCGGGCTCGACGCGGCCATCGACTACAAGTCCGAGGACCTGGCCGAGCGCCTTGGCGAGACGTGCCCGAAGGGGATCGACGTCTACTTCGACAACGTCGGCGGCGACATCCTCGACGCGGCGCTAGGGAAGCTGGCGATGCGCGGCCGCGTGGTCATCTGCGGCGCCATCTCCCGCTACAACGAGGCGGCACCGGGGCCCGGGCCGAAGAATTACATGAATCTCCTGCTCAAGCGGGGGCGCATGGAGGGCTTCATCGTGCTCGATTACCTGCCGCGCGTGGCCGAGGCGATCCTGCCGATGGCTGGCTGGCTCGCCCAGGGCAAGCTCAAGGACCGGGTGGACGTGCAGGTCGGCCTCGAGCGCGCGCCGGCGGCCCTGGCGCGGCTGTTCCTCGGCCAGAACGAGGGCAAGCAGCTGGTGCGCGTGGCGGAGTAGTGCCGCTCGTCAGAAGTTTGACTGTGCAATCGAGAGAAGGACTTGGCTCACCTCGGACGGATCGCGCTACGGCATGACCCGCAAGGGCGGTTCACGCTGCTTTCCGAGGTGGACTGGCCTGCGGACGCGGGGCCGGATACCGAAGTGACGATCCGCTCCCATCCCACGTGGGCCGAGTGGTCGCTCTACATGATCGAGAAGTCCGACCAGCGCATCGGCCATGCGCTCACCCTGCGCTTGGTCGACGAGCTCGGGCCGCCCGTGGATCCGCCGAGCGCGTGAAGTTGCTCGGTGGATCGGGCTGGGGCGCTCTCGGAAGCGCGTAGCCGCGGACCGCGGCCTAGTCGTCGAAGTGGGTGCTCTCGAACGCGAACACCTCGATCCGTTCGTGCTCGTGGTCGACGAAGTAGTACAGCCAGAACCCCACGCGGCGCGCCTGGCCGGCGAGCAAGAGCAAGCGCCGATTCCCGCTGCCCGGGTGTCGCTCATCCTCAGGGCCGATCTCAGGGTTCTCGGCCACGTGGCCAAGCGCCTCGTGGAACAGGTCGATCAGCGCGTCGGGCTGCGCCCGCGGGAGGCTCAGGTTCCAGTGTGCGTTCTCGGACGCCAGCTCTCGCCAGGCCCCATCCTGAACCTTGACCCTGTAGGGCTTCACTTCGCGGCGGAGCGGCGGGGGCGGACCATTCTGCAGATCTCATCGGACAGCCGCTTGGCTGCCGCGATCGCGTCCTCGGCCGGCAGGGAATTCTCGCCGCGCTTCGCTTCCTCGATGCGCTCGAGCAGCTCCGCGCGCCGCTCCTCGGGCAGCTCGTCGAGGCTCCAGGGTTCGGAGGGCTTGATCACGGCTTCTATTCTACCCCGCGGCGCGCCGAAGCCCAGCGCTGTCGCGCCTGTGGACGAGCTCGGGCTTGCCCGCGGATCCGCCGAGCGCGTGAAGGGGCATCGTATGCTCGGGCTGTGCGAGCGAGCGGCCGAAAAAAGAAGGTGAACGCCAAACTCGCGGCCGACGAGCTCTGCGATGGTTGCGGCGATGAAGCCCACCCGAACGTCGCGTGCGAGGAGCTGTCAGGCGAAGACGCCGTCAGGAGATGGCGCGATGCGAATTGGACCAAGGAGCGATGGAAGGTCCACCGCATGAGGTTGCGCGCTCTGCGCCCCCTGCACGTCTACACGGTGGGGCTGAACGATCGGGACATGGCGAAGCTGGAGACGCTGGCGCGGCGGCGCGGCGTCCCCCCATCGGCTTGCTCGGGCACCTACCAGGTCGCCACGCGCATGGCCAAGGCGAGAATCTGAACGGGAGGATTGGCTAGCGCGCCGTGAACTGGTAGACCGCGCCGGCGCTGACGGTGTCGATGGCGGTACGGCCATCGAAATCGCAACCGGCGGCGATCCAGTACGACCAGTAAGACCAGGTCCGGACGTGACCGGTGAGCACGGTCCAGGGGCCGCCCACCTGGTTCCACGACCACCACGGCATCGCGTAGATCGTGACGCGCACCGAGTTGCCGCGCGTGCAGACCGCGCCCGAGTACGTGTACACGTTGTCGAGGTTGAAGGCGCTCGGCGAGGTCAGGTTCAGCACGCACTGCGCGTTGGAGCCGCAGTAGCTGGTCAGGAACGTGCTGTCGGTGCAGTAGAACGCGTTGTCCGACGTCGAGTCGAGGAGCTCGCCTTTGGCGGGCTGGGCCGCGCGCCGCTGCAGCTGCCCGCTCGCGATCAGGTCCTGCTCCCTGGCCGCGGCCTCGACCAGCGCGGCCGGCGGCGCAGCGTGGTTCGAGAGCACGTCGTACGCCTGCAGGATGTTGAGGCCGGCCAGCTTCGAGCTGCGCGTGGCGAGCGGGTTGCCCTCGAGGCCGTCCTCGCTCACCAGGATCATGCCGGGCAGCCCTTCGTAGAGCTCCACGACGTTGCCGGTCGCCTGCGGAATGCTCGCGAGCAGCGAGATCGGCTTGGTTTCCGAGGACTGGTGGTCCTCTGCACCGCACCCGAGCATCACGATTCCGGAGAGAAGCAGGCAGCTCAGCGTCGTCTTCATGTGTGTGACCTCCTGCAGCGCTCTTCTGCAGTCGGCATGCCGTCGTCAACTGTGTGGAATCACGTGGCTGGCGGACGGACGGTCGTTTCGGGTCAACTGATGCTGAGCAGGATCCTGCTCAACCAGGCTACGGCTTGCCGTTGTCCGGACGGCAGCGCTCGTGCGGCTTGGGCGTCGTTCGCGCCGACGCGCCACGACTTCGATCGCCTCGATCCCGACCTCCGGCTCGGCGAGCGAGCGAGCTCATGCTTGAGGCGGTACAGGGTATCAGAGCTGGAGGTCTTGAGCGTCTTTGAGGGCTACGCGCTGCTCGCGCTGACGTTCTTCGGCCTCGTAAACAACACCCATTCGGCCGGCGCCAATGCGGCGAATAATGCGGAGTCGATTTGTGGATTTGTGCCTTTGAAATCAGCCGGCGCGGGTCGCATTTCCACTCACCCCGGCTCGGATCAGGCGGGTTCACTTTCCTAAGACGATCGTTTTCTGTAGCCCCTCATCCGTGCCGCCGTCGACGCGCTCGACCGTACCGCCTTGGCGATCTCCGCCCATGAAGCGCCCTTGTGGCGCAGCTCTGCGACACGCGCGTACTTTGGCCCGCGTGGGTTGCGTGGGCGCCCGAGCTTGACCCCCCGGCGCTTGGCCGCAGCCAGGCCGTCTACCGTGCGCTCGATGATCACGGCGCGCTCGAGCTCGGCCGCCGCCGCCAGCACGGTCAGGGTCAGGTCCGAGACGGCATCGTGGGCGGAGCGAATCTCGAGCCCCTGCGCCACCGCGATGAACGTCACCCCGGCGGCGCGGACCTTGCGGATGTTTGGCCAGCAGGCCGAGCGCGAGGAGCGAAGATGATGCGATAGGGTGGGTGCCCAGCGGCCACGCGCCTAGCGTCGCATCTTGCGTGCTGCTTCGGCCTTGCAGCGTTGCTCGGCGATCACCTGCTCGGCGGGGATGCCCTCCTCGCCTGCATCGAACTCAGCGATGCCATCGCGGATGGCCTCCTGGTCCTCTGGATCCAGGTCGGCCATCCGCCAAGTTCCGTTCTTGGCTTCGGTTGCTGGCTGGGGCTTCGCCACGTGTTCTCCGCTGCCATTCCGCTGCCCTCAGTCTACCGCAACGATCGAAGCTCCGAAAAAAGTTGCACCTTTAGGTGGTTTGCGGGTTCACAGTGGTGGCTACGCCTTGCCCCCGACCCACACCCGGCTCACCAGGTTCCGGCCGAGCTGGTACGGCACCTCGGCCGGCGAGGTCGCGTCCCACAGCACCACGTCGGCCGCCGCACCGACTGCCAGCCGCCCGCCGTCGCGGCCCAGCGCGTGCGCCGCACGCCGGGTGACGGCGAGCCACGCTTCCTCGACCGTCATGCGCAGCTGCATGCACGCGAGCGACATCTGCAGCGGCAGCGACTCGGTCATCGACGAGCCGGGGTTGCAATCGGTGCCGAGCGCGACGAAGGCGCCCAGCTCCAGCAGTCGCCGCGCCGGCGGCCTCGGCAGATCGAGCGTGATCATCGCGCCCGGAAGCAGGACCGCCACCGTGCCAGCCGCCGCCAGCCCACGCGCGTCGTCGTCGGTGACGCGCTCGAGGTGATCCGCCGACCAGGCACCGAGCTCGGCCGCGAGCGCCGTGGCGCCGCTGCGCGTGAACTGCTCCGCGTGGCAATGAAGGCCGAGGCCCGCCCGCCGGCCCGCCTCGAGCAGCGCGCGCGCCTCCTCGATGGTGAACGCGCCCTGGTCGCAGTAGACGTCGCACGCCTGGGCGAGTCGCTCGGCCGCGGCCTGCGGGATCAATTCATTCGCGAAGGCAGATACGTAGGACGCGCGGGCCGGCGCATCGCCCAGGACCTCGGCCGGCAGCACGTGCGCGAGCAGCGTCGGTGACAGGCGCACCGGGGCGCGGCGCGCCACCTCGGCGTACAGGTGCAGCATGCGCAGCTCGCCTGGAAGATCGAGCGCGTAGCCGGTCTTGGCCTCGACGGTCGTCGTGCCCAGCGCCCGCATGCGACCGAGGCGCGCCAGCGTTCGATCGACGAGGACGTCGTCGCCGGCCGCGCGGGTCGCACGCACGGAGCTGTAGATACCGCCGCCCGCGGCCTGGATGTCGGCGTAGGAGTCACCGCGAGCGCGCATCGCGAGCTCGCCCGCGCGGTCGCCGCCGAACATCGGGTGCGCGTGCGGATCGCAAAGGCCCGGCGACACCAGCCGGCCGGCGGCATCCACGCGCTCGCCCTCGGGCGCGAGCTGCCCTGCAAAGCCCGCGCGCGGTCCGGCGTAGACCACGCGGCCACCGGCGCACGCCAGCGTGGCGCCCTCGACGAGGCCCAGGCCCGGGCCCTCCATCGTCACGAGCGCGCCGATGTCCTCGATGAGAAGGTCGGCGATCATGGGGCGAGCAGCGTCTTGACCGCGCGCGAGGCGCCCCGCCTCACGTTGGCCCAGATGGCCTCGTCGAAGCGCTCGAGCGGGTAGGTGTGGGTGACCAGCTCGCCGAGCGGCAGCGAGGTCGAGAGCGCCCGCTCGGCCGCGAGCTCGAAGGTACGCTGCCGGGGCCTCCCGGGCAGGTCCTCGACGTCGTAGGCGAGCGTGCCGATTAGCCGCAGCTCGCGCGACCAGATGAACGTGAAGTCGATGAGCGGCACCAGCGCCGCCGCGCCGACCAGGAGCACGGTGCCGCGCGGCCGGCACAACCGCAGCGCCTGATCGATCGATTGCCGCGAGCCGATGCAGTCGAACACCACGTCGAACCCGCCGGCGTAGACGTCCGCGCCGAGGAGCGGCTTGTAGGCGGTCGCGCCCACCAGCGCCGCGAGCTGCTTCGTGCTCTGGTCGGGGGCAAACGCCAGCGCCTCGGTGGCGCCCATGCGCAGCGCGAAGTCGGCCTGGAAGTCAGCCATCGTGGAGACGGTGACGCGCGCCGTGCACTCGAGCAGACGCAGGGCAGCCACCTGGAGCTGCGCGATCGGCCCGCCGCCGATGACGAGGACATGCTCGTCCGGCCGCGGCAGGTACTTGGTCGCCGCGTGCAGGGCCACCGACAGCGGCTCGAGCAGCGCCGCGACGCGATCGTCGAGGGCGGCCGGCACGCGGATGCACTGCGAGCGATGCGCGACCATGAGATCGGCCCAGCCGCCGCCGAGCTCCTTGTGAAAGCCGATGAAGTTGCCGGGCGCGAAGGTGTCCGACTCGCCCGCGCGCCGGCAACCCGCGTAATGGCCGCCCTGGCAGGCCGCGCACGGCGGCCGCCCGCGCACGGCACAATGGATCATCGGATCGATGGCGAGGCGATCGCCCTCGCGGTGGCCGCTCTGGGCCCCCGCCTCGACCACGGTGCCGAGGACCTCGTGCCCGAGGATGCCGGGCGACGACGAAAACGGCGTCAGCGCCGGCGAGAGCTTGCCGAACACGGCCCCGAGGTCGGTGCCGCAGATCCCGGCGAAGCGCGGGCGGAGCTTGACCCACTCGGGGCCCGGCAGCGTCGGCGCGGGCAGCTCGCGCAGCTGCACGCTCGAGCGGGGGCCGAGGTACAGAGACGGCATCCAGCGACCGAGGCCCTTGGCGAGCGCCAGGCGGGCCAGGGACGGATCGAACACGACGGCGCGCATGGGGCAAAGCTTCTCAGCGCAGCCTGCCCGCCGCAACGTCTCGTCCCCTGACCTGCCCCGAAAACAGTGGTATGGATCCCCCCGTCGTGACCAGGGCCCTGCAGACGCTCGACCATCACCGCCTGACGCACCTGCGCCAGCTCGAGGCGGAGAGCATCCACATCCTGCGCGAAGTCGCGGCCGAGTTCGACCGACCGGTCATGCTGTACTCGATCGGCAAGGACTCGTCGGTCATGGTGCGGCTCGCGCAGAAGGCCTTCGCGCCCGGGCCCCTGCCCTTTCCGCTCCTGCACATCGACACCACGTGGAAGTTCCGCGCGATGATCGAGTTCCGGGACCGGTTCTGCGCCGACAACGGCTTCGAGCTGATCGTGCACCGAAACGATCGGGCGATCGCCGAGGACATCAACCCGTTCGAGCACGGCAGCAACAAGTACACGCAGGTGATGAAGACGCACGCGCTGCTCGATGCGCTGCGGCAGGGCGGATACGACGCCGCGTTCGGCGGGGCGCGCCGCGACGAGGAGCGCTCGCGCGCCAAGGAGCGCATCTACTCGTTCCGCGATCGCCACGGCCAATGGGACCCGAAGAACCAGCGCCCCGAGCTGTGGAGCCTGTACAACGGCCGCATCAAGAAGGGCGAGAGCATCCGGGCGTTTCCGCTGTCGAACTGGACCGAGCTCGACGTGTGGCAGTACGTGTGGCTCGAGGACATCCCGATCGTGCCGCTCTACTTCGCGGCGCCGCGGCCGGTGGTGGAGCGCGAGGGCACGCTCATCATGGTCGACGACGAGCGCATGCGCTTTCTCCCGGGCGAGACCCCGCGCACCGAGGTGGTGCGCTTCCGCACGCTCGGGTGCTACCCGCTCTCGGGTGCGATCCGCTCGAGCGCGACCACGCTGCCGGAGATCATCCGCGAGATGCTGCTCGCGACGCACAGCGAGCGGCAGGGCCGCCTCATCGACCACGACGAGGAGGGCTCGATGGAGACCAAGAAGCGCGAGGGCTACTTCTAGTGTTTCCCCCAAGTCAGGGCAGCCTCCAGTGATTGCCGACGAAGAGCTGGCGCGAAGCGACATCGAGGCGTACCTGCGCCGGCACGAGCAGAAGGAGCTCCTGCGCCTGGTCGTGGTCGGCTCGGTGGACGATGGCAAGAGCACGCTCATCGGGCGTTTGCTGCACGACACGCACGGCATCTACGAGGACCAGCTGTCGGCCGTCAAGCGCGCCTCAGCCAAGGGCGCCACGCGCGGCGAGGGCTCGGAGGGGGAGATCGACTTCTCGCTCTTCACCGATGGCCTGCGCGCAGAGCGCGAGCAGGGCATCACCATCGACGTCGCGTACCGCTACTTCTCGACCTCGCGGCGAAAGCTCATCATCGCCGACACGCCGGGCCACGTGCAGTACACGCGCAACATGGCGACCGGCGCCTCCACCGCGAACGTGGGCGTCATCCTCATCGACGCGCGCCTCGGGGTGCTGCCGCAGACGCGGCGACATGCGTACATCACGGCGCTACTCGGCATCCCGCACCTGGTCGCGTGCGTCAACAAGATGGACCTCGTGAGCTGGGACCACGCGGCGTTCGAGCGCATCTCGCGCGAGCTCGTGGACTTCGGCACCAGGCTCGGCATCAAGGACGTGCTCTGCCTGCCGGTGTCGGCGCTGCGCGGCGAGAACGTGGTGCACCGCGCGCCGAGCGCCCCCTGGTACACGGGGCCCACGCTGCTCGAGCACCTCGAGGCCGTGCCGATCGCCGCGGACAGAAACCTCGATGACCTGCGGTTCCCGGTGCAGTACGTCATCCGCCCGAGCCTCGACTATCGCGGCTTCGCCGGGCAGATCGCCTCGGGGGTGGTGAAGAAGGGCGACGTCGTCGAGGCGCTGCCGTCGGGGCGCACGAGCACCGTGGTGTCGATCGACACCTTCGACGGGCCGCTCGAGGAGGCCTTCTCGCCGATGAGCGTCACCCTGCGCCTGGCCGACGAGATCGACCTCAGCCGCGGCGACATGCTCGTCCGCGCCGGAGCCAGGCCCGAGAGCGGAGAGCGCTTCGAGGCCATGGTGGTGTGGCTCTCGGAGCGGCCGCTCGATCCGGAGAAGTCGTACCTGCTCAAGCATACGACGCGCCTCGTGCGTGCGAGCGTGGAGCGCGTCGAGGCCGTGATCGACCCCGAGACGCTCGCGCCCGCGCCGGCGGAGCGACTGGCCCTAAACGACATCGGCCGCCTGAGGGTGCGCTGCCACCAGCCGATCTTCTTCGACGCCTACGCGAAGAACCGCGCGACCGGGGCGTTCGTGCTCATCGACTCGCTGACGAGCGACACGGTCGGCGCCGGGATGATCGCCGAGGTCGCTGGCACCGCGGCGTGGGCGACGGGCACGCGTACCCAGGTGAGCGCCACCGAGCGCCGGGCGCGCCTCGGGCAGACCGGCGTGGTCATCGAGGTCGGCGCAAGCAGCGACGAGCTCGCGCGGGAGCGCGCGTACCTGGTGGAGCGCGTCCTCTTCGACGCGGGGTTGATCGCGGCTGTGGTGAGCGCCGGGGCCGCCGGCGAGATCGCGGCCGCCGGCGTCCACGCGATCGTCGTGCTCGGAGGCGAAGGCGGCGTCCGCGTCGGTGGGCGCGAGGTCGCGGCACCGGACGACGAGAGCCTCGCGCGCGCCGTCCTCGACGCGGTCATCTAGTCCGAACCCACATCGAGACGCGAACGCTTCGGGGCTTCGATGCGCACCTCGAGCAACTCGTAGCTGAGCTGTGTTTCTCCCCACTCCGGCCTCCGGCCGCGTGGGGCCCCGTGCGGTCCTCGGCACAGCCTACGGGCGGCACCAGGCTTCTATGTGCTGGTGCCGACGGGCAGCACTAGCGGACGACGGTCAGGAGCGACTCGCGCACCATGTGCGCGACCACCGTGTCGACGTCGGCGCGGGCCGTCTCGCTGTGGACGCGGAAGGCCGAGGTGAGCCGCTCGATCAGGTCGGAGGCCGGGAGCGGGCCCTGCTCGAGCGCCTTCCACAGGAACAGCGCCGTGCGGTTTAGCTTGAAGTGGAACTCCGTCGCGGGCAGGAGGCACACGGCCGTCCCGTCGTCGAGCTCGGTGAGGAGCACGTCCGGGTTGCGGGCGAAGCGCTCGGCCATCGCGGCTCGATCGTACCAGACCGTCAGCTGGCCAGGCGCGCCCGGGCAGTGCGGGCGTGCGCGTCGAAGAGCGCGTCGCACGCCTCCGCGAACG
>JAHFDS010000546.1 GCA_023248855.1 Myxococcales bacterium
CCTCGATCATGGCCTGCTCGCCTACGTGGGGAAGGCTCCGGACGGCAGCTACAAGCCGTTCGTGTACAAGAAGTCTCTGCCGAGCTCCGAGGTCGAGATCTCGGAGGATGTCTTCATCATTTCCAAGGAGCAGGCAGACGCTTACTTGGCACGAGGTACCACAGCCACGCAGCCGACGACCCAGCCGGGCGGAGCACCCGGGGGGCCAGCTGGAGGCGGCGCCTCCGGTCCAGCTCCAGGAACTCCGCCGATTCCGGCCACACCTGGGACAGGGAGCGGCACCGGCCGCGTCAGCACGCCACCTCCATCAACCGAGATCTCGGGCTTTACCTGGACGGGGGAGGTGTTGCCTCAGAAGTGGATGAACTTCTACACCAAGGTCCTCTCGAGGTTCGCCACCGGCGGTGGCCTCACGCTCACTGTCACCGTCGACGTCGCCCCGCCCGGCGGCACGAGCGCCGCCAAGCTCGAGGAGACCAAGCTGGCACTCCGCGAGCTCGGGCTCGGCGAAAACGTCGCGCCGCTCGCGAAGACCTCGGGGCCAGGAGGTGGCAAGTGAGCGCCCCAGAGTTCTTGCGTTGAGCACCGCGGCGCACTTCGAAGCTCCCAAGGCCCGGCCGCATGCCTCTCGAGCAGTGCGCCTGTTGAGCCGGCCCGGGCGTGTCGCTGCGCAGGTCGAGCTTCACCAGATCCTCGCGTGGTACGTGCGCGGCAACCAATCGACCTGGGAGGGGCGGGGAACCCTCCCATTCTACTGTGACCCCACGCGAGTCGGCGCCTTCGCCGTCACCAGGGACGAGCTCGCCGCCGGTCGTGACGGTGCCCTCTTTCGCCTGTTCATCACGATGTCGATGTTCCAGGCGTTGCGGGACGTGGTGATCATGCGCCACCAGCGCGCGCTCGCTCCTTCCTCTGTGCGTGCGCTCACCGACCTGGACTTCCTGCAGAAGTCGATTGCGAGGCACGGCTGCTCCGCGTTGCTGAGCCACCAGGCGTTCGAAACCGGCTGCGACGTGACGAAAGCCGGCGGCGCGGTCGATTGCCATCGGTGCCCCAGCATCGCATGCCACGTAAAGGACGCCACGGTTGCCTTCAACCGCATGGGTGACATGGGGAAGCTACCGACCTCGGCCTGGCTCCAGCATTGGAAGAATGGCGGCGTGCGCAGGGTGCTTGACGAGGTGCTACGCGAGGAGATCGCTCCCACGATGCGCGCAGCCCTGCTCGTCGAGCGCTTCGGCCGGGTGCACCGTGTCGGGCGCAAGCTCGCCACGATGTTCGTGAGCGCCCTGTCGACCCCCGCGCTGGCACCAGGCCACACGCCGTGGTTCCCGGAGGTGGATGGCAACGATCTCGTCGTCGTCGACACCAACGTCGCCCGGGCCGTTGATACGCTCCGCCCTGCCAACGCTACAAGAACCTACGAAGCCCGCGTGCAATGGTTGCGCGGCCAGGCGGCGACGCTCGACCTGCGCAAGTTTCACCGGGCGCTCCCCCGTTACTCCCCCAGGCTCGTCCAGCAGGCGCTCTACGCCTTCTGCTCGAGATCCAACCGTGCCGCCGGCGGAGATCGATGCGCCAGTGAATCGCACGCGTGCGAGGAGTGTGTGCCCAAAGTCTGCCCCTTCCCGACGGGAACGCGCTGAGGGCCCCCGTGCGCAAGATACGCAAGTCCCCGCCTTCGCGGTCTGAAACACGCGACGCTGGCCCTGCTCGGCGCCTGATGCGCATCGTCGGCTGGCTCCTGACGTGCGACCAGCCGGTATCGCGCGAGGAGATCTGGGACCAGTTCCCCGACGAGTACACCGGTGACGCCGCGGCCAAGGAGCGTAAGTGGACCCGCGACAAGGACGCCCTGCGCGAGGCCGGCGTTCCGATCGTGTACATGGAGGACGTCAGGGGCTACGGCGTCCAGCGAGACGAGTACTACCTCCCCACGCTGCACTTCTCGCCCGCGGAGGTGGCGATGCTGTGGACGGCCGGGCAGGCCGCGCTGCGGCTTCGCGGGCTGCCGTGGCGAGAGGAGCTCGAGTCGGCGCTCCGGAAGCTGCGCAGTGCCGACCCCGCGCGGCACGCGCGCGCGGCGGTGCCCCCGGTCCTCCAGGTCGAGAGTGCCGCGGCGCCCGATGAGCAGGCGCGTTTCGTTGAGCTGATCAAGGATGCCGCTGGGCAGCGAAAACGCCTGTGGATGCGTTACTTCACCGCGGGCCGCAGCGAGGAGACCGAGCGAGAGGTCGATGTCCACGGCATTGCGTGGCGCCGGGGCGCGTGGTTCTTCGTTGGGCACTGCCATCTCCGCGGCGCGCCGCGCGTGTTCTATGTCAGCCGCGTGCGCGCCCTGAAAGTCATCAACCACCACCCAGGCACTCCGGACTACGAAGTGCCCCCCGACTTCGACATTCGCCGCTACGCGGTCCAGCAAGAGTGGGACTACTGGATCCACGCCCCGGTCGCTGCCCGCGTGGCGCTGCGAGGGGGACTCGCGTCCCTCGCAGGCACGCTGCTTCCTGGGGCAGCCGTGTCCAGCCTCGAGGACGGGGCCACGCTCGGCGAGCTCCGTGTACGCAACCTGGACGCGCTCGTGCGCCATGTCCTGTCGCTGGGCCCGGACGCCGAGCTCCTCGCGCCGGAGGAGGGACGCGCGCGCGCCCGGGAGATGCTCGGCATGCTGGTGGGGGCATGAAGCCGGACTTCCTCCACCGCCTCGAGCGCCTGCTCGTGTTGATCCCGTTCGTAGCGAAGCACAAGGCCGGGGCTCCCCTCGGTGAGGTGCTCGCGTTCGGTGGGTACCGCGACCGCGCCGAGCTCGAAGACGACCTCGCGCTGGCCGCCGAGATCGGCCTGCCCCCCGAAGAACCGGGTGACTTCCTCGAGATCACGATCCAGGACGACCGGGTCGAGGCGCTTCTGCCTCAGCGCTTCAACCGCCCGCCGCGGCTGACCGTGGACGAGGCCGCGGCACTGTCAGCGAGTCTTCGCGCCCTGGGCGACACCGTCGGTCAGACGCTGGCTGCCGCCCTGGAACGACTTCGCCACGCGCTGCCGGAGGGTGTCGAGGAAGCCCTCGCGGACGCCGAGCGCCGATACGCCATCGAGCCTTCCGATGCAACGCGGTGGCATGACGTGCTCGAGCGCGCGATCGAGCGCCGCACCGAGGTCACCCTGACCTACTGGGCGCAGAGCAAGGACATCACGACCAGTCCAACGGTCGAGCCGCTCCGCCTCCACGTGCACCGCGGCCACTGGTACCTCGTGGCCTGGAACCCCGCCCTGGCGGCCGAGCGCACGTACCGCGTCGACCGCATCGCGGGCATCCAGGTGAACGCTCGGGTCTTCGAACCCCGCAAGTCCCTCGCGCTCGAGCACCACGATGACAGCATGTTCGCCTCGCGCGGAATCGAACCACAGGCCGAGGTCCGCTTCTCCGCAGCGCTCGAGAGCTACGTGCGAGAGCGCTGGGGTGGCGATGCCCGCCGAAACGAGGACGGCTCGTGGTCCGTGGTTTGCCCCGTGCGCGGCGGGGAGGCGCACTTCCTCTCGTGGATCCTCGGGTTCGGTGGCGAGGCGGAGATCGTGAGCCCAGAGTCTCTGCGGGCATCCCTTGGGGCGCGTGTCGCGAAGCTTTCTACTGTCTACTGCGCCTGAGGGAGCTGCTCATCCTTGCGGTCGCGGTGCGTGTCGAACAGGAACGTCGCGAGGGTCGTCGCCGCACCCACGGCCAACCGAGCATGGCGTGGGGTGAGCCCGCGCCGCTTTCCGTCTCGCCCGTGGCCGGTTCCGTACAGGTTGCGGATCTCAGCGAGGCCCTGCGCTACGGTCGCCAGGTTGCTCAGCACGCGCCTGATCGTATCGGCGCCCTTCGCGGAATCGGGAACCGAGTCCGGAACCAGGGCCAGTTCCTTGGCGGTGCGCTTCACCAGCGGCGCCAGGTCGAGCTTGTCGATGTCGTCAACGACACCACGGCTGGTCAGGATCATCTTGCAGCAGGTCTCGACCAGCTCCTTGGCCGAGCCGATCGCAAGTGCAGGATCGGCATCGACAGCGCCTTCGATGCGCCTGATCGTCTCGGCCAGATTCGGTGCATCGAAATCCTGTGCGGCTGCGCGCATGTCGGTGACGCGCGCGAGGCCGGAGATCGGAACGATGCGTCCCTCGACGTAGTCGTATCCGTCCTTGCGGAGCCAGCCGACGAGCTTCTGCCCCACCTCGGCGAGAGGGTTGCCGCCGCCGTAGGGGCTCTGGTGCCCAAACGTGTCGTTCAAGACGTACTCGTAGGCCTTCAGGAGTCTCGCGACATCACGGGGAGCGGTCAGATCGAGAGACGCGTAGTACTGCTCAACGAGGGACCTTCGGGCGCCACTGACGGCCGGCTGGTGGGCGGTGCGGCACTCGACGTCAGCACTGTCGAACGCGCCTTCGATCTGACGAATGGTCCAGCTCACGAGGAACTCGCGAAACTCGTACCGTGTCTTCTTGCTGATCATCTCTTTGGACATGAGGACGCTCCGGGGACCCGCGGCTCCTGCGCAGGATACGA
>JAHFDS010000142.1 GCA_023248855.1 Myxococcales bacterium
GCCCGGCGCCACCCGCGCCCGCACCTCCGGCGCCTGCGCCGCCGCTGCCCGCGCCTCCGGATCCGGCGCCGCCAACTCCTGCGCCGCCAGCGCCTGCACCGCCGCGGGCCGCGTCATCGCCACAGCCAGCCGCGGACACCAGACACACGAGGACGCATCCGATCAGTCGTTTCACGAGGGCTCCATGGTATTTGGGCGTCGGCCCGATCAGCTCGAGTAGCGCTTGCGCATGAGGTAGCCGACGACCTCGCGCGCGCATTCCTGACAGTAGCCGAAGCGGTCCTTGAGGTTGCCGAGCGTGCGCTCGACCACCTCGAGCGTCTCGGCGTCGAGCGAGGCTGGCCCGTCGGTCAGATAAACCAGGAGGCCGAGGTGTGTCTTGCGCAGCACCTTCTTCTGCTTCTCGAAGTAGCTCTCGCGCAGCTTCTCGAACAGCTTGCCGAAGATGTCCGCGTACACCGGGCGCTGATTCGGGTGGTCGATCGACCACGCGCCGATGCGCGTCATGAGGTCGTTTCGGAAGTCCTCCTTGCGGCCGCCGCCGCCGAGGGTCTTCTCGACCTCGGTCATGAGGTCCTCGTCCGGGTTCTCGAGGCGGTCGGTGACCGGGTTTCTCACCTTCTCCTTGCGCACCCACGACAGCACGTTGGCGACGTAGCGCTCGAACAGCTGCCCGTACTGCGTCTCGTCCACGAGCGCGGTCGCGGCGCGCACCTCGGCGTCGACCAGGTCGAGGTAGCGCTCGCGCACCACGTGGATGAACTTGCGGTGCTCGTGGTAGCCGCCCGGCAGCGGCTCCTGCTTGAGGAACTCGTACAGCGTAACGTTCTTGCAGAGCTCCTCGATCTCGTCGAACAGCGCCAGCGGCGACAGGCACTTGTAGCGCGACGACTGCGCCGCGTTGAGGATGAGCGTCTTCATCTCGCGCGGCGACGCGCCGCTACGGCCCTCGTAGTTCGGGTACGCGTCGCTCTCGGCGTAGAGGCGCTCGATGTTCGACACCAGCTCGCGCGCCTGCTCGGCCGGGAAGCTCTCGGGTGCCACGCCGCGCGCGTACAGCTCGGCCTTGTCGAGCGGGCCCAGCTTGCCGACCAGGTCGGACAGGGTCTTCGGGTACTTCTCGGGCAGGGGCTTGCGCATTCGCGTCAGGACCGCCCACAGCGCGGCCACGTACGGGACGTGGGGCGCCACCGGCCTGCCCACGACCGTCTGCGTGTACTCCTCGTAGATGCGCATCTCCTGCTTGTAGTCGAGCAGGTAGGGCACGCGGATGAGCTCGAGCCGCCCCTTGAACGACTGGAACTCCGGCACCTCCTTGAACACCGCGAGGTGCCCTTCGTTCGACGAGCCGACGAACACCTCGTCGACCTGGAGGATGGCGTTGTCGAGCGCGACCGTGCCGTGCTCGACCGTGACGAGCAGGTACTTGTAGGCCTCGAGCGGGCGCTTGAGCAGATCCTCGTAGTCGATGAGCCCGCGGTTGGCGTCCACGAGCTCTCCCGCATACTCGAACAGCGCCATGTTCTGCAGGGCGCTCGGCAGCGCCTGGAACGAGCGCTCCATCGTGATCTGCCGCGTGCGCGCGTCCACGTACTGCTGCGGCTCGATCGTGACGGCGGCCTCGCGGTAGCGCCGCGACACGTAGAAGCGCTCCACCTGCACGTGGCGCAGCACCTTGAGGTAGTCGCCCTTGTACGCCGCCAGCAGGGCCTCGAAGATCTGCCGGTTGCGCGGCCCGAGATCGCCGTGCAGCAGGTAGTCCGACGGCTGGAAGCCCGGCGCGTGGTCCCGCACCGCCTGGCCGATCAGCTCGCGCCGGTGCTCGAGCGGGAGCAGCAGCAACGGGTGATCGCGCAGCTCGTCCGGCAGACGCGCATCGACGAGCGCGTCGTCGAGGTCGGCGTAGCTGTCGAGCGGGCTATCCGCCGCGGCCCGCTCGCCGAAGCCGATGCCCGCGCGCGAGATCTTCTGCATCGGGAAGATCCAGTTGAACTTGTAGAGCGGGCCCTGCTCGAGCGTCGAGTAGTGCTCCATCGCGCGCGCGATGCAGCCGAGCAGCGTGCTCTTGGCCGAGCCGTTCGGGCCGTGCAGGAGCACGAGCCGGTTGGTCTTGCCCTCGCGGACGAAGTTCTGGATCGCGCGGAACAGGCGGAGCTGCGTGTCCTCCTGGCCGATCAGCGCGTCGCGTCCGTCGTCGAACGGACAGTCGAACAGGCGATAGCGCGTGACCGTCCCGCGCGGGGTCGCCACCTGGACGGTGCCGTAGTGCAGGAAGACGTCGCTGATGTACTGGGCGGCGCTGCGCGCATGACGCGCCGGCGCAGCGAGCGCCATGCCCAGGTACTCCTGGTACGACATGACACGCCGGTTCTTGGCGTACGCGTCGTGGATCTGCTGGCCAATGCGCTCGAGGGGCTCGCTCATGGAGCCCCGCAAGCGTAACACGCAGGGCGGGCGGACGACCTACTTGACGTCGAGCGCGATGACCACCTTCTCCTTGGCGGGGAAGCAGTCCTTGTCGGTGCAGACGGCGAAGCGGAACGTGGCCTCGAGCTGCGCCTTGCCGGCCTTGCCGGCCTTGAAGCCGACGTCGAAGCTGGCCTCGGTCTCGCCCGTCAGCTTGACGTCGCCCTTGGCGAGCTTGGCCTTGTCGACGCTGACGCCCTCGCTGCCCGCGACGTCGAGCGCGATGGGGTAGTCCTTGTTGACGTGAAAGCCGTTCTTGGTGACGAGCTTGACCGTGGCCCTTGCGGCCTGGCCGGCGCGGGCCGGGCCGGCGCTGGTCTGGATATCGTAGTTCTTGGCGCCGGGCGCGAGCAGCAGGAACGCAGCAGCAAGGAGTGAGAGGACGTGCGACATGGTCGAAAAGCTGCCATAGCCGGCCAGGTCGAGCAAGGTGTACCCTCGGAGGGCTCGATGCCGCGTGCACAGCGTCTGGGCCGCTATTTCCTGCTCGACCGGATCGCATGCGGCGGAATGGCCGAGATCTATCGAGCGCGCTCCTTCGACGACGAGGGGCGCGAGGTGACCGTCGCCATCAAGCGCGTGCTCGGCCACCTGATCGAGGACGACGAGTTCATCCAGATGCTCTCGGACGAGGCGGAGATCGCCGCCTACCTGCGGCACCCGGCGATCGCGCAGGTCTTCGAGTTCGCCCGCGCCGGCAACGACTTCTTCATCGCGATGGAGTACGTGGACGGCAAGGATCTGCGCACCATCCTCGAGCGCTGCAGGGCGCAGCAGGTGCACCTGCCGATCGCCGATTGCCTCTACGTCACCGCCGAGATCGCGGCCGCGCTCGACGTCGCGCACACGCAGCTCGACAAGCACGGCGACTGGCTCGGCCTCATCCACCGCGACGTCTCGCCCTCGAACGTGCTCCTCGGCTACTCGGGCGCGGTCAAGCTGTGTGACTTCGGCATCGCCAAGGGCACGCTGTCGCGCGTGCAGACCAAGACCGGCGTCATCAAGGGCAAGGTCAAGTACATGTCGCCCGAGCAGGCGATGGGCCGCCGGCTCGACGCGCGCAGTGACCTGTTCTCCCTCGGCTCCTGCCTGTACGAGATGCTGACGCTGCAGCCGCCGTTCCAGGGGGGCAGCGAGATGGACCTCATCTTTCGCGTGCGCGACGCCAAGTTCAGGCCGGCGCGCGACCTGCGACGCGAGATCCCCGAGGAGGTGGAGCGGCTGCTCGGCCGGCTCATGGCGCGCTCACGCGGGGCGCGCTACCAGACCTCCGAGGAGGTGCGCGGTGCGGTGATCGAGGTGCTCGGCCGCGTGGCGCCGGGATATCGCAGGAGCCGCCTGGCGTCCTTCCTGCGCGCGACGTTCGCGAGCGAGATCGAGGCCGAGCTGCGAGCGCTCGACGAGTGGGAGATCGACCAGAGCGCGCCGCAGAGCGTGCCGGAGATCCAGACGCTGTCGCCGGTCTCGGGTGCGGAGGCGCGCGCCCCGCAGTCGCCGCGGCGAAGGCCCACCGCGCCCGGTCCTGCGCTGCACGATCGCGACACCGAGATCATCCGCAACCGGCGCCCGCAACAGGGCGACGAGCCGACCACCAACGTGGTACGAAAGCGCGGTCGGTAGGAGACCTGGAAATCATGGCCCTGGACCTCGATACGCTCATGGGATGTGCGGTCCTCGATCTCGAGGGGCGCTCGATCACGCTCGGAGAGGCGCTCGGCCAGCGGCTGGTGGTGCTGGCGTTCCTGCGCCACTTCGGCTGACTCCTCTGCCGCGAGGAAGCCGTGCAGTTGCACGGCCAGAAGGCAGCGCTCGAGAAGGGCGGCGCGACGCTCGTGCTCCTCGGCAACGGCAAGCCGCACCACGCGAAGTGGTTCCTCGAGGACACCGGGCTCGACGTGCCGGTGTACTGCGATCCCGAGCTCGCGGCCTACGCGGCGGCGGGGCTCAAGCGCACCGTGCTGTCGGTCTTCAACCCGGCCGCGCTCGGCGCTGCGGTGCGCGCGTACCGCGCCGGCAACCGGCAGACCAAGACCAAGGGCGATCCGTGGCAGCAGGGCGGGGTGCTCGTGCTCGACCGGCGCCAGGGCATCACCAAGCCCGTGCGCTACCAGCATATCAGTGGCTTCGCCGGTGATCGCGTGCCGATGGGCAAGGTCCTGACCGCGCTCGGCGTCGTGGCTTGAGGGGACGCAAGGATTGCCCGTCCGGTTGGCCCGGGCGCAGGGAATTCGCGAAATCTTGCCGCGGACGAGGCGGTCAGACGGCAGGGCGCGGGGCCTCGATCCGGCCGAGCAAGCCCCGGAGCACGTCGATCTCGAGGCGCAGCTCGCCGCGTTGCTCGACGGGAGTCGTCCATTCGAGCTCCAGCGCGAGCGCGTGCACGTGGGCTTGGAGGGTCAGGCGCAAGAGGCGCGTGTCTCGGTCGTCGAGCTCGAGCGTCATGTGATTTCCTCCCCGGGGGTCAGGGAGGGTGCAAGACGCTCGCCAGGGCTCTGCCGCGCCGGCCACGCTGCACTCGTTGCATCCGGCCGCCGCCCAGGCGCAACTCGTGCTGAGACGCCTGGCGGGACCCGCACCTGTGCGGGCCTGGCGCGCGCACGATTCCTGCTTTCTCCGCCCGGCGAGGAGGTCCTATGCCCGCCGTTCCGCCGCGTCGACCCGAGGACATCCGCAACGTCGTGCTGATCGGCGCCGCCGGAGGCGGCAAGACCACCCTGGCCGAGGCGATGCTGCACCGCGCCGGCGCGATCCAGCGCATGGGCTCGATCCAGGAGGCCAGCACCACGAGCGACTTCGAGGCCGAGGCGCGCGCGCATCAGCACTCGACCAGCGCCACCCTGCTGTTCGCCGACCAGAGCGGCCGCGAGATCAACCTCGTGGACACGCCGGGACACACGGACCTCGTCGGGCAGGCGCTGGCCGCCATGCCCGCGGTCGAGACCGCGATGCTGGTGGTGCCGGCCACCGGGACCGTCGACTTCCACGCGCGCCGCCTGTTCTTCGCCGCCGGAGAGCTCGGCCTCGCGCGCATGGTGGTGGTCAACAAGATCGACCTCGCGCCCGCGGCGCTGGCTCCGCTCGTGGAGCGACTGCGCTCGACGCTGGGGCCGGAGCTGCACTGCATCAACCTGCCGACGCGCGGCGGCACCGACGTGGTCGACTGCTTCGACCAGGCGGCGGGCAAGTCCGACTTCGGATCGGTCGCCGACGTGCACCGCGACATGCTCGAGTCGACCGTCGAGATCGACGACGCGGCGCTCGAGCGCTACCTCGGGGGCCAGCCGCTCGATCTGGTGGAGCTGCGCCGCTGCTTCATCCAGGCCATGGCCTCGGGCCACGTGGTGCCGATCCTCTTTACGGCCGCCAGGAGCGAGGTGGGCGTGGACGACCTGCTCCACATCCTGTGCGAGGACGTGCCGAGCCCGCTGTCGGGCCGGCCGCGCCGCATCAAGCAGGACGGCGCCGTGGTCGAGCTCGCCTGCGACCCGGACAGGCCCCTTCTGGCGCACTGCTTCAAGGTCACGACCGACGCCTACCTCGGCAAGCTGGCGATGCTGCGCGTGCTGCAGGGCCAGCTCGACGGTCAGACGCCGTTCGTGTGCGGGCCCGATCGGAAGGTGCACCGCGCCGGGCACGTGCTCAAGGTCGAGGGGCGCGATCACCCCGAGCTCGAGGCGATGGCCTACGCGGGCGACCTCGTGGCGATCGCCAAGGTGGACGAGATCCACGCCGGCCAGATCCTGCGCGCACCCTCGCTCGAGGGCGACTACCAGCCGGTGGGCGCCGTGATGCCGACGCCGATGCTGTCTCTGGCCATCGAGACCAAGACGCGCGCCGACGAGGTCAAGCTCATGACGGCGCTCGAGCGCATGAACGAGGAGGATCCGAGCTTTCACGCGCGCATGGATCCGCAGACGCGGGAGCTCATCGTCAGTGGCCTCGGCGATCTGCACTTGCGGGTGGCGCTCGAGAAGCTGCAGAACCGCTTCAAGCTGGAGGTGACCGCGCGCGAGCCGCGCATCCCGTACCGCGAGACGCTGACGGCGCGCGCCGAGGGGCACTACCGGCACAAGAAGCAGACCGGCGGCGCGGGCCAGTTTGCCGAGGTGTTCCTGCGGGTCGAGCCGCGGCCGCGCGGCGGCGGCTTCGAGTTCGCGAGCGAGGTGTTCGGCGGGACGATCCCGACGCAGTACATCCCGGCGGTCGAAAAGGGCGTGCGTGACGCGCTCGAGAGCGGGGAGCTGGCGGGCTATCCGGTCGAGGACGTGCGGGTCGTCGTGTACGACGGCAAGAGCCACCCGGTCGATTCGAAGGACATCGCGTTCCGCACGGCTGGCAAGTTCGCCTTTCGCGACGCCTACGCGCGGGCGCGCCCGGTGCTGCTCGAGCCCATCGCGGCGCTCGAGCTGTTCGTCCCCGAGGGCCACCTCGGCGACGTGACCGGGGACCTCAAGACGCGGCGCGGGCGCGTCAACGGCATGGACCCGCAGACCGCGGGCGTGGTGGTGGTGCACGCGCAGGCGCCGCTCGCCGAGCTCTCGGGCTATGGCGGGCAGGTGCGCGGCATGACCGGTGGGCACGGCAGCTTCGTGATGGAGCTCAGCCACTACGACGTGGTGCCGCCGAACGTGGCCGCGAAGGTGGTCGCCGCGCGCAAGCCGCGCCGGGCAGAGGAGTAGGGCATGGGGATGGAGCGGCTGTCGGCGCTCGACAACGTCTTTCTGCAGCTCGAGTCGGAGAAGACGCCGATGCACGTCGGCGGGGTGCTGGTGTTCGAGCCGCCTTCGGATCGCCCCGCGTTCGCCCACGCGCTCGCCCTTTCGCTGCGAAGGCCTGTGGCGTGCGCGCCCCCGTTCGACCGGCGGTTGCGGCGCTCGCCGCTGCCGTTCTCTCCCGCCTCGTGGGCGCCGGTGCCGGCGTTCGAACCGGGCACGCACGTCTTCGAGGCGGCGGTCGCCGAGCCCGGGACCTGCGAGGACCTGTGGGAGCTGGTCGCGCGACTCCATCGCGCGCGCCTCGATCTCGGGCAGCCGCCCTGGGAGTGCCACGTGCTGACGGGGCTCGAGCGCGGGCGCTTCGGGATCTACTACAAGGTGCACCACGCGGCCGTGGACGGCGTGAGCGGGCTGCGTCGCATGCAGAACAGCCTCTCGGCGGGGCCGGATGACGAGACGCCGCCGCTGTGGCAAGAGAAGCGCACGCACGCGCGCGCCCGGTCGAGGCCCACGCGGTCACGGCTCAAGGTCGGGCTCGAGGTGGCCGCCGCGCTCCGCGCGTTCGTGTCCGAGCAGCGGGCGCACCCGGACGAGCTGCCGGGCCTTTACGGCGCGCCACTCACGTCGATGAACCGGATGCTGAGCGAGCGGCGCACGATCCGCTCGATCGATCTGGACCTTCCACGCGCGCACCAGATCGCCGCCGACGCCGGTGCGACGGTCAACGACCTCGCCCTCGCGCTGGTGACGGGGGCGTTGCGGCGGTACCTCGGCGCGCGCGGTGAGCTGCCCAGCCGGCCGCTGGTGGCCTTCGTGCCGGTGTCGCTACACGACGAGACGTCGCGCGACCAGCTGTCGAACCGCGTGTGCAGCGTGCTGGTGTACCTGCCGGTGCAGCTCGGGGAAGCGCGCGCTCGCCTGGCGAGCATCCACGCCGCGATGCGGCGCACCAAGGCGTTCATCCGTGGACTGTCACCCGAGGCGAACACGGCGCTGTCGATGGTGGGGGGCATGCCCGCGCTGGTCGGTGAGATGCTCGGGCTGACGGGTCTTCTGCCGCTGCCGTTCAACGTGGTGGTGTCGAACGTCCCCGGGCCGCGGCAGCCGCTCTACTGCTCGGGCGCGCGCCTCGAGGGCCTGTACCCGGTGTCCGCCCTGTTCGAGCGCCAGGGCCTGAACGTCACGCTGGTGAGCTACCTCGATCGCCTCTCGATTGGCCTGCTCGGCTGTCCTGACGTGTGCGACCTTTCCGCCATGACCCAGGCGTTCTCGGCGGCCTGGGAGGAGCTGGCCGACTAGACAGAGTCGCATTGATCCGGCGCCATCCGAAGCCTGTCCCTGTCCCGGTCCCGGTCCCGATCCGAGTCCGGTATTCGAGCTGGCTCAGCCGCTGCGGTCGAGGAGCCGGACGCTCGGGACCGGGAAGGGGACCGGGACCGGGACCGCACCCAGAGCGCTGGCGCGGGGTCTACGCGTTTCTGTCTAGCGCATTGCCTGTTGCCGGTTGCCAGTCTCCAGTCTCCAGTCTGTTCCGTGCAGCATGCCGAGTTCTCGGGGGCGAAAGTTGCGCAGGAAGGTTGCGCAGTTCGTATCCTGCGACGATGCGCCGGCGCGCAGCCTGGCTGGTGGTCCTGCTCGGCCTCTTCCTCGTGGCCTCGGCCGAGGCGCGGCCTCGCCGCGGTGCGCGTCGCGAGGCGGCCAGCGGCAAGCGCGAGGCGGCGGCGCTGCTGCGGCAGGCCGAGCTCGGGCGCAGGTCGGGCAAGGCCGCGGATGCCTACCGGACCTACGAGGCCCTGCTGGCGCGCTTCAAGCAGCGCCTGTCGAAGAAGCAGCGCAAGCAGGTGGAGCAGGCGCTCATCACGCTCGGCTCGTGGACCGCCACCGTGCGCTTCGCCCAACCCGAGGGGCCCCTTTCGTCCATCACCGTCGATGGGGTGGCGGTGGCGGCGCCGTCGCGGCCCTTGCGCGTCGACCCGGGGCGGCACACGGTGCAGGCGACGCGTGCGGGCGCCGATCCGTTCGCGGCGGTCCTGCAGCTCGCCCCGGGGCAGGACGAGACCGTGGAGATCAAGCTCTCCGCCGAGGTGCGCGGCGGGCAGGTCGCGGTGAGGGAGCGCACCGCCGCCGACGTCACGGTGCTGATCGATGGGCGAGACGTGGGCCCCGCCCCGTGGGAGGGCGAGCTCGAGCCCGGACGGCACGTGGTGGAGGCGCGCGGGGCCAGGCACGAGGCCGCGCCGGCCACCGTCGAGATCCAGCGGCACGGCCGTCTCGAGGTCGAGCTCGTGGCGGTGCAGACGCGCGAGCACGTCAGGCTCTCGTGCCAGGCGGCAGGTGCAGAAATGCGGCTCGACGGCCAGCCTAAGGCGCTGCCGTTCGATGGCGCGCTCGCGCTCGGCAAGCACACCATGGAGGTCTCCGCGGCCGGGCACAGGGCGTTCTTGCGCCCGCTCGAGGTGGTCGCGGGCAGGCCGATCGACGAGCGCGTGGTGCTCGAGGCTGCCGCCCAGGCGGCCCCGCCCGTGCTGGCGGAGGCAGCAACGGAGCCGGTGCGTCGGACGCGCCTGGCCCTCTTGGCGAGCGGAGGTTTCCCTCGCATCCTGCAGGCCGAGGCCTCCCTGCGCTTCGCAGACGTGATTGCGCTCGGCTTCGAGTGGAGCTACCTGCCGGACGTCACGCTCGCGGACGTGCGATTCCACATGATGAGCTACCAGGGCACGCTGCGGTGGTCCCCGTGGCGCGGCGCCTTTCACCTCGGCGTCGGTGGCGGGGTGCAGTCGTACGTATCCTCGTCCGGCACCACCAACACCCGCGCCCGCATCGACGTCACCCAGCCCATCGTCAGCCCGCACCTCGGCTGGCACTGGGTGCTCGCGTCGGGCTTGACCCTCGGCGTCGACCTGGGCCTGCAGATCGTGCTGGCGTCCGATCCGAAGGCCTCGCTGCGCGACGCGGCCGGGCGCCCGCTCGAGGAGGCCACGCTCGACGACGATGCCCGGGGGATCCGCAGCGACGCACAGGATCTCGCCTCGCAGATCGTCACGACGCCGCTGCCGACGCTGAGCCTCAAGCTCGGCTACACCTTTTGATATTTCCGTCTCCAGGACTACGTTTGCTACATCACGGCGTTTCTCGGGAAAATGCTATGGTCGGACCAGATGCGACGCCTGGTTTTCGTCGTCTCGGCGCTGGTCGGCTGTCTGTCCCAGGAGTTCGGGATGGACACCACGGAGGAGTCCACGTTGTCGGTCAAGCTCGGTCGGATCGGCGGGCCGTGCGAGGGGACCAACACCCACTCGGATCCGGACGGCGCCGTCACGATCGTCAAGACCCCGGTGGCTGGGACCTGCCAGCTGCGCGTCGAGTTCACCACGCGCTTCCTCAAGATGGCGGACGTCCGCGAGGAGGTCGCGAAGCGCACCCTCGCGCGCGGCCACAAGCCGGAGCAGGTCAAGATCCTCGGCTTCTCGGATCAGGCGTCGTCGTTCCTCATCCACGACATCCGGCTCACGGGCGTGAGCGTACGGAGCGCGATGTGGCAGGGGGATCTCGCGATCGAGGGCATGGCGGTGGCGACGTTCAAGCAGCGCGAGCTCGCGGCCATCGGCCAGACGACGCTGACCGTGCCCATGACGTCGAGCCTGAGCGCGGTCGTCCTGCGCGGTTATCAGAGCAACACCGACGTCCTGGCCACCGGCGTCGTGGAGCTGTCGAGCATCCCGCTCGCGCAATGGAGCGCGATCTCCGCGGACGCCGAGGTGTCGATCGACTTCGGCGTGACGGCGAAGCTGCACGTGCACGGCGAGTACGAGCTGTAGCGTCTCCGGGTCGATGATATGAATGCCGGATGCGCATCCGCATCGGTGTGACGCTCTCGTTCCTGCTGCTCGGCACGACGCTCGCCAGCGCCCAGCGGGTGCCCACGCCCGAGGATCCGCTGGCGGGCTTTTCCGGAGACACCGCCTACCTGCGCTCGTCGGACAACAGCTTCACGCTGCTGCCGCATGGCCGGCTGCAAGTCGACGGCTACCTGTTCAAGCGCGACACCGCGGACATGCCGAACGACACGGTCCTTCTGCGCCGGGTCCGGCTCGAGCTCTTCGGCTGGATCGGGAGCTGGGTGGGGTTCTCCCTGGCCGGCGACTTCGCGCTGGGCGCGCCCCGCGCGGCCGATCCGGTGCCGCAGTCCTGGATCGCGACGACGGACAACTTCGTGTTCCTGGCTCCCTGGGAGAACCTCGCCGTCTTTCAGCTCGGCCAGTTCGACGCACCGTTCACGCTCGAGAACCGCACCTCGGACAAGTACTTCGACTTCATGGAGCGCTCGATCACGGTGCGCGCGTTCGGCGCGCCGAGCAACAAGGAGGTCGGCAGCATGCTGCACGGCATGCTGCCGGACAAGGTGGCGTACTACTCGCTCGGGCTCTTCAACGGGGACGGACAGAACTTCGCCAACTCCGACAGCGACTTCGACTTCCTGGGCCGAGCCTGGGTGGCGCCGCTCGCGCTCGCGCACCTGCCAGACTGGGAGGAGGTCACGCTCGGCGGCTCCTTTTGGGTCGGCGAGCGCGGCAGAAATGGTCTGCCGTTTCCCGCGCAGGCGACCCAAGGAGGCCTGCGCTTCCTCGAGAACAGGTTCATCATGCCGCCCGCGATGGCGGGGGCGGCCGGCACCAAGATGGAGCTCCATCAGCGCGGCGATCTCGCTGCCTATGCGTTCGAGCTCGATCTGCCCATCCTGCATCGCGCGGGTGTCCGCTTCGAGTACGTGCACCGGAATCAGGATGTGGCCGAGGTGGATGGGGCCGCGGCGGCGGGCGGCAAGTTGATGGAGCTGGGGCACGGCACGTTGAACGGCTTCTCGCTCTATGGCGAGGCCTGGTTCTGGATCCTGGGAGATGATCGCCTCATCGGCCGCCCAGGGTTGCAGCTCCCCCCGCGGCTTCGCATCCGAGACGCGGAGGCTCCGCGTCACGGGCTCATGGTGGCCGCGCGCATCGAGCGTCTCCAGGAGACGTTGACCAGCGACATGCCGGCGCTCGACGATCCCGCGGTCGGCAAGACCGAGGTGACCAGCTTCGAGCTCGGGGTGAACTACTGGTTTTCGCGCCGCTTCCGCGCGACGTTCAACTACGTGCTCAACCGTTTCGGCGGCAACGCCAAGGCGGTGGATGACGTCAAGAAGGTGGTCGGCGGCGGGACCGAGCATGAGCTCCTGACACGCCTCGGAATTGCCCTCTAGGGGGCGCCAGGTCGCAACTGCGACGCCCATCGTTGACATTGATACAGCTGTTTCATACGTTGGAGGCGGCTTGAAGGAGCCGCGATGGCCCGCCTCTTTCGCGTCCGTGCAGCCCCAGGTACCCCCCGGTTGATCATGGTCGCCGCGCTGATCGCGGCCGCGGACGGGGTCGTCCGCGCGGAGCCAGCGGTGCCCGGGCAGATGACGCTCGAGGAAGCGGTCACGTTCGCGGTCGCGCACCACCCGAGCCTGCGGGGCCGCGCGGCGCTGGAGCGGGGCGCCGATGCCCGCGCCGAGGCGGCCCGCGCCGACTACCTCCCGGATCTGGAGCTCACCCTCCAGCTCAATCGTGCCACGGGCAACGTCGTGCCCGGCTCGCTGTTCGCCATGCGCGGCATTCCGGCGACCTCGGGCCCGCCCAAGGGGCGCACGTTCGACGAGGGCGTGTTCGGCACCGCAGCGGGCATCGGTCTCGCCTGGGACGCGGTCGGCTTCAAGCGGCGCATCGCGCTCGTCGACGCCGCGCTCGAGGAGCACAATCGCGTGCGCGCCGGGACCGGCGTGCGGCAGCTCGAGGTCGGGTTTGCGGCAGCGGACCGCTTTCTGCAGACCCTGCTACGCGGTGAAGCCGTCAAGGCCGCGCGCGCCAGCGTGGAGCGCGCGCGGGTGTTTTCGGCCACCGTCAAGCGACCCAGATGGAGGGCCAGCTCGTCACCTACTACGAGTACCACTTCCTCTACATCACCGGCATCGAGCACATCGAGTCGTACTCGATCCAGGGCATGGCGATGCTCAAGCTGTACTTCCATCCCGGCACTGACATCGCGCAGTCCATGGCGCAGGTGACGGCGATGGCGTTCCGCTCGACCGCCTTCATGCCGCCCGGCACGCTGCCGGCGTTCATCGTGCGCTTCGACGCTGGCTCGGTGCCGGTCGGACAGCTGGTGTTCTCGAGCGACACCAAGAGCGAATCCGAGATCCAGGACCTCGCTCTCTACCGGGTGCGGCCCATGCTGGCCACGCTGCCCGGCGTCTCGGCGCCACCCCCGTCGGGCGGCAAGATCCGCACGATAGTGATCTACGTCGATCCAGACCGCATGCGGTCCTATCACCTCTCTCCCGAGGAGATCGCGACGACCCTGGCGCGCGAGAACCTGACCCTGCCCGCGGGCAACGTGCGCGCCGGCGATTACACGACCATCGCGGCGACCAACGCCATGGTGCAGAAGCCGAGCGACTTCGAGAAGATTCCGCTGCGGGTCGGGGCCGGCCCGACGGTGTTCCTGCGCGATGTCGGGCGAGTCGAAGACGGCGCGGACGTCGTCTACAACATCGCCCTCGTCAACGGCCGTCGCACGGTCTACATGCCGGTCACCAAGCGGGCGGACGCGTCGACGCTCGACGTCGTCGCCAACGTCAGGAATGCGCTGCCGAAGATGCGCTCGCTCGTGCCGCCCGACATCCACATCGGCCTGGAGTTCGATCAATCAATCTACGTCAAGAGCTCGATCCACGGCCTTCTGACCGAAGGGGTGCTCGGCGCCATCCTCACGAGCCTCGTGGTGCTGCTCTTCCTCCGCAACTGGCGCTCCGCGCTCATCGTGGTGCTCACGATCCCGTTCTCGGTCCTGGCGGCGGTGGTCGGTCTGCGGCTCGCCGGGCAGACCTTGAACATCATGACGCTGGGTGGGCTCGCGCTGTCGATCGGTGTGCTGGTCGATGAGGCCACGGTCGCGATCGAGAACATCCACAGCCACCTCGGCCGCGGCAAGCGGGCCGGCCGCGCAGTGGTCGACGCGATGGCCGAGGTCATGCTGCCGATGTTCCTCGCGATGCTCTGTGTCATCGCGGTGTTCATTCCGTCATTCTTCATGGTGGGCGTTGGACGCGCGCTGTTTCCGCCACTCGCGTTGGCGGTCGGCTTCGCCATGCTGGCGTCGTACCTCCTGTCGGGCACGCTGGTCCCGGTGCTCGCGATCTGGCTGTTCCGTAGCGGAAAGGGCGCCCATCCGGACAGTGGGCCGTCCCTCTTCGGTAGACTCCAGGAGCGCTACGCGTCGCTCAGCACACGCATCGTCCGCTGGCGCTGGATCGCGCTCGTCGCCTATGCGGCCGTCTGCACTCCGATCCTCTCCCTGGCGTCTGGGCTCGGAACGGAGCTGTTTCCGCGCGTGGATACCGGTCAATTTCAGATGCGGATCCGCGCGCCCGCGGGCACCAGGCTCGAGCGCACCGAAGAGATCGTCCGCGTGGTCGACCAGGCCATTCGCCAGGAGGTCGGTGAGCAGCTCGTCTCGATGACGCTGGCCAACATCGGCAATCCCCCCTGGTCCTACCCGGTCAACGGCATCTATGTCTGGAACAGCGGGCCTCAGGAGGCGCTGCTCCTGGTCGCGCTCAAGCCGGGCAATCGGCCCTCGATGGAGGTCCTGCAGGATCGTCTGCGCGCGAAGCTCGCGGCGCGCATGCCCGCCGTGAAGTTCTCGTTCGAGGCCGGAGACATCGTCTCGCAGGTGCTGAATTTCGGGGCTCCGACGCCGATCAACGTCACGATCTCCGGGAGCAAGCTCGAAGAGACGCGGGGGTTCTCCGAGAAGATCGCCGCCGCGCTGCGCAAGATCCCGAGGCTGCGCGACGTGCAGATCCCGCAGGCGCTCGATTACCCCACGCTCGACGTCAACATCGATCGCGAGCGCGCCGGCCAGCTCGGCGTGAACGTCGACCGGGTGGGCAGGTCGATCGTCGCGGCGACGTCTTCGAGCGTGCTGGTTGCTCCGAACTTCTGGACGAACCCCCAGACCGGCATCCCCTACCGCGTCGCGCTCCGGGTTCCCGAGAGCCAGATCGGCTCGGCCGAGGATCTGCGCAACCTGCCCGTGATGGGCAACGGCGCATCCCGGCCGCTGCTCGGCGACATTGCCACAGTGACCCCGGGCAAGACCCTGGGCGAGATCGACCATCTGAACAGCCAGCGCATGATCAGCGTGGTCGCGAACGTCGCCGGCAACGACCTCGGGCGCGCCGCCATCGAGGTCGAGCGCGCGGTGCGGTCGGTCGGCGAGGCGCCGCGCGGCAGCACGGTCGCGATCCACGGCCAGGTCGAGCAGATGGCGGCCACGCTCGGCAGCTTGCGCGAGGGGCTGGCGCTGTCCGTCGTGGTGGTCCTGCTCCTGCTCACTGCGAACTTCCAGTCGTTGCGCGACGCGCTGGCGGTGCTGTCGACCGTACCCGCGGTCCTCGCGGGCGTCGTGCTCGCGCTCTACGCCACGCGCACCACGCTGAACGTCCAGTCGCTGATGGGCGCCATCATGGCGATCGGCGTCGCCGTGGCGAACGCGCTGCTGCTCATCAGCTTCGCGCGCGATGGCCGGCGCGAAGGCAAGACCGCCCAGGAGGCGGCGACGGCCGCGGCGCGGAGCCGCTTGCGACCCATCCTGATGACGAGCCTGGCGATGATCGCAGGCATGGCACCGATGGCCCTCGGCGTGGGCGAGGGTGGCGAACAGTCCGCGCCGCTCGGCCGCGCCGTGATCGGCGGCCTTGGCGCTGCCACGGTGGCCACGCTGCTCGTGCTCCCCGCGATGTACGTGCTCTTGTCGCGACGAGCCGCGGCGCGCCCTTCGCTCGATCCGAACCGCCTCAAGGCCGCCGCGAGCACGCCGGGTGCGGTCGCCAAGCACGACCTCGAGCTCGCCGAGGCGGCGCTGCGCTCCGACGAGGCGCGAGTCAAGTCCCTCCGGGCGATGGAGGGTTATCTCGATGTCCGCGCGCCCTTCGATGGCGTGGTGACCGAGCGCAACATGCATCCGGGCGCGCTGCTCGGACCGCCCACCGGCGCCGCGGCTGTGCCCATGCTCCGCGTCGAGCAGATCAAGCGGCTACGCCTGACCATCGCGGTCCCCGAGACCGATGTTGGCGCCATCGCGGAGGGCGCCCAGGCCTGGTTCACGGTGCGGGCCTGGCCGGGCCAGAAGATCCCTGCCACGGTGCGCCGCATCTCGCACTCGGTCGAGTCGAAGACGAGGACCATGCCGGTCGAGCTCGACGTGGACAACGGCGCGGGGAAGCTCGCTCCGGCATGTACGCCGACGTCTTCTGGCCGGTCCGGCGCGGCAGCGTGTCGCTCTTCGTGCCCCCGTCCGCCATCGTCCAGACCACCGAGCGGACCTACGTGGATCGGGTCCGAGCGGGGACGGTGGAGCAGGTGATCGTGCAGCGCGGCGCAACGGTCGGCGACAAGACCGAGGTCTTCGCTGACCTGAAGGCGGGCGATCTGGTGCTGCGGCGAGGCTCAGAGGAGCTCAAGACCGGCGCCCACCTCGAGACCCGGACGTGGACGCCGGACGGCGCGTCCCGCTGATGGGCATGCGCCTTTGCGGATGAATCGCCTGCTCGTGGTTGTACTGGTGCTGGTGCTCGCCGCAGGGGCGGCGCTCCTGCTGCGTGGTCGCCGTGCAGCGGGGCCTCCGGCGACCCTCGGTCCCAGCGCTGGCCCCGTCGCGACGGAGCCCGTCGACGCGGCCACCTCTGACGCTGCGCGGGCGCCGAGGCGGAGCGTGGCGGTCGAGGGACGCTGGGGCAGCGCCGCGGGTGAGTTCGGTCGTACGGGCGCGGCCGACGGCAACCTGGCGCTGCCGATGGCGGTCGCGGTGGCGGGACGCGATACCCTGGTGCTCGATCAGGAGAACGGGCGCGTGCAGCGCTTCGCGGGCGGCCGGCTCGTCGGGAGCTTCCCCGCGGGAAAGGCCGCCCAGGACCTCGTGCCCTTGCCCGCGGGCGGTGCCGCGGTGCTCGATCGCCTGGGCGCGGCCACGCTGACCTTCCTTGGTGACGATGGCAAGACGCTCGCGACGCTCCCGCTCGCCGGTGGACCCATCCGCGAGGGCGGCGCCGTCACCGGTGTGTTCGCGGACGCGGAGGGCGTCTACGTCGAGCGCGAGCACCGCGAGCTGGTGCGTCTGGCCGACGCCTCGGGTCACGCCGATCGCGATCGCCCGACCCTTTGGGGGCGGCCGACGCGTGACGGCAAGCAGCTCCTTCGCGCGGCGATCACGGATCGCGCGGCGGGCACGCTCACGGTGAGCGTCGCGGCCCGCTCGAACGGCGCGATGGACTTCGCCTCCACGGTCACCCTCGACGGGCCGATCTTGCACCTCGTGCTGCTCGACAGCGACCGCCGCGGGCGCATCTACGCGGCGGCCGCGATCGGCCGACCGGGCCCCGCGGGCGTGACCGACGAGCGCGTGGCGGTGGTCCGCCTCGAGCGCGACGGCCGGGTCTCGGGCCGCATCGCCCTGCCCGCGCTGCCCGAGGCCGACGAGGTGTTCCGGCCCGTGGCGGTGGATGACGACGGCGCGATCTATGAGCTGGTGTCGAGCCCGGCGGGCCTGGCCGTGGTGCGCTTCGAGCTCCCTTGACGCTGGCGATCCGCGCTCGGACCGGATTCAGGGTACCATCCCAGCCGATGCGTATGCCTCCCTACGCTGTCGCGATGCTCCTCGCGGGTTGCGGCGCGGACGCCATCACCGGGGCGGGCTCCGATGCTGCGCGCGCCCCCGGCGACGGCTCCCGCGTCCAGGATGCACGCGGCAATCCGGACGCCAGGCGCGCCGGGGATGCGCCCCGCGATGCCGCGCGCCCCGACGACGCC
>JAHFDS010000143.1:0-12122 GCA_023248855.1 Myxococcales bacterium
AACGCCGCCCTCCCGATCCTGGCCGCCTGCCTGCTCACCGAGGAGCCGGTGACGCTCTCGAACCTCCCCGACATCGGCGACGTGCGCACGATGCTCGAGATCCTGGTCGGGCTCGGCGTGTCGGTCGAGCGGCTCGGCCCCGGTCGTGTCCGCCTGGTCGCCAAGGGCGCCCTCGAGCACTCCCCGGACCCCACGCTCACCTCGCGCATCCGCGCGTCCTTCCTGCTCGCCGCGCCGCTCGCGGTGCGCTCGGGCAGCTGCCGCATCCGACGGCCGGGCGGCGACGTCATCGGCCGCCGCCGGCTCGACACGCACGTCGTGGCGCTGCGCGCGCTCGGCATGCACGTGGACATCGAGGCGACCGAATACGTCCTCGAGGCGCCGGCGCGCCTCGGCGCCGCGTCCATCTTTCTCGACGAGGCCAGCGTCACGGCCACCGAGCACGCCATCACGGGCGCGGTGCTCGCGCGGGGCACGACCCTCGTGCGCAATGCGGCGAGCGAGCCGCATGTCCAGGAGCTCTGCCGCTTCCTGGTCGCACTCGGGGCGCGCATCGAGGGCATCGGGACCAACGTGCTTTCGATCGAGGGCGTCGAGCGCCTGGGGGGCTGCGAGCACACGATTGGCCCGGACCACATCGAGGTGGGCTCGTGGATCGGCCTCGCGGCCGTCACGGGGTCGACGCTGCGCATCCAGGACGCCGCGCCGCCCGAGGATCACGAGATGATCGCGCTCGGTTTCGCGCGGCTCGGCGTGCGCTGGCGGATCGAGGGCCGCGATCTCGTCGTCCCTGGTGAGCAGGAGCTGTGCGTCGCCGACGACATCGGCGGTGCCATCTCGAAGATCGACGACGCGCCCTGGCCGGGTTTCCCGGCGGATCTCATGTCGATCGCGGCCGTGGTCGCGACCCAGGCCAAGGGCACGATCCTGATCCACGAGAAGATGTTCGAGAGCCGCCTCTTCTTCGTGGACAAGCTGGTCGCGATGGGCGCGCGCATCGTCCTGTGTGACCCCCATCGGGCGGTGGTCATTGGCCCGTCGCGCCTGCGCGGCGCGGAGCTGTCGAGCCCCGACATCCGGGCCGGCATGGCGCTGCTCATTGCCGCGCTTTGCGCCGAGGGCACCTCGACCATCCACAACGTCCGGCAGATCGATCGCGGCTACGAGCACATCGACGAGCGGCTGCGCGGCCTCGGCGCCCGCATCACCCGCGTCGCCGACTGATCCCGTATTTCGGGCCTCGCCGTCGGCCAATGGCGGAATCCGCGAGCCTGCGTCACCCGATCCACGCCACGAGGGCGAGCAACGCACCGAGGAGGGCAAACGCGAGCCCCACCGTGCGCCACGAAAGAGCCATGCCCTCTCTGGCGCGCCGGACGCCGCTGCGCGCCCCCGCCACGAGCCCGAGCCCGATGCCGCCGAACAGCAGGGGATCGAGGGGAAGCGGCGCCTTCGTGGCGGCGCGCGCGCGGGCGAGGCGCTCGAGCTCCTCGGGCGAAAGGGGCGCGGCCCGACGCTCCCTCTCGATCGTCCGCCGCGCCTCCGCGAGCGCGCGGTCCTCCATGAGCCGCGCGTAGGCGGGATCGGGCACGAGCGCGAGCTCGCCGAACGCGAGCGCTGCATGCACGCCGCTCGCGACCACGACGGCCACCACGAGCGCGCCGAGGCGCACCCCGCCGGAGGCCCCGGGTATGCACTCGGCGGCGTGCCGTGAGAAGGCCCGCGCACCGAGGCTGGAGATGGCGATGGCCGCGCCCGTGGCGAGGCTGACCAATGCGCCGCGGCCCATCGGTCCCAGCGCCTCGTGCAGCAGGATGCCGTCACCGTAGCCGTAGTGAGTCCCGCGCCCGACGTAGACCAGGGCGTGCACGGCGTCGATCGCCCCGAGCGCGCAAAGCCCCATCGCCGGGGCTCCGCGACAGCGCCGGGCCAGGAGGAATGCGATGGGCGCGACCACGCTCTCGAGCGCGCAGCCCCCGAGCTGGATCGCGAGCTCCCACCACCACGAGAGCGCGTCCGGCAGATCGAACTCGATCCGCCCGCCCGCGAACAGGAAGAGGTGCCACTGCGTGACTCTTCCGCCCGCCAGGGTGGCCACCCCCCCGTGACCGATGAACTCGTGAAGCACCAGCGTCAGACGGCTCGTTCCGAGCGCAAGCGCAATGGAGAGCGCGCACAGCGCGGCCTGCGGGCCGCAAGAAGAGCGCGCGGCCGCGTGCTGGCCTAGGGCCTCCCCTGGCCGCGTGGTTTCTCTGATTGGACGGGCGCGCACGCGCAAAGGAGCATACCGTCTGGCGCATGTTCCAGGCACACGACACCCTGGTGGTGAAGACCCACGGCCGCGGCCTGGTCCTGTGCACCCGCGAGGTGGCCGCCTTCGTGGAGCGCGTGGGGGCCACCTGTGGCCTCCTGGTGGTGCACATCCAGCACACCTCCGCGAGCCTGCTCGTCCAGGAGAACGCAGACCCCGACGTGGCAGGCGACCTCGAGCGCTTCTTTGCACGGCTGGTTCCCGACGGGGACCCGCTGTTCCGGCACGACGCCGAGGGCCCCGACGACATGCCGGCGCACGTGCGCGCCGCGCTCACCCAGACGCAGCTCGTCTTGCCGGTCTCGAACGGCCAGCTCGCCCTCGGCACCTGGCAGGGCCTCTACGTGTACGAGCACCGTCATTCGGGCCATCGACGATCCCTCTGGCTGCATTACCTTGGCGATTGACGCCGGGCAATCGACTCGCGCCATACTCTGCGGATGCGCCTCGCCGCGATCGCCGCCGCCTGGAGCCTCGGTGCCGTCGCCTGGGCCGGGCCCGCGTCCGACCGCGTGCTCTGGCTGCAGCCGCTCGGGCCGGCGCTCGAGGCCGCCGATGTCGACGCCGTGGAGCAGGCGCTCACCGCCATCTACGCGCTGCCCGTGCGCCGCCTTCCGCCCGAGCCCCTGCCCAAAGCGGCCTACTATTTCCCGCGGAAGCGGTACCGGGCCGAGCGCTTGCTCGATTTCCTGGCGCCGCGATTGCCGGCGGATGGCTGGCGCATCCTGGGCCTGACCGGCGTCGACATCTCGACCACCAAGGACCGATATCCCGACTGGGGCGTGATGGGCCTGGCAAATCTCGACGGTCCCGCGGGGGTGATCTCGAGGTTCCGCTGCGCGAAAGGCGCGGCGGACGCGGCGCATGCCCGGACGCGCCTCGCCAAGGTTGCCGTGCACGAGATCGGCCATGCCCTCGGTCTCGAGCATTGCCCGGCCCGGGGTTGCCTCATGGAGGACGCCGCGGGCAAGGTCGCCACGACGGACCGGGAGGTGGACCTTTGCGCTGCCTGTCGCGGCCGGCTCCGGGCCCTCGGCCGGTCGATCCCACAGGCTCCACGATTGCCGTGGGCGCGTCCCTGAATCATGCGGTCCGAGACCCCGGAGACCTGCCCACCTGCGTCGCGAAATGGCGTCTTGGCCCCTTGACGCCGTTCGAGCTCGGCCAGATCGTAGGCGCGGGGGTGCTCGCCGGCGCGATGAACGCGGTCCTCGGCGGCGGCAGCTTCGTGACGCTGCCAGCGCTCATGCACGTCGGGGTCGCGGCGGTCGTCGCCAATGCCACGAGCTCATTCGCGCTCACCCCCGGCACCGCCGCGAGCGCCTGGGCTTACCGGCGTGAGCTCCCGCCCTGGCGCACGCCGCTCGCCGCGCTCGGCGCCGCGAGCGTGGTGGGCGGCGGGCTCGGGGCCTGGCTGCTGCTCGTCACGCCCGAAGCGCTGTTCCTGGCCCTCGTGCCGCCCCTCTTGCTCGGCGCCACGCTGCTCCTGACGTTTGCGCCGCGTCTGCGCAGAAAGGACGCCGTCCACGATCGCCCTGCCCTCGCCGCCGCGCTCCAGCTCGGCATCTCGGTTTACGGAGGTTATTACGGAGGTGGCATGGGCATCCTCATGCTGGCCGCGATGACGCTCACCACGTCGCTCGGGCCACACGAGCAGAACGCGCTGCGGTGCCTGCTCGCAGTCCTCATCAACGGCGTCGCGCTGACCGTCTTCATCCTCGGCGGTCGTATTGGCTGGCCCTCCGCGGGCGCGCTCACCCTCGGCGCGATCCTCGGGGGCTACTTTGGCGCCCGGTACGCCCGGCGCCTTCCGGCGCGTCTGCTGCGCCGGATCGTGCTCGTCCTGGCCTGGCTCATCACTGCAGTGTTCTGGCTGCGCCTGCTCCATTGAGCACGCGCGCGACCTGCTCGACGCCGCGGCGAGGTCAGCCGTACATTGTCGTGGAGCTGGCGCGCCGAAAGAGGAGCGTGGCAGCGCTGTCCAAAAGCTGTTGCCCGCAGATCCTGTTGTCTGTATTGTGCGAATAGTTTCCTACACGCTCATTGGAGGTTTGGAATGCCCGAGAAGAAGCCGTCTCCCGTAATCGAGTTCGTGCTGGCCGCGCTCAAGAAGAATCCCAAGGCGACGTTCGCGCAGATCACCGAGGCCGCGAAGGCCAAGGGCCTGAAGGTCGTTCCGGTGGTCTACGGCCGCGCGCGGGTGATGGCGGGGCTTTCGCCCAAGAAGGGTCCGGCCGCCAAGGCCAAGGCCGCCCAGCGTGGTCCCGGTCGTCCGCCCGGCAAGCGTGGCCCCGGTCGCCCGCCCGGCAAGCGCGGCCCGGGTCGCCCGCCCAAGGCAGCCGCGTCGGACGGCCTCGAGAACCTGGTCACGCGCATTCGCCAGGCCGAGCGACTCGAGCAGGCGTTGCGCGAGATCCAGCGCGTCCTCGATCGCGCGCTCTAGACACAGCACGGTCTCATCCAGGCAGTCCGGGCGCCGCGGCCCTTCGGACCGTGGCGCCTGGCGCGGGACCGCTTGCAACGATCCCGTCAGCGCGTGAACTTCTGCACGCGCATTCCGAAACGAACATCGCCCACGAAGACCGTGCCATCTCCACCCACGGCGAGGGCGTGGCCCCAGTAGATCTGCCCGGCGTAGTTGCCGAACGAGCTCCACTTCTCGAGCACGTGACCGTCCCCGTCGAGCCGGAGGATCCGCCCCCGGTCCGGCGGCAACGGGTTCTGGTCACCGCCATCGACGACGAACACGCCGCCATCTGGCGCGATGGCGAGCGCCCACGGCCGCCCCAGCTCGTCGCTCTGCCACAGGTCGATGAAGCCGCCGCTCGCATTGAATCGCTGAATACGCGCGTTGCCTCGATCGGCGACGTAGACGCGCCCCGCCGGGTCGAGCGCGATCGAATGCGGGATGTCGAACTGACCGGGCGAGGTCCCGTGCCCGCCGAACTCGCCGAGGCGCGATCCATCCGGCGCGTAGCGAACCACGCGGGCATTGCCGTAGC
The DNA here is from genome assembly GCA_023248855.1 of Myxococcales bacterium. Taxonomy (GTDB): domain Bacteria; phylum Myxococcota_A; class Polyangia; order JAHFDS01; family JAHFDS01; genus JAHFDS01. The sequence goes on from JAHFDS010000143.1 coordinate 5,314, forward strand.
CATCGCTGACGTAGAAGCCGCCGTCGGCCGCGACCGCCACATCGGTCGGCATGTTGAAATGGGCCCCGTCGTCACCCGGCTGTCCCGCCACCCCGAAGCCGCGCAGCACTTGCCCCTCGTGGTCGAGCTCGAGGACCTCGTGCGTGCCCACGTCGGTGACCCACAGGTGATCCGACCGATCGGCGCGCAGTCCGTGCGGGACGACGAACCGCCCCGAGCCCAGCCTGGCCTGGACCTCGCCGGTGGTCGCGTCGAGCCGGAGCAGGGTCGGCGCCTCGATCACCGTGGTGCCCGGTGCGTCGATCCACGGGTGGTTGGCCCGGTGGAACACGAACAGGTGGCCGTGCGAATCGAGCGCGACCCCCGCCACCTGCCCGAGCACGAAACCCTCCGGCAATGCGGGCCAGCCGGCGCTCACGTGGTAGGCAGAGGCCCCGGCGTCGGGCGCGGCGGCGTGGACCTTTTTCTGGCTACAACCCGCACACGGGGTAGCGAGCGCCCAAAACAGCGCCCAGAGGAGCCTCGTTCTGCCAAAGCGCGTGGGAACCGTCACGTCGCTAGCCTACCGCACGCGCCCGCCTGATATCCTCGGACCGTGATCCGCCAGACGCTGCTTTTGGCCCTCGTCGCGAGCTGCGGCGGATCCGCGCGCGCCCCCACGTTTCACGAGGATGTGGCGCCGCTGCTCGCGGCGCATTGTCAGGGTTGCCACCGCCAGGGCGGAATGGCGCCATTTGCCCTCGAGACGCTGGAAGACGCGCGGGTGCGCGCGAGCACCCTGGCCCGGGTCGTGCGCGAGCGCAAGATGCCACCCTGGCCCGCGGCCGACGAGCCGGGTTGTCCGCCACAATTGGGGCGTCGGTCGCTCTCCCCCGAGGAGATCTCGGTCTTCGAACGCTGGGCCGAGCTCGGCGCTCGCGCCGGAACGCCGCGCCCGGCCGATCCACCTCCCCCCTTCGGCGAGCTCGATCACGTGGACGCCGTGCTGGCTGCGAGCGGCCCGTACCGGCCGTTGCCCGACGCAGACGACTACCGCTGCTTTCGCGTGAGCCCCGACCTGGCGGCGGATCGCTACATCACCGCCTTTGCGATCCGCGCCGGGGTTCCGACCAGCGTGCACCACGTGCAGCTATGGGCGATCGATGACGATGCGGGCGAAGCCGCGCTCACCGCCGCCGAGGCGGTCGACTCCGCGCCGGGCTACGCCTGCAGGGACATCAATGTGCCCGCGCGGTACCTGACGGTCTGGGCCGCGAGCGATCCGGTGCGTCGCCATCCGCCCGGGACGGGTCTCAAGATCAACGGCGGGCACAGCCTCGTCATGGAGATCCACTATCACGACGACGGCACGAGCCGCCCTGATCAGACGACCGTCGAGCTCGAGCTCGCGGAGACGGTCGAACGCCCCGCGACCATCGTGCCGCTCTCTCCCGCGGCCTTCGAGCTCCCGCCGGGGCAGGCCCACACCCGCGTCGGCATGACGATGCCCGGGCTCGACCACGACGCGCTGGTCTGGGGCGTGCGAGCCCACATGCACGGCCTCGGACGCACCGCGGTCGTGTCGCGGCTCGACGATCACGGCGCGTCGTGTCTGCTCAAGATCCCCCGGTGGGACACCTCGTGGCAGCTCATGTACTTCTACGACCAACCCGTCCCCTTGCCCGCCGGCAGCCAGCTCTCGGTCGAGTGCGAGTACGACACGACGAGCCGCCACACCCCCACCCTCTACGGCATTCGGACCGTCGACGAGATGTGCTTCGCCTACTTCTACGTCACGAGCCCTTGAATTCTCCCACCTGGAAAAACAGAACGGCCGGTCGGCGCAATCTCCGCCAACCGGCCTCTCTGGTTCCCGTGGAGCTGTGGGGGATCGAACCCCAGACCTCTAGAGTGCGATTCTAGCGCTCTCCCAGCTGAGCTACAGCCCCGAATGACGGGCTTTTCTATACCCCCGCGGCCCACCTTGCAAGCACAAACGACCTCGGCCACGCTGCGGCGATGAGCGCTCGACCCTCGCGGATCCGCCTGGATCGCCTGCTCGTCGAGCGCGGCCTCGCGCCCTCCCGCGAGCGGGCCCAGGCCCTGATCCTGGCCGGGCACGTGCGCGTCGCCGGCCAGCCCGCCGGCAAGCCCGGCGGGGAGGTCTCGGCCGACGTGGCCCTGGAGGTGCTCGCCGACGATCTGCCCTTCGTGTCGCGCGGCGGCCTCAAGCTCGCCTTCGCGCTCGAGCACTACGCGTTCGATCCCGCGGGCCACGTCGCGCTCGACGTCGGCGCCTCGACCGGCGGCTTCACCGACTGCCTGCTACAGCGAGGGGCCCGGCGCGTCCTGGCCGTGGACGTCGGCTACGGCCAGCTGGCCTGGACGCTGCGCCAGGATCCCCGCGTGTTCCTGCTCGAGCGGCAGAACGTACGCTCGCTCAGCGCCGCGCAGCTCCCCGAGCCCCCGACCATGGCGGTCTCCGACGTGTCCTTCATCTCGCTGCGCCTGGTCCTGCCCAAGCTGGCCGAGCTGCTGCCGCCCGGCGCGCCGGCGCTCGTCCTCATCAAGCCGCAGTTCGAGGTGGGCAAGGGCCAGGTCGGCAAGGGCGGGGTGGTGCGCGATCCCGCGCTCCGTGCGCGTGCCGTCGACGACGTGCTCGCGGCCGCCACGGCGCTCGGCTTTGCCACCGAGCCCGTGGTGCCCTCTCCCGTCGTCGGGCCCGCTGGCAACGTGGAGTTCCTGGCCCGCCTCTACGCGCCGCGGACCAGCTCGAGCAGCTCGTCGTGAATCAGACCATTCGAGGCCAAGCCTGAGCCGCCGTGGACGGTCCTCGCTCCGTGGAAGTCGGTAAAGCGGCCGCCCGCCTCCTCGAGGATCGGCACGACCGCGCACAGGTCCCACGGCTTGACGCCCGGATCGACCATCGCGTCGAGAGCGCCCTCGAGCACCAGCGTGTGCGCGTAGGCGTCCGAGATGCCGCGCTGCGTGTAGGTGTCGGTCGCGAGTCGCGGCAGGAGCGGCAGCACGCCCTGCTCCGCGAACTGCGCGAGCTGACCATGGGCGATCGCCGCGTCCGCGAGCGAGTCCACCCGTGACACCCGGATCGGCGCCCCGTTCTTGTACGCGCCCGCGCCCCGCAAGCCCACGAACAGCTGCTCCCGGGCCGGCAGGCTCACGATGCCGAGCACCGGATCGCCGTCGGCCTCGAGCCCGATCAGGATGCCCCAGCTGTCGAGCCCACGCATGAAGGCCCGGGTTCCGTCGATCGGATCGACGATGAAGCGCAGGCCCGCGTGGGTGGTGGACCACTCGCCCGGCGCGCTCTCCTCGCCCAGGAACGCCGCATCCGGGCACGCCCGGTCGAGGAAGTCGTGCAGGCGTCGCTCCACCGCGACGTCCGCCTCCGTGACCGGCGACCGATCCGGCTTCTTGGTCGCCCGCGCCGCCACACCGGCCGAGAACAGCCGGAGCGCCTCCGCCCCCGCCGCCAGCACCTCGCTCAGCAGAGCATCGAGGAATCTCCTTCCCCCCACCCGCTCCAGATCGAAAGCAGCATTCATCTCTGCCAATGTACCAAATGCGCGGCGGCGTGCCCGTCCGACCCCGCCGCGGCGGTAAGCTCTGTCCCCATGCGCGGCATGATCCTCGCGGCCGGCTATGGCACGCGGCTCGGCGGCCTGTCCGATCAGCGCCCGAAGCCCCTGTTGCCCGTGTGCGACGTCCCGCTGGTGCGCTGGGCCCTTGCGCTGCTCGCCGCGCACGATGTCCACGAGGTCGTCGTCAACACCCACCACAAGGGCGCTCTCCTGGAGGCGGAGCTCGGCGACGAGGTACTCTGGTCGCGCGAGCCCGCCGAGATCCTCGGCACCGGTGGAGGCATCCGCCACGCCCGTGCCCTCCTCGGCGAGGGCACCTTCGTGGTGGCCAACGGCAAGATCGTCTTCGACCTCGATCTCGCCGCGGCGCTGGCGCACCACCGCGCGCTCGGAGCCGTGGCCACCCTGGTGGTCCGGCCCGACCCCTTGGCGGCCCGCTGGGGCGCGATCGAGGTGGGCGCCGACGGCCTGGTGCGCAGCTTGCTCGGCGCAGGTGGCCACATGTTCACAGGCGTTTCCCTCATCGAGCCTGCGCTCCTCGACCTGCTCCCCGACGGTCCGAGCTGCATCGTGCGGCAAGGCTACGTTCCCGCGCTGGCGCGGGGCATGCGCCTCGGCGCCCACGTCGCGTCCGGCTACTTCTTCGAGCACTCGACGCCCGCGCGCTATCTCGAGGGCAACCTCAACCTGCTCTGCGGACGGGCCCGCGTCCGCCACCCACCCGGGCCGATCACCGGCGTGTCCGAAACGGCCCACGTGGCGGCTGGCACGGCGATCGATCCCCACACCTTGGTCGGCGTGGGGGCCACCGTCGGCGCCGCCGTGCGCCTCGGGCCGGGCGTGGTCGTCGGGCGCGACGCCAGGGTCTCGGCGGGCGCGGATCTCGAGCGCGTCGTGGTGTGGCCCCTGGCGACGGCCACCGGGCACCTGCGAGACGTCATCGTCACGCCCGCCGGGACGTTCGCCGCGACCGACACCGACGGCCGCTGACGTCAGAGCTCTTCGATGCGGGCCAGGACCACGCTGATGTTGTCGTTGCCGCCCGCGCCGTTGGCCGCCTCGACGAGGCGCTCGACGGCGCGCTCGAGGTCGGTCTCCGCTTGCACGAGCTCGAGCAGCACGGGGTCGTCGATCATCCCCGACAGACCGTCCGAGCACAGGACGTAGACGTCGCCGATGCGCGGCCGGTCGCGATGCAGGTCCACCATCACGGTCTCGCGCATGCCGAGCGCCCGCACGATCACGTTCTTGTGAGGGAAGTTCTCGATCTCCTCCGGCGACAGCCGCTTCATCTTGACGTAGTCATTGAGCAGCGAGTGGTCGTCCGTGATCTGCTCGATGGCGCCGAGCCGGATCCGGTAGGCGCGCGAGTCCCCCACGTGCGCGATGACGACCCCGTCGTCGAGGAACAGCGCACCGACCACGGTCGTGCCCATGCCACGGTATTGCGTCTCGCGCTGCGCGGCCTCGTAGATGCGCAAGTTGGCGAGCTTGACCGCGGTCACGAGGCGGTTCTCGTCGCCCTTGTCTCCGTGCGCGAGCTTGTACGGCCAGGTGACCTGGTAGTCGTCTCGCGTATCCTCGAAGTACTCCACGATGGTGGTGACGGCGAGCTCGCTCGCGATCTCGCCGGAAGCGTGGCCGCCCATGCCGTCCGCGACGATGGTGAGGCGCTCGTCGGAGGGCAGGTGCAGCCGGTCCTCGTTGTGCTGCCGCTTCATGCCCACGTCGGTGTCGCCAGCGAAGCGGACCCGCCGTCCGAGCATCGGAAAGGACGTGCTCACGCCGAAATTCTAGGGGCTGCCCTTGATTTCGTAAAGGCTGCCGGACCGCAGAGCCGGCCAGTTTGACAACGTGCGAACCGCGGGGCCACACTGAACCCGTCTTGCATGCAAGCTGAGCCGATCCTCGTCGCGGTGGTGGTTTTCCTGGAGCTTGCGCTCGTGGGGCGGTGGGTGCTGGGGCGTGCCCGGAGGGCGCACGAGCCCAATCCGTGAGCGCGCCGGTCGCCAAGGGCACGCTGGGGCAGTACCCACTCCCGACGCTGCTCTTCTACCTGTTCAAGAAGCGATTCTCGGGAACGCTGGTGATCTCGGGTCAGTCGACGGCGCGGGTATTCCTGCGCGATGGGCAGGCAGTCGAGGCCGAGCACCCCGCCATGGGGTACGAGTCGCTGGCTCGCGCCATGCTCGAGCGAGGGCAGATCGATGATGCGAGCTACCACCGAGCGCTGATGCACATGGCCGAGAGTGGCATGGGCGAGCCGGATGCGCTGCGCCTCGTGGCCCACGCGACCGAGCAGCACCTCGCCGAAGCGCACCAGACGCTCCTGCGCCGCAAGCTCAACCTGTTCTTCAAGGCCAGCCCAGCAGAGGAGTTCGAGCTGTACGCCGATGAGCACGGGCACGCGACCGATGACGAGACGGCGGGCCGCCAGCGGGTGCACCCGCGGCGGATCATCTACCAGGGCATCCGGAACAACTACGACGAGCAGCGCTTGGCACGCGAGCTCGGCGACGCGCTGGCCGGAAAGGCCATCCGCATCCCGACCGATCGCGCCGCGGCCCTCGAGGACTACGGTTTCGGCGAGGACGAGCGGGCGCTGCTGACGGCGCTCCGTGAGATGCCGCGGACGCTCGCGGAGCTGGCCCAGGACACTGGGCGGGGGGAGCTCGAGATCGGGCAGCTCGCGTACGCGCTCCTGGCGACGGAGCTGCTCGAGCTGCACGAGCCCATTTCGCACCGAACGCCCATCGTGACGCCGGCCCGGGCCGCGGCCCCCGTGACGCCGCCGCGCCTGGAAGTCCGGACCGCGCCGGCGGGCGCGCCACGATCGGAGGCGGCGGGGCAACCAAAGACCGGAGCGCGACCCGCGCCTCCCAGCTCACCCGGAACGCGCGCCTCCGTGGCTCCCCCCCCGCCCGGCCCGCGCGCCACCACCGCCAGGCCCGGCGACAAGGCCGTCGAGCTCCGCACGAAGATCGAGGCCAAGGCCAAGGTCTTCGAGAAGGAGAACCTCTTCGAGCTGCTCGGCTTGCCCGAGTCGGCGACCCGGGCGGACGCCAAGAAGGCCTACATCGAGGCCGCGAAGCTCTACCACCCCGATCGCCTCGGCCAGTTCGGGCTCGAGGAGCTTCGCCCGGTGGTCGAGCAGATCTTCGCGCGCATCAACGAGGCGAACGCGACGCTGGGGGACGACGCCAAGCGGGGCGAGTATCTCGCGGCGCTCAA
>JAHFDS010000143.1:12132-18070 GCA_023248855.1 Myxococcales bacterium
AAGATCACGGCGGCGCAGGAGACCGAGCTCCGGCAGGCGCTCGACGCCGAGCTCGAGTTCCAGAAGGGCGAGCTCTTCCTGAAGCAACGGCAGTTCGCCAAGGCCGAGGAGCACCTCAAGCGCGCGCTCGACGCCAGCCCGGACCTCGAGCACCAGGTCGCGTACGCGTGGGCCCGCTACAACAATCCCGCGAACGATCGCGCCGCGCTCGCGGCGCAGGTCAAGGAGACCCTGATGAGGGCCGCCAAGGAGCGACCGAAGCTGGCGCGCGTGCACTACTACATGGGGGAGATCTTCCTCAACGAGGAGCTGCCGGGCAACGCCGAGCGCGCCTTTCAGGAGGCCCTCCGGCACCAGCCCGACAACGTCGATGCACAGCGCGGCCTGCGTCTGGCGCAGTCGCGCAAGGGCAAGAGCAAGGAAAAGAGCGAAGCCTCCGAATCCAAGATCCCGTTTGCCGGGCTGTTCGGCAAGAAGAAGAAGTAGCCGCTCGGCGGGCCGCCCGCGCCGGCGTCAGCGGACGAGCGCGAGGATGCGAGCGCGATCGGCCGGGTCGAGATCGAGGAACTCCACACCCATGCCGGACTGGGACTCCCCGCTCGAGCCGCCCCGCACGACTCGCGCCACCCGCGCCTTCACCCGCACGGGCGGCTCTCCCGGCAGGCTGATCTCGAGCCGCAGCAGCTCACCGAGCTCGAACAGCAGCGACGAGCGCACGAAGGCGCCGCTCTGGGAGATGTCCGAGGCGTCGAACCGCACGTCGGCGTGCACCCGACCTTCCCCCTCCGCGCATGAATCCGCGACCAGGACAGGCAACTCGACCTCCTGGCGAGCGTGGCGACGACGGGAGGTCCGCACGCGCTGAACGCTCGGCGCGCTCATCCGTCGAGCTGGACGGGCAGGCATTCCGCGCGCCTCACGCGCAGCTCGGCACGATCGAGGCCGCGGACCCCGAACGACGTTCGTCGCAGCACGGTGAGCACCAGCTCTGCCGATCCGGGCGGCAGCCGCTGCACGAGCTCTGCCGGGATCCGCAGCGAGCCGGCGGGACCCGCCAGGCGACACGCCACCGCGTCTCCCTGCCCCACCCGCAGCTCCGCGATCGCGGTCTCCTCACGCCCCACGGGACCCTCGAGCGAGTAGCCCACCTCCAGGGGTTCCTTGCGGCCCAGCCGCAGGGCAGGTGAGCCCTGGCACTGGCTGCCCGGCACGCTGGCCGCGAGCGCCGATCCCCCGGCATCGACCCAGCGGCCGCGCGCACCGACCACGTCCGCCTCGACGGTGAAGGGACCGACCTCCTCCCCGCCCCGCGAGCCCACCCGCACACGGAGGGCGCCAGAATCGAGCGCCGCCGGCCCATAGACCGCGCCGGCGACGAACGGCAGGCGATCCGGATGCGGCGCCGGCCGGACCTTGAGCAAGGCGCCCGTGGCGCCGTCGCCGAGCTCGAGCTCTCCCGCGTCGAGGAGCTGCACGTCGAGATCGACGTCGCCGACCAGCGGGGCCAACCGGGCCGCGCGATCGACGATCTCACAGGTTCCGATCGGCAGCTCGGTGCCGAACAGGCCGCGCTCGCCGAGCAGGAGCTCGACCCGGTCGGCGTCCACGCCCTCGGCCCGCACGAACTGCGCGCCGACCCGATAGCGGCCCACGCCGGTCTCGTCCACGGTCAGCACGCCGTAGCGCTCGGCGCCACGGGTGGGAGAGGGCGCACCGGGCTCGCTGCAGGCGCCGACGAGGCCTGCAGACAGGGCGATGCTCGCCCGAAACAACATGACTAGCCGCGGACGCACGGATCGTCCCAATACCTACATCCAGTATACGCGCTCCCGGCCAGTGGACAAGCCCGGCCCACCGAAAGGGGCGCTGTGCTATGGTTCGCGGCCGCCGTGACCGAGCCCGTCAGAAAGCCCCCCAAGGTCGCCGAGGACACCATCGGCAGGCTGCGCGACCTCGTCTTGTCAGGGGCTTACGCGCCTGGAGACAAGCTGCCCCCCGAGCGGCAGCTGGCTGCGCAGCTCGGGGTCAATCGCTCCTCGTTGCGGGAGGCGTTAAAGCGCCTCGAGCAGCTCGGCCTCGTGAGGGCGCGCCGCGGCGATGGCACGCGCGTGCTCGACTTCATGCGCACCGCGGGGCTCGAGCTGGCCGGACACCTCGTGCTCAAGGGCTCCCCGGACATCCTGCGCGACATGCTGGAGCTGCGCGTCATCTACGGCCGCGAGGTCGCGCGCATGGCGGCCGAACGCGCGAGCGACGAGGATCTGGCCGCGCTGGAGGCGATCACGGCAAAGGTCGGACCGAGCGCCGATCCTGCGGTGGTCCTGGCGACGGACTTCGAGTTCTACGTGGCACTCACCGAGGCCTCGAAGAACCGCGTGTTCCGGCTGCTCATCAACTCCATCCGCAGCGCCGTGTCCGCCTACTCCGGGTTGCTCGCGCCCCTGGTCGGGCCGGCGGAAGATGTGCGTGCCTCGCAGCGCGCGCTGCTCGCGGCCATCCGGGCCCGCGATGCCGCGGGAGCGGCGCGGCTGGCCGAAGCCCACATGCTGCGCGGCTTCTCGATCCCACGCCTGCCGTAGCCATGCCCATCGACGAAAAGGACGTGCTGGCCACCGCGCGGCTCGCGCGGCTCGCGCTCACCGAGGCGGAGGTCCAGCGCCTGGCGCGTGAGCTCGGCGCCATCCTCGGGCACATGGACGTGCTCCGCGCGCTCGACACGGAAGGCGTGTTGCCCATGACCCACGCGGTACCGACGGCGCTGCCGCTGCGTCGCGACGAGATCGGGCCAACCCTCGAGAACGAGCGTGCGCTCGCAGGTGCGCCGCAGCGGGAGGACGGCTACTTCGTGGTCCCGAAGATCATCGAGCGCTGATGTCCTCGATCGTCGGTCTATCCCTGTCGGAGCTGCTCGAGGGGCTCGAGCGCAAGACCATCAGCGCGCGCGAGGCGACACGGGCGTACCTCGATCGCATCGCGGCGCTCGATCCGCGGCTCGGCTGCTACCTGCGGGTCGACGAGCGCGGCGCCCTCGCGTCGGCCGAGGCCATCGACGCCGGCCGCCTGCGCGGCGAGGCGGTGGGGGCGCTCGGCGGTGTGCCGGTGGCGCTCAAGGACATCTTCGTCACCGAGGGGCTCGAGACCACGTGCGCCTCGAAGATCCTGCGCGGCTGGATCCCGCCCTACCAGGGCACGCCGGCCCGAAAGCTGGCCGAGGCCGGCGCAGTGCTGCTCGGCAAGCTCAACATGGACGAGTTCGCGATGGGCAGCTCGGGCGAGAACAGCGCCTTCGGCCCGACGCGAAACCCGTGGGACCTCTCGTGCGTGCCCGGGGGCTCGTCCTCGGGCAGCGCGGCGGCGGTCGCGGCGAGCCTGTGCGCGGCGGCGCTCGGGACCGACACCGGCGGCTCGATCCGCCAGCCCGCGTCGTTCTGCGGGATCGTGGGGCTAAAGCCCACGTACGGTCGCGTGTCGCGCTACGGCGTCGTGGCCTTCGCGAGCTCGCTCGACCAGGTGGGCCCGATGACCCGCACGGTGCGCGACGCGGCGCTGGTTCTCGAGGCGATCGCGGGGCACGATCCGAAGGACGCGACCTCGCTGGCGCTGCCGGTGCCTCGCTATCGCGACGCGGTGGGCCGGGGCGCCGCGGGCCTGCGCGTCGGCGTGCCGGCGGAGTACTTCGTGGCTGGCATGGACCCGGTGGTCGAGGCGGCCGTGCGCGCCGCGCTCGGCGTGCTCGAGGGCCTCGGCGCGACGCTGGTCGAGCTGTCCTTGCCGCACACGAAATACTCGCTGCCGACGTACTACCTCGTGGCGCCCGCCGAGGCCTCGTCGAACCTCGCGCGCTTCGACGGCGTGCGCTTCGGACACCGCTCGGAGGGCGTGCGCGACCTCGGCGAGATGTACGAGCGGACGCGCGCCGAGGGCTTCGGCCCCGAGGTCAAGCGCCGCATCATCCTCGGCACCTACGCGCTCCGTGAGGGCTACTACGACGCCTACTACGGCAAGGCGCTCCGCGTGCGACGCCTCATCGCCGACGACTTCGCGCGGGCGTTCGAGCGCTGCGACGTGATCGCGTGTCCGACCTCGCCGACCACGGCGTTCCCGCTCGGTGCGCGCGCCGGCGACCCGGTCGAGATGTACCTGGCGGACGTGCTCACCCTGGCCTGCAACCTGGCGGGCCTGCCGGGCCTGTCGGTGCCCTGCGGCTTCTCTCCATCGGGTCTGCCGATCGGCCTCCAGCTGCTCGGCCCGGCGCTCGGCGAGGAGGTGCTGCTCCAGGCGGCCGGCGCGTACGAGGCCGCGACCGACCACAGCCGCCGGAGGCCACCCCTTGGCTGACGTCGATCTCGCCAAGTGGGAGCCGGTGATCGGTCTCGAATGCCACGTGCAGCTGGCCACGCGCTCGAAGCTGTTCTCGTGGGCACCGACCACCTTCGGCGCGCCGCCGAACACCAACGTCGAGCCGGTGTCGCTCGGCCTGCCGGGCGTCCTGCCGGTGCCGAACCGCACCGCGATCGACTACGCGGTGCGCATGGGTCTTGCGACCGACTGCACCATCCGCCGCGTCTCGCGCTTCGCGCGAAAGCAGTACTTCTATCCGGACCTGCCGAAGGGCTACCAAATCTCGCAATTCGACGAGCCTCTGTGCGAGCACGGTCGGGTCCGCTTCCCGTTCGCGGGCACGATGCACGAGGTCTCGCTCGTGCGCATCCACGTCGAGGAGGACGCCGGAAAGAGCGTGCACGCGGGCGCGCGCTCGCTGGTGGACTTCAATCGCGCCTCGGTGCCGCTCGTCGAGATCGTCAGCGCGCCCGATCTCCGCAGCGCCGCGGAGGCGGCCGAGTACCTGCGCATGGTGCGGCGCCTCGTGCGCTACCTCGGCATCTCCGACGGCAACATGGACGAGGGCTCGATGCGCTGCGACGCCAACGTGTCGGTGCGCCTGCGCGGCGAGCGCGAGTACCGGCCCCGCACCGAGACCAAGAACGTCAACTCGTTCAAGAACGTCGAGGCGGCGATCGACCACGAGATCGTACGCCAGGTGCGCCTTTACGAGCGCGGCCAGACGGTCGTGCAGCAGACGCGCTTGTGGGACGCGGAGCGCGGCGTGTCCGCCGCGATGCGCTCGAAGGAAGAGGCGCACGACTATCGCTACTTTCCCGAGCCGGACCTGCCGCCGCTCGTGATCGACGACGCCCTGCTGGCCGCGAGCCGGGCCGCGATCCCGGAGCTGCCGCTCGCGCGGCGCCTGCGGTTTTCCGAGGGGCTGGGTCTGTCCGACTACGACGCAGGGGTGCTCACCGAGGAGCGCGAGCTGGCCGACTACTTCGAGGCCGCGGTGGCGGCCGGCGCCGACGCGAAGAAGGCGGCCAACTGGATCCAGTCCGAGCTCCTGCGCGAGCTCAATCGCGAAGGCAAGCGCCCGGCCGAAGCACCCGTTGCGCCAGGGGCGCTCGCCGAGCTGGTGCGGCTCATCGACGACGGCACCCTGAGCGGCAAGATCGCCAAGGACGTATTTGCCAAGATGTATACGTCGGGCGAGGGCGCGCGCGCGATCGTCGAGCGCGAGGGACTCTTGCAGGTGAGTGACACGGTCGCGCTCGAGGCCGCGTGCCGCAAGGTCGTGGCGGATCATCCCAAGGAAGCGGCCCGGCTGCCCGAGAACCCGAAGCTCATGGGCTTTTTCGTCGGCCAGGTGATGAAAGCGACGGGCGGCAAGGCCAACCCGCCGCTGGTGAACCAGATCTTGAAGAAGGTGCTCGATGGTGGCTAGCCGGTTCAACGACGTGCTCTCGCCGCTCGTGTGGGACAGCGGCACGCTGTGGCTGCTCGACCAGCCGCGGCTGCCGGTCGAGGAGGTGTGGCACGCCTACGACGACGTCCCGGCCGTGGCGGAGGCCATCACCACGATGGTCGTGCGCGGTGCGCCAGCCATCGG
>JAHFDS010000547.1 GCA_023248855.1 Myxococcales bacterium
GCTGGATATCGTAGGCCGGATGCTGCGGGCCACCCGCCGTGCGCTCGGTGCGCGACAGCGTCTCGTGGAACGCGAACTGATAGGCTTCGGACAGCGTGACGCGGCCGTCACGCGAGGCATCCGCGGCGCCGCGCAGGCCCGAGAGGAGATAGTGCGTGAAGAAGGACCCGCCGATGCGGTCCGACTCCTGCGCCGCCTCCTCGGCCGCGCTCGAGGTCAGGAAGGCATGGCCCGTCACGCGACCGGATTCGTCCACCAAGAACGGCGCGCGCCGGGTGCCGCCCTTGCGCCGGGTGAGCGCACCGGAGGAACACGAGTCGAGCACCACGATGCGCACGTCGGCCGGCATGGCGTCGATGGCACGGCGCAGCTCCTGGTAGGGCAAGCGCGCGCCGGCGGGCAGCAGGCCCTCCTCGTCCGAGTGTCCGGAGTAGTAGAACAGCACCTCCACGCGGCGGGCCCCGCTGGCCCCGCGGACGCGTCCACGCAGGTCGAAAATCGCCTCGCGGAGCCGATCGACCGTGGGCTCGAGCACGACCAGCCGATCCGCGCGCGCGACGCCGCCCCAGCCCTCGAGTACTTGTGCGAACGCCTGCGCGTCGCTCTGCGCGTACCGGAGGCGCACGCGTGAAGGGCCGCCGTCGTTCGACCCCACGACGAGCGCGAAGCGCCGAAGCGCCACCGGCTCCGCAGCGCCCGCCGCCGCGGCCGGCGTCCAGCAGAGCAAGCTCGCGGCCAGCACCAGGAGCGAAAGCGCCGCGTTCGCCCGGTCAGAGGCGCGTGATAGCAGCCCCCCCACCCCCGAGGCGGCGGGGGGAAGCTGCGGCCGCCGGCCGTACTCGCGCGCGCTTCCACCGGATAGGCTCACCGGCGCTCCTTCTTCTGGAGCACGACGCTCTTTTGCGAGAGCCCGGCCGGCAGCGCCAGGGGCTGGCTGTGCGCGACCTCCGCCGGTAGAGCCCGCAGCGCCGAAAGCACGACCTCGACATCGAACCCGGTTTTCGCGGTCACGAAGACGAAGCGCTCGAAGTCGGGCGCGTCGTCGAGCTCGTAGGCGTGCGGCAAGGCCTGCTCCTTGGCGGCGAGCGTGGCCGCCAGCGAACCCTCCTCGGGCAGGTGCCGCGTGACGTGGCCGCGGCCGTCGATCGAGACCACGGCGCCGAATCGCCGGGTGGCGTCGCCGCGGACGCTGAGCTGTACCACGTCGCCCTTGCCGACCAGCGTGTCGCGGGCGATCGTGGTCGTCTGCCCGTCGGGTGTCTGCAGGCGCAGCACGAGCGTCGGGTCCCCCTTGATGCGGATCCCTTCCTCGCGCTGCGGGCGAACGTCTTCGGTCACTCCGACCTTGAGCGCGATCGCGAGCGCGGCCGCGCCCGCCAGGACAGGCATGAGCCAGACCACGAGCGCACGTGGCGGGCGCACGCTGAGCGATTCCGCCCGCTGCCGGATGCGCGGCGCGATGACCTCGACCGGATGCGCCGAGAGGAGGCGGGCGTCGTCCGCGCGCAGCGCCGCCAGCTCGGCCTCCGCGCACGCGCCGAGCCCCTCGCGTACGCGGCGCGCCTCGTCGGCCGCCAGCTCGCCGAGCGCGAGTCGTTCCATCGACAGCGCAGGGATCTTGCTCACGACGTTCCCTCCGGCTCGAGCGCCTCGAGGCGCGCCTTGAGCGTGCGCAGGCGCTTGCGTACGCCCGACACCGACAGCCCGTGCTCGCGAGCGACCTCCTCGAGCGTCATCCCGTCGACGAGGTGCATGACCGCCATGGTGCGCGACGACGCGGGCTCCCGCCCGAACAGCCGATCGAGCACCGCGCCGGCCACGCTGCGTCCCTCGAGGTCGTCCGCCCCGGCGATCGCCTCGAGCAGGCCCTCGTCCGCGGTCTCCCCGCGGCGCTTCTGGCCGCGCAGGCGGTTCAAACAAACATTGGTCGCCATCCGCCAGAGCAGGGACGACGGCGCGTCCGCGTCGAGCCGCGTCTGGTGCACGAGCAGGAGCGCGAACGTGTCCTGCATCGCGTCCGCCGCGCGGTCTTCGTCGCCGAGCAAGGACTTGCATCGCCTGTGCACCATGGGTCCGTACCGCCTGTACAGGGCCTCGACATCGACCGCCAAGCGCCCTCCTCGCCGTGTCGAACACCGGCCACGGGCAAACGTGTCACCGGCAGCGTACCGCTGCTTTCGGGTGGGCGCATGTGTGCCGGCTCGGACCGGCCGCTAGACTGACCAGAGTCGCATTGATCCGGCGCCATCCGAAGCCGGTCCCGGTCCCGCTCCCGGTCCGAGTCCGGTATTCGAGCTGGCTCAGCCGCTGCGGTCGAGGAGCCGGACGCTCGGGACCGGGAAGGGGACCGGGACCGGGACCGGACCCAGAGCGCTGGCGCGGGGTCTACGCGTTTCTAGACTCGTTTCACGTTGAAGTGATTGTGACCATCCCGACCGCCAGCGTCGCGCCCGCAGGGCCGCCCCAAGGGCGCGACCGGGGCCCCACGCAGCGCGGAGCGCGAAGTGGGGGGAAACACAGACCGCCGCCGCATGGGCTTTGCACACGTCGAAGCCCGCGAGCTCGCGATTCGCACGATCAACTCAACCTGGAAGCGGTCTAGCGGCCGAGCAGCTTGGCGAACGGGTTATTCGAGAACTTCCCGCCCGGAGCGCTGCTCTCGGCCGCAGCCTCGCCGCCCTTGGGCTTGCCCGCGCGCGCGGCGGGTCGCCCGCCCTCGGGCCGCGGCGGACGCTCCGGCTTTTGGCCACGCTGGGGCGGCGGCGCGCCCTCCTTCTTGGCGGTCAGGCTGATGCGCTTTCGCGGCAGGTCGACCTCGAGCACCCGCACTGTCAGCTTGTCGCCGACCTTGACCACGTCCTTGGGGTCCTTGACGAAGCGGTCCGCCAGCTGGGAGACGTGCACCAGCCCATCCTGGTGCACGCCCACGTCCACGAACGCGCCGAACGCGGTGACGTTCGTCACCACGCCCTCGAGGGCCATGCCGGGCCTGAGATCCTCGAGCGACATCACGTCGTCCCGGAACTTCGGCGGCTCGAACGACGCGCGCGGATCGCGCCCGGGCTTGCCGAGCTCCGCCACGATGTCGCGCAGCGTGGGCTCGCCCACGCCATCGCCGACATATTTGTCGATGCGAATGGATGACGCCAGCCGGGCGTTGCCGACCAACTCCGGCAGCGAGGCGCCCACGTCCGCGGCGATCCGCTCGACGAGCGGGTAGCGCTCCGGGTGCACCGCGGACGCGTCGAGCGGGTGCGCGCCCCCGTGGACGCGCAGAAAACCCGCCGCCTGCTCGAACGTGCGCGGCCCGAGGCCAGCCACGCCGAGCAGCGCCTGCCGCCCCGCAAACGCGCCGTGTTTCTCGCGGTGGGCGACGATCTTCTTGGCCAGCGACGGCCCGATGCCAGCCACGCGTGCGAGCAGGAACGCCGAGGCGGTGTTGAGCTCGACGCCCACGTGGTTGACGCAGCTCTCGACCACCTCCTCGAGCTTCTTGGCGAGCAGCGGCTGGTGCACGTCGTGCTGGTACTGCCCGACGCCGATCGCCTTCGGATCGATCTTGACGAGCTCCGCCAGCGGATCCTGCAGCCGCCGCGCGATCGAGATCGCCCCGCGCACGGTGACGTCGAGGTCGGGGAACTCGTCCCTGGCGACCTCGCTCGCGCTGTAGACGCTCGCGCCCGACTCCGACACCGCCATCACGAACGGCCCGCCCGCCGTCGGCACGAGCCCTTCGGCCGAGAGCGTGCGCTTGGTGAACTCCTCGGTCTCGCGGCCGGCGGTGCCGTTGCCGACGGCGACCGCGACCGGTGCGTGCCGGCGCACGAAGGCGACCAGCTCGCGCCGCGCACGCTCCTCGGCCGCGGCGCCCTGGCTCGGGTAGATGGTCATGGTCTCGAGGAACTTGCCGGTCGCGTCCACCGCCACGCACTTGCAGCCCGTGCGCAGGCCAGGGTCGATGCCCACCACGGACTTCGTACCGAGCGGCGCGGAGAGGAGGAGATGCCGCAGGTTGTCCGCGAACACGTCGACCGCCGCGCGGTCGCTCTTGAGCTTGAGCTCCACGCGAACGTCGGTCTCGGCGGCCGACGCCAGGAGGCGGCGGAACGCGTCGGCGATCGCGAGGTCCAGCTGGGCAGCAAACGGGGTGCCCTGCTTCCAGCCCACCTTGGCCGCGATCCTCGGACGGATCGCATCGGCGTCCACCTCGATGCGAACGCGCAGCACTTCCTCGCGCTCGCCGCGGCGGATGGCCAGGAAGCGGTGCGACGGGATGTCCCGGGTGGCCTCGCGGAACGCGTAGTACTGCTCGAACTTCGTCGGCCCCGTGGTCTTGTCGGGCACCGCCTCCGAGCACAGCATGCCCTCGGCGAAGAAGGCGTCGCGCACGAGCGCCCGGATGTCCGCGGTCTCCGACAGCGTCTCGGCGACGATGTCGCGCGCCCCGGCCAGCGCCGCCTCGACGTCGGGGACGCCGCCGCCGGCAGCGTCGGGCGCCGTGTTCACGAACGCCGCGGCCTCGG
>JAHFDS010000548.1 GCA_023248855.1 Myxococcales bacterium
GATGGTCGGCTGCGCGCCAACCTGGGCGGCCGCGGCCGGACCGAGGATCCGCGCTACGACGTCCTCGCGGGGCCGGTCGCGGCGCTGGCCCTCGGGCCGGCGTTCCTGACGGGCCAGGCCGGCGTCGGCTGCACCGCGCTCCAGGGTCGCGCCACCGCGTGCGGCCCGACCGCCACCGCCGGCCTCGGCGCCGCCTTCTGAACCCTGCACCCCTTCGAGGAGAAGACCATGTTCCGCCCGAGCCCCTCTGCATTCGTCCCGTTCACGCTGGCCTGCACGCTCCTTGGCTGCGGCGGCCCGCAAGCCGCCGACCCGGGCGCCGACCCCGACCCCACGGCCCTTGGCGGCAAGGCCGACGGCGCCGGCAACGCCACCTTCGACTTCGAGGACCTCGCCGACGGCACGCGCCTGACGAACCAGTACGGCACGCGTGGCGTCCTGTTCTCGGGCGCCTACGTCAGCGCCAGCGCGCCGACCCACTCGGGCACGCGCGTGCTCTTCGCCGGCAATCCCGGCGGCGAGTTCCACCCCCCTCCGATGGGCATCGACTTCTCGAGCGCGAAGTCGCGCGTGTCGCTGTTCGCGCGCGCCCAGTACCCCGGCGGCACGACGCGCACGACACTGCGGGCGTTCGACGCGGCCGGCGCGGTCCTGGCCACCGATGGCCCGAAGGCGCTCACCAACACCGCGCTCGTGAGCTTCCAGGTCTCGACCACCTCCGCGCGCATCCGGCGGGTCGAGCTCTTCAACGACGACACGTCGTTCGAGATCATCGACGACCTCGTGGTCGTCGGACAGCCGCCTCCCCCGCCACCCACCGGCACGCCGGTCGTCACCATCACCGAGCCCACGGCCGGCAGCACCGTCGCCGTGCGCGACCAGATGGCCCGCGGCACGGTGACGGGCAATGGCCTGCGCCCGCCGGGCAAGCTCCTGCACGAGATCCGGCGTCCGCCCGGCAGCCTGGTGCCCCCGTTCTCGACCCCGCTCGCGCTCGCCGGCACCGGCACGAGCCTCACCTTCCAGCAGGCGCTCCAGCTCGGGATCGGCCCGCAGACGATCACCGTGTCGGCCGAGAACACGGCCGCGCGCACCGGCACGCGGAGCATCGAGGTCACCTACTTCCCGACGGCGCTCAAGGCGCGCATCGACCAGGAGGCGGCGACCCTCGGGGCGTTCTCCTTCGGATCGCAGGTGTCGGGCTGCACCTACGCGGTGTACGAGCGCGGCGCGGTCGCGCTCGTCGGCCGGACCACGCGCACCATCCGGGGCGCCATCCTCGACAAGTGGCGCGGTCTCAAGGATCTCAACGGCTACCCGAAGCTCGGGTGCCCGATGGAGGACGAACGCGCGGTCGCGGGCGACGCCGCGCGCGCGCAGCTCTTCAGCGGTGGGCGCATCTACGCCACCGCGAGCGGTGCGTTCCAGGTGCCGCGCATCTTCGCCGACGCCATCGACGCCCGCGGCGGGGAGCGCGCGTCCGGCATCCCGGTGGCCGACCCGACCCAGTCGATCGGTGTCTACGAGACCTGGCTGTTCCAGCGCTTCCGCGCGCCGGGCCTGACTCGGCCCACGGGCACGCTCGAGATCCGGGGCACGCCCGCGCGCCTCTACCTCGAGCGCGTGGCGGGCGACCGCACCGCGGCCGACATCACGGACGAGGCGCCGACCATCGTCGAGCACTACGCCTGCGCGTCGAGCCAGGGGCCCTGCCCGATCACGGCGCCGAGCGACGCCCCGCTGCCCAACCCCGGGACGTACTGCAACAACGAGAAGTACGACTGGGAGGGCGTCGAGGGCGCCTGGAGCGACATCACGGGCCTCGACACCAGCCCGAACCCGGCCGAGTGGGCGGCCATCGTCGGCCAGCACACCCTGACGCCGGTGTGGGGCGTCGTGGCCACCGCGAAGCGCTCGCACATCGACAACCCGTACACGCACGACAACCGCTACGGGCCCTGCGTCAAGGGTGTCAGCAGCGCCTTCGACGCGCTCAGCGTGGGAGCCGACTACCTGCTCGACGACCGCACCGAGTTCTGCTCGTCCGACATGCACGTCAAGCTGGTGCCGCTGCCCGGCTACAAGAGCCTCATCGCCGCGGGCCAGTCGAACCCCGACGTCTTCACGATCGAGTTCGAGGAGTACTACGGGAGACCCTACCTCTATGGCAACTTCCGCGAGCCGTTCAGGAACGACCTCGTGTTCGCGGCGGGGCGGTGGATCATCGACTGCGGCCACACGCCCTACCACAGCGAGATCCACCCGCCGCAGGTGATGGCCCACATGCGCACGCAGACGCGCAACGGCCGCCCCGAGACCGCCGCTCGCATCTGGGTCAACGGATACTTCACCGGCGACCCGATCGACCTCGAGCTGCACGCTCCGCCGAGGCCGTCGCCGACGGCCAACCTGGTGCTCGTGCGGCCGCGCGGAGACGAGCTCGACGTCACGCTCGCCGATTCCATGCCGTCGCTGCAGTACGTGCGCGTGCGCATCTCGTCCCCCACCCGGCGGCTGAACGCGGTCGACGGCCAGGGCAAGGTGTCCTGGCAGACCGGCCGCGGCACCCAGGGCACCTGGACGGTGGGCTGGGACCAGTAGGGTTACCGGCGGCCGCCCGGCAGCAGCCGTAGCGTGTCACGGACGCGGGCGCGCTCGAGCGGCGCGAGGCCGGCGCGGAGGGCCTCGCTGTCGGGCAGGCGGTCGAGACCCGCCTCGAGCGCGCGCGCCGCCTCGAGCGGGCGGCCGAGCGACTCCAGGATCGCCGCTTCCTCGAGGAAGATGGCCTCGATCAGCCAGGGCTCGGCGCCGCCGAGCTCCATGCGCGCCTCGGCCAGCGTGCCGAGCGCGCGATCGCAAAAGCCCAGGTCGGCCAGCACCGCCGCGCGGATCCATTGCGCCTCGAGCGCGCTCGCCCCGCACGCCCGCGCCTGGTCCACCGACGCCAGCGCGGCGAACCCATCCCCCGCGGCCGCCAGCACCTGAGCCTTGACCAGCCACGCCTCGCCCGCGGTGGGGCGCTGCATCAGCGCCGCGTCCACGGCGTCCGCCGCGTCTGCGAGCGCCGACTCGCCCTCGGAGACCAGGCGCTCGCGCGCCTGCTCCAGGCAGGCCTCGAAGTCGTCGCCTTCGGTCTCCTCCTCGCTCACGCCGTCCCCGCGTTACCCGAGCAGGACGCTCTTGCGGCGCTGCTGCAGGCCGTCGAGCATCTCCTGGATGCGCGCGCGCACGTTCTCGGACAGGCGATTGACGAGGATGCGGTCGTCGGCGCCGTCCTGGCCGTACTCGTCGTTGAAGTAGAGCGGTGCGCCAAAGGCGATGGTCCACTTGGTCGGCAGCGGGATCGCGCCGAGCGGGCCGAGCCAGGGGAACGTCGGTGTGATCGGGATGTAGGGCACCCCGATGGTCTTGGCCAGCCAGGTGACCTTGCCGATCATCGGGTGGATCTCCTCGGCGCCGAGGATCGCGCACGGGATGATGGGCGAGTCGGTGCGGAGCGCCAGCTTGATGAAGCCGCCGCGGCCGAAGCGTTGCAGCCGGTAGCGATCTCGATAGAGCTTGCCGATGCCCTTGACGCCCTCGGGAAAGACCGCGGCCAGCTGATCCTGGAGCAACAGGCGCTCCGCGTTCTCCTGGCACGCACGCACGCCGCCGACGCGGTTCATGAACGTGCCGAGGAACGGGAAGTGGAAGACGAAGTCCTCCACCAGCGGGCGCACGTCGCGGTGCGCCGGGTGGTCGCGCTTGATGGCGTGCATCACCATCGCGCCGTCGTAGGGCAGCGTGCCCGAGTGATTCGCGACGATGAGCCCGCGCCCCGCCGTGGGCACGTTCTCGAGGCCGACCACCTCGACGCGGAAGTAGCGCCGGTAGAGGAAGTCGAGCATGGGCTCGACGCGCGCCGAGTACATGGGATCGCGGCCGAACTCATCGACATAGTCGGAGCGATCCATCATCGCGAGGTCGCGCCAGCGTCTCCACAGGAACTCGAGCGGCAGCCGGCGGCGCTCCGAGCCTCCCGGTGCGGTCGGCAGGACGCGCTCGCGGATGAAGCGCTCGAGCTGGCGGAACTCGTCGGTGAGGCCGCGACGCGCGGACTCGTCGCGCACCTTGCGGTCGAGCGACGGGCCGTAGTCCGGATCGGCCGGGGCGTCGAGGGGTCGGACGGCCGCGTCGGCGCCGTACGCGGGCTCATCGGCCTCGGGCTCGTCCGCGCCCAGGGCGTCGTCGTCCACCGGCCCAGGGCAGGCCTCGTCGGCCGAGGTCGTCTCGATCGGTACCACCACCGGCGGCAGCGCGTGCCCGTGCGTCCCGTTGGTCTTGCCGTGCTCGGGCTGGTCCGGGTCGGTCGCCGCTGCGGGAACCGTCACCGGCAGCGCCTCGGCAGGCGCCGCCGACAGCTCGACCGGGGCCGCGGGCGGAGGCTCCGGACGCGCGGGCTCTTGCCGTGCCGCGGCCCTCGGTGCCGCGGCCTTCGGCGCCGGCCGGGGTTTCGGTGCGGCCTTG
>JAHFDS010000549.1 GCA_023248855.1 Myxococcales bacterium
CGCAGCCGGCGGCGTCTCCGGGGGCGCCGGGCTCCGCTGGGGCGCCCCGCTCGGACGGATCTGATCGACCAGCGAGCGCAGGAGATCCACCCCGTCGAGCAGGCCATCGACGAGGCGCCCGTCGACCGCACGGTCCCCGCGCTCCACCGCCTTGAGGCTGTCCTCGAACGCGTGCGCCGCCCGCGCGATGTCGACCAGGCCGAGCAGTTGCCCCGAGCCCTTGAGCGTGTGCACGCGCCGTAGCGCGTTGGCCAGGGCCTCCTTGTCGGAAGGCGCCTTCTCGAGCAGCAAGAGCGCGGTCCCGAGCGCCAGCAGGTGCTCGTCGGCCTCCGCCGAGAACAGGGTCAGGTACTTCTGCCGCTTGGCGTCATCCTTGCTCATATCTGCCCATGCGAATTCGTCGTCGGTGCGCCTACTGGGTCCAGCGCGACAGCGACGCGGCCATCTGGTTGAGCTCCGAGATGCTCTTCGAGGTCTCCTCCGCGCCGCGCCGGACCTCCTGCGCGATCTGCCGGATCTGCGCGATGGTGCGCACCATCTCGTCGGTGGCCTGCGTCTGCCGCTGCGTGGACGCGGTGATCTCGCGCGTCGCCGACGCCGCGTCTGCGACCAGCGTCGCCAGCTGCCGCAGCGAGACGCCTACCTGGTCCACCATGCCGGCCCCCGCATCGGCGGCCTTGTAGCCTTCCTCGGTCAGCATCACGGTGCGGTTGGTCGCGCGCCGCATGACCTCGATGATGCCAGCGATCTCCTGCGTGGCCTCGACGGTGCGCTCGGCGAGCCGTCGCACTTCCTTGGCCACCACCGCGAAGCGCCGCCCCGCCTCGCCCGCGCCCGATGCCTCGATGGCGGCGTTGAGCGCCAGCAGGTTCGTCTGCTCGGAGATGTCGTTGATGATGTCGATGATGCCGCCGATGTGCTGCGACTGCGCACCGAGGTCGAGCATGGCCTCGGCCACCGACTGCACGTGGCGCTTGACGCCCGCGATGCCGGCGATCGCCTGGTCGACGTCCGCGGTGCCGCGCTGCACGGCGCCGAGCGTGCGCTCGGTGGTCTCCGTGACGGACTGCGCGTGATCCGCGATGCGCCGGGCCGACACCGCGATGCGCTCGGCGTTGTCGGTCGCGCCCTCGACGCCGCTCGCCTGCTGCGCCGCGCCCCTGGCCTGCTGCGTCGAGATCGAGAGGATCTCGCTCGTCGCCGCCGAGATGCGCATGGTCGCCTCGGTGATCTCGCGGATCTGCCGATCCGAGCGCTCGAGCTGTGCGCGGATGCCCGTCGCCATCCGGTTGAAGGCGTCGAACAGGATCCCGATCTCGTCGGCGCTCGGCACCTCGAGCGCGGTCCAGCTGCGCCCCTCGAATCGCGCCGCCGCGCGCGCCAGCCGCGCCACGCTCGCCACCTTCCGCTGCGCGAGGAAATACGACAGCACCATGCCCACCACGAGCGCGATGCCCCCGTAGAGCAGACCGTCCCGGCGCAGATCGACCAGCTTGGCTTCGACCGACGCGGTGGACATCACGACGCGGACGACGCCGATCTGCGGGTCTGCCCCTTCGGACCCGGCCCCTTGCACCGGCGCCACCACGGCAAACCGCCCCGGAGTACCGA
The DNA here is from genome assembly GCA_023248855.1 of Myxococcales bacterium. Lineage (GTDB taxonomy): Bacteria > Myxococcota_A > Polyangia > JAHFDS01 > JAHFDS01 > JAHFDS01. Next base: position 1,612 of record JAHFDS010000549.1, read on the forward strand.
CCTCGCGCACCACCGGCCGCGCGGCCCCGTTGCCGCTGCGCCAGCTGACGTCGTCGCGGCGCCCGATCTCGGTGCCGTCGGAGCTTCCCACCACGTGGCCGTCCTTCAAGATCTGCGCCCCGAGGACGTCCTCTTCCTGCATGACGTTGCGCACCGCGCGCTCGGCGATGGTGGCGCATACGCGCGGGTCGGCCCCGCCGAGGGCATCGAGGCTCTGCGCGGCGAAGCTCTTGGCGATCGCGATCGCCCGGCTCTGGTGCTGCTCGCGCAGCATCCCGAACGTCGTGCGATGCAACGCGAACAGGAGCACCGTGGTCACGAGCAGGATCGACATCGCCAGGCCCACCGCGACCTGCCACTTGAGCGAGCCGCCGAGCCCGCGCTTGCGGACGAAGTGCACCCCGCTCGGCTCGTAGATCGGGAACACGCCCGACGAGCTCGACCGCTCGGTGTCGTGCCGCACCTCCTGGCCATGGGCAGGGACCCTCACGCGCCCCCCTGCAGCACCAGCGTCGCGAGCCGCGCGCCGTCGACCAGGCGCTCTCCGCCCGGCATCGGCCCCCGTAGCGCCGCGCCGGGGCCCCCCTCCCCCAGGGCGCGTGCCACGTCCTGATCGGCGCCGCGCGCGACGTCGATCACCGACTCGACCAGCACGCCCGCCTGGTCGTCTGCGCGCAGGGTGCAAAGGCGCGCCTTGGGTCCGAACATGGACGCCCGCCCGAGTGCGACCGCCCCGAGATCGGCCACCGCGAGCAAGCGCCCGCGCACCGGAGCGAGCGAGCGGCCCGCCCGCCCCGGCAGCGGTACACGCTCCGGCACGCGGACGATCTCGCGCAGGTCGCAAAGGCGCAGGAGCAACCCCAGCCCACCCGCACGAACGCGCAGGAGCGCCTCGCTGCCGGCGTCCTCGTCTGGCGGGGTCTCGAGCGAGCGCAGGTACTCGCGCCTGAGGTCGAGGAGCACCCGCTCGAGCTGCGCAGACGAACCCACGGCGTCACGATACCACGGCGCTCGGGGCCCCTCGTGCTAGGCTGGGCCACCGGGGATGGAGCGCACGGCCGTCGGGATCGACCTCGGTACCTCCTACTCGTCGGTGGCTGTCGCCGACGGGGAGCGCGTGCAGATCCTCGCCGACGAAAAGGGCGAGACGCTGCAGCCCTCGGTGGTCTGGTTCCCGGACAAGGGCGCCCCCCTGGTCGGGCACGAGGCCAAGGCGCGCCTCATCAACGATCCCGACAACACGGTCTACTCGTCCAAACGCCTCATCGGCCGCAAGTGGAACGAGCCCGCGGTCAACCACGCCAAGGCCAACTTCACCTACGAGGTGATCGAGGGCCCGCAGAGCCAGCCGGTCGCGCGCATCCGGAACCAGCTCGTGACGATGCCGGAGATCTCGGCCCTCATCCTGCGGCACATGCGCAGCATCGCGGAGAAGCGGCTCGGCCGGCCGGTGCAGGACGCGGTCATCACGGTGCCCGCCAACTTCAACGACGCGCAGCGCGAGGCCACGCGCATCGCGGGGCAGATCGCGGGCCTGAACGTGCTCCGCATGATCAACGAGCCCACGGCGGCCGCGCTCGCGTTCGGCTACAAGCGCGGCTACAACGCCACCGTCGCCGTGTACGATTTTGGCGGCGGCACGTTCGACTTCACGCTGCTCGACATCCGCGACCGTGTGTTCCGGGTGGTCTTCACCGCCGGCGACACGATGCTCGGCGGCGACGATCTCGATCACGCCCTGGCCACACATCTGGCGCGCAAGTTCTGGGAGGCCACCAAGATCGAGCTGCAGAAGAGCGCGGCCGAGTGGCAGCGCCTCCTGTTCTCCTGCGAGAAGGCCAAGTGCGCGCTCACGAACACCGACAGCGCCACCGTGGACGTACCCAGGGTCGCGGCGCGCGACCGGCAGTGGCTGGACCTGCACGCCACGCTCACGCGCGCGAGCGCGCATGCGCTGTGGGTCGACTACATGCGTCGCACTCTGGACGTGTGCCGCCTCGCGATGGACGAGGCGCACAAGACGCTGCACGACGTCGACGATCTGCTGCTCATCGGCGGCACCACCTACCTGCCGCTCGTGCGCGCGACGGTCGAGCACTTCTTCCAGCGCCGACCGCGTGGCGACGTCGAGCCGCGCACCGCGGTCGCCGTCGGCGCGGCCATCCACGCGCAGTCGCTGGTCGCCCCTGCCTCGCCGGACCCCGCCACGGCCTCCGCGCTCCTGCTCGACGTCCTGCCGCTCTCGATCGGCATCGCCACGGCGGGCGGTTTCATGGAGAAGATCATCGAGCGTGGGACGCACCTTCCGGTCGAGCAGACGCGGGTGTTCTCGACCTCGTATGACGGCCAGCAGGACGTGCGCGTCAAGATCTACCAGGGTGAGTCGAAGAAGGTCGCCGAGAACACGCCAATCGGGGAGCTCGTGATGACGGGCCTGCGCCCCGCGCCGCGCGGCACCATCTCGATCCACGTCATGTTCGAGGTCGACACCTCGGGCATCCTGAACGTCTCCGCGGTGGACCAGGATTCGGGCCGGCAGATCACGCAACGCGTGAAGATCTCCGGCGAGCTCCCGGCCGAGCAGCTAGGCGATCTGGGACGGCGCTTCCGGTGACGACCGCGCAGCCTCTCGTGGTGGTGCTCGACGACGACCCCGTTCGCTGCGCGGTCTACCAGTGCACCATCGGCAGCGGCGCGACGCCGGACCCCACGTCGTACCGGCTCGCCTTCCCGCGCACCCTCGAGGCGGCAGGAGCGCTTTGCCGCAGCGAGCCCATCGAGGCCGTCATCTGCGCGCGACCGCTCCTGACGCCCGAGTTCCGCGCACTCGCGGAGACCCTGCGCGCGGGCCTCTTGGCCGAGCCCCCGTGGCTCATCGT
>JAHFDS010000550.1 GCA_023248855.1 Myxococcales bacterium
AGCGCGAGGGCGGCGTCGAGCTTGCCGCGCCCGAGCGCCGTCTCCGCGCCGAGCTCGTCGAGATACACCGTGGCCGCGGGCAAGTCCTCGGCGAGGCGGGCGCGGTCGAGGGCCGCCTCGGCGACGCCAGGGCCGATGAGCGGCACGAGGTCGGGCACGAGGAACGTGGCCACGAGCGCCCCCCCGCCGAGGTACGGCCGGAGCGTCTGCACGAGGTGGCGGTGGCCGGCCAAGAGCGCCGCCGCCCGGCGCCCGGCGCGAAAAGCCTCGAGCTCCAGGCGCGCAGCGCGGGCGTAGAGGCGCGGCCGCTCGAAAAGTGGCGCCGCGCTCGCCGCCTCCCGGATGTGCTCGGCCGCAGTGCGCGCCGCCACGTGGTGGACCAGCGCGGCCCCGCTGGCCGCGACGTCGGGCTGGCCGCTCTTGAGGCCCCCGCGGTCGGGGCGATTCATCGCGCGCTCCGTGAACCGCAACGCGAGGTCGATCTGATCGGCGACCAGCAGGAACGTGGCCGCGGCCGCCTCGGTCTCGGCACGCATCTGCTGGTGCAGGTAGGAAGGCCGGCGGCGGCGAAACTGCACGGCCTGCTGCAGCGCCTGGGCGGCCTCGGCGAAGCGGCCCTCGACCAGGTGCAGCTGGGCGAGCTGCGACCAGGGGTTGTCTCCGCCCTGCGGGCGCTTCTGCGCCCCCTCGAGGATGAGCCGCTCGGCGACGTCGAAGCGCAATAGCCCGAGGGCCGCCTCGGCGGCGTTGCCGAAGGGGATCGAGCCGGGGTGCGCGTCGCGGCGCTCGGCCTGGGCGGAGGCCATGCAGGCGTCGAACGCGGCCTTCCGGTTCTCCGACTCGTATTCGATCGCACAGCGAGCGGTCAGCGCCCGGTCGACCTGGTCGGGCTTGCCGGTCGCGATTGCGAGCTCGATCATGCGCCGCGCCTCCGCGAGCTTGCCGAGCTTCATGAGCGGCCACGCTCGTTCGGCCCACATGGGCGGCTGGTAGAGCGCGTCATGTGCGTCGAGGTAGGTGAGCTCCTCGGGGCGGCGGTCCATCTCTCCGCTCGTCCAGGCGAGCTCCTTCAAGATCTCCGCGTGCCAGCGCCACGGCTTGCCCTCCCCCGGATGAGCCCCGTGCGTGGCCTCGAAGAGCTGCCGGGCACGCCCATAGCGGGCGATGGCGCTCGGCAGGTTGCCCTCGCCGTAGTGCTCCACGGCGCCGAGGACGAGCTCGGCCACGAACGAGCCTTCCCTGCGCTTCAAGATCTCCTGCGCGCGCTCGCGGGCCTGCACGAAGCGTCGCTGCTCGAACGCCGTGTAGGCCTCGATCTCCGCGGGCTCGGCCGCAAAGCCGTCCGGCGTGGCGTCGGCAAAGACCGCCAAGGCGATCGCGAGCAGGGTCGGCATCACCGCTGGAGGGTCCTTCGTGCCAGTCGCTCGAGCCCGTGCGCGAGCGCGGCGGTGATGAGGGGCAGCGGGTCGTCGACGCCGGGCTGGAGCTCGAGGCGGTGCGCGAACAGCCGCGGGGCGAGCGTCTCGAGGTCCTCGCCGCGCACGTGGTCGCGCCCGCGCAGGCACGCCAGCGCCTGCAGCGCGGGCACCGCCAGGACCAGGCTGCGCGTCGAGATGCCCTGCAGCGCCCGGTCGTCGCTGCGCAGCGCGGCCGCGACGTCGACCAGGCACTCGCGGATGGGCTCGGCCACGTGGACGCACGCCTCGATGGCGGCCCGGGCGGCGAGGAGCTCGTCCCGGGCCACGCGCGGGTCCACGGGCGGCGCCTTGCGCTCGCGCAGCGTCGCGAGCACCGCGAGCTCGGCCGTGCGGGACACGTGCTCCATGCGGATCTTGAACAGGAAGCGATCGAGCTGCGCGACCGGCAGCGGATAGGTGCCCGCGACGTCGAGCGGGTTCTGCGTCGCGATCACGAAGAAGAGGTCGTCGAGCGGGCGCGTGCCGGCGTCGGTAGTCACCTGCTTTTCGGCCATCGCCTCGAGCATCGCGGCCTGCACCTTGGGCGAGGTGCGGTTGACCTCGTCGGCCAGGACGACGTGCGCGAAGATCGGGCCGGGGCGGAACACGAACTGCCGGGTGTCGGGCTCGAAGACCGTGACACCGGTGACGTCGGAGGGCAGGAGGTCGGGGGTGAACTGGATGCGCCGGAAGCCCGGCAAGCCGTGTACCGGGTCGTCGATCGCATCGCCGAGCGCCTTGGCGAGCGTGGTCTTGCCCGAGCCGGGATAGTCCTCGAGCAGGACATGCCCATCGGCGAGCAGCGCCACGAGCACGAGCTCGATGACCTCGTCCCGGCCGAGGATCGCGGCGGCGAGCCGCTTTTTCAGGCGCGCGGCGACGTCCCGGGCCGGCTCGAGTGGGTCTCGTGGGTGCTCGGGGTACGCAGGACGGTCGGTCGTCGGATCCACTCAGTGCACCTTGAAGAAGGACAGCGGGTTGAGAAGGCCCAGGCCCGTGCGCAGGCGACCGCGCGACCGCGCGAGCGCCCCGAGGAGCAGGAGCGGCGCGGCCCGGACGCCACGGGGCACGATGGGCGCGCGCGCGGACAGCGCCGCGTCGAGGTGGAGCTCGGAGAGCGCGCCGAAGGCGGGGGCGTGCCCCGCGACGCGGCGGGCGAAGGCCTCACGGCTCTCCCCGCGGGCCCGATGCAGGCCCGCGTCGGCCAGCGCATCGAGCGCGCCAATGTAGGCCACGCGCGGCAGCGAGCGGCCCGGGGCGACCAGCGGCCACAGGCGCCGGTAGGCCTTGGCGGCGTAAAGGCCCAGGGCGAGCGAGCAAAGGGCGAGGAGCAACCAGCGGCCGAGGGTGGCGGCCGAGGGCCAGCGACTGGGCCGATCAGGATCGACCAGCGGCGGCCCGGTCTTTTGCCGGGCGAGCTCGCCCATCAGGCGCTGCAGCTCCGGATCGGGCGGCGGCTCGGGCTGGTCCCGGGTGCGCGCCGGGGAGATGTCCACGACCACCCAGCCCGCGCCGGCGAGGTAGAGCTCGGGCCACGCGTGCGCGTCCCCCGCGCGCAGCAGGATCGACGAGCCAGCGCCACGGTTCTGCTCGGGCACCGCGTAGCCCGCGGCCACGCGCGACGGCAGGCCGCGCGCGCGCATCAACAGGGCCTGCGCATGCGCGAAGTGTACGCAGTAGCCGACCAGGCGATCCTGGTCACCGAACAGGAAGGCCCCGGTCGGGTCGCTCGAGGCAACGTGCTGGCTCTTTCGTGAGTACGTGCCCTCCTTCTCGAGCCACTCCTTGATCGCGAGCGCCTGCGCGAGCGGGGCGTGCCGCCAGCGGGGCGGCAGCCGGGCCACGATGCGGTCGGCCAGCTCCTTGTAGCGCGGGTCCGACGGCGCCTCGAGGTAGGGCTCCGGGTCGCCCGGCAAGCCCGCCTCGCCCAGGAGCGCCGGGTAGTCGCGCGCGAGGACCTGGGAGGTGACGCGGTAGACGCGCCGAAACCGCGTGGGATCGGGGTTCGGCGCGGGGGCGAGCGCGGCCGGGGCCACGAGGGCGAAGGGCCGCGGGTGATCCACGACCAGCGCGACCGTGGTGTCGAGCTCGCGGCGGGCGCCCAGCCAGGCCTTCTCGAGCGGCACCTTGAGGCGATCGGTCGGGAACTGCGCCGGGATGTCGGCGTCGAGGCCGTCCTTGGTGGCGGCGACCAGCCGCACGCCGTTCCACTGCGAGAAGGCGGCCTGGCGGAAGTAGAAGGCGCCCTCGGGCGGTGCGTGGTCGTCGTGCAGGAGCACGACGGCGACGGGGGTGCTCTTGCCCTCGTTCGAGTACTCCTGCTTGAAGTCGAGGTTCGGCGCGGCCTGACCGGAGGCGCTGCCGCCTGCGCCGCCGGTCCCCCCCGCGCCGCGCGCGGTGCCGGGCGGCTCCTTCGGCTTTTGACCCTCCCCCGTCAGGCCGAGCTCGCCGGTGGGCTTGGGTGGCGGCGGCTCCCAGCGCTGGACCACCCGGGTCGCGCCCAGCACGAGCAGCGCCACCACGAGGAGGTCGACCAGCGCCCGCAAGGTGCGATCGCGCCGCACGAGCAGGACCAGGAGCGCGATGCCGGCCAGCGCTCCGATGGCGAGGAAGATGACGCCCGGATCGTAGCCGTGCATCCACGCGCGATCGCCGATCGCGAAGGGGCGATTGATGGCGCCCTCCCGGTGCGGCGCCACGATCGCCGCCGCGGCCAGCGCGAGCCCCAGGGCCTCGAGGACGAGGATGCTGCGGACGCGCGCGGCGAGCAGCCGACTGCCGAGCGCCAGGCACAGCGCGCCCGTGCCGAAGCGGAGCGCGTCGGCGAACGAGACCGTCACGACCACGCCGAGGCTACGCGCGAGCGGTGCTGACGACACGACCGCGCCGGCCAGCCAGGACCCGAAAAAGGGCCCGAGCAGCGCGCCGGCCACGATCACGAGCGTGCGCACGCGACGAGCGGCGAAGCGCTCGCTGGTGAGGGCCGCCAGGGCCGCGCCGAGGCCCGCGGCCGCGACGCCGGCGGGCAGCGC